>NZ_JBWKFN010000015.1:20331-195313 GCF_056434245.1 Streptomyces sp. NPDC044064
CGTGGGCCGCGCCCGGCGGGCGCGGCCCACGCGGCCGCCGAGAACGGGGGAGCGCGGGCGCTGACGCCCGGCCGGCGCGCCCCGGGACCGCGCCGTCGAGGCGGCCCTCGCGGTCCGCCGGTGCCGGCACGTCTCAGCCGAAGCGGCCCGCCACGTAGTCAGCCGTGCGCTGGTCCGCCGGGGCGTTGAACATCTGCTCGGTCATGCCGTGTTCGACGATCCCGCCGGGGGTGCCCTGCTCGGCGAGGAAGAAGGCGCACTGGTCGGAGACGCGGGCCGCCTGCTGCATGTTGTGCGTGACGATCACGATCGTGACCTGGCCGGCGAGTTCGTGGATGGTCTCCTCGACCCGGCGGGTGGAGGTCGGGTCGAGCGCCGAGCACGGCTCGTCCATGAGCAGGACCCGGGGCCGTACGGCCAGCGCGCGGGCGATGCACAGGCGCTGCTGCTGGCCGCCCGACAGTGCGCCGCCGGGCCGGCGGAGCCGGTCGCGGACCTCCTTCCACAGGCCCGCGCGGGTCAGGGACTCCTCCACCAGCTCGTCCTTCTCGCGGCGGTTCACGCGGGTGCCGGTGAGCTTGAGGCCGGCCACCACGTTGTCGTAGATCGACATCGCGGGGAACGGGTTGGGCTTCTGGAAGACCATGCCGATCCGGCGGCGGGCGTCGGTCAGGCGGCGCTCGGGCGCGTAGATGTCCTCGCCCTCGAAGAGCACCTCGCCGCCGAAGGCCGCGCCGGGGATCAGCTCGTGCATGCGGTTCAGGGTGCGCAGGAAGGTCGACTTGCCGCAGCCGGAGGGGCCGATCAGGGCCGTCACCCGGCCCGCGGGCATGGTCAGCGAGACCCGGCTGAGCACCTGGTGGCTGCCGAACCAGGCCGAGACCGCGCGGGCCTCCAGGGTGGCGGGCGCGGCGCCGGGGACGGGGGCTGCGACGGGCAGTACGGCGGTGTCGCCGACGGCGGTGTCGGTCACTGCGGTGTCGGTCACTGCGGTCTCGGTCATGGTGGCCACCTCTGGTCGGGCAGGTCTAGAGCAGGTTCGGGAGCAGCTCGGTGGTGCGTGTGGCGACCTGGAGGCCCAGCACGGCGACGACCGGCGCGAAGACGATCCACGTCTGGTGGCGGCCCCAGCGGTGCCACGTCCACACCGCGGCGATGGAGGCGAGGAGCAGCGCCTGGAGCCACAGCACGAGCGGCCAGGGCACCCCGGAGGGGCGGGCCAGCGGCTGCTCGGAGTCCGGCAGGGTGCCGGAGCGGATCACGGCCGCCGGGGTCTGGAAGGGCGCGGAGACCAGGTCGGCGTCGACGCGCAGGATGCCGCCGGGCATGAAGCGGGGGCCGGTCGCGGTGACCAGCACCAGGCGGCCCTTGCCCGCGGCGGCGGGGGCGGGTGCCGGGTCGCCGGCCCGCCGTACGTCGATGACCTGGTACTCGGCCTTGCCCTGGCCGGTGGTCACGGTGAAGGTGTTGCCCGCGGTGAGGTCGGCCAGCTGCCCGAACGGGGCGCCGTACGCGGCGGCCCGGCCCATCAGCACGCTGGTCCCGGCCTGCCCGGGCATCGGGGTGTCCCGGCGGTGACCGGGGCCGTCGGTCGTGACGGCGGAGTCGGTGCCCTCGAACACGACCTGGTTCAGGCCGAGTCGCGGTACGTCGATGAGCGCGACCGGGGTGCCCGGCGCGAGCAGCTTGCCCTGCTGGTCGGTCTGGGACACGGGGGCAGTGCCCAGGGCGAGCTGCTCGCGCAGCTCGTCGAACGCGGCGTGCTGCGCGCTGTGCTGCTGGATGCCGCTGACGAGCAGCAGCTGGGCGGTGATGCCGAGCAGCAGGGCTGCGAGGCTGAGCAGGCCGCCGCGGGCCAGGTGGCGGACTGCGGTGACACCGCGGACGCGGGTGCGCGGCGCGGCCGGTGCGAGCGTGGTCGGTACGGCGACGGTCACGTCGGCCCGCCTCCTTCGCTGGGGGTGGGGGGCTGCCGGGGAGACGGGACTGGTCTCCCCGGCAGCCGGGCGGGTCAGGTGGACTTGACGGTGAAGTTGGCGCCGGCCTTGGCCGCGACCGTGGTCGAGCCCGCGTAGAAGGCGTGCAGCGTGTGCTTGCCGCGGCTCAGCTTCGGCAGGGTGATGGTCACCTTGCCGCCGCTCAGCTTGCCGGTGGCGAGCACCTTGGTGCCCTCGTAGATGCGCACGGTGCCGCCCGGGGTGGTGCCGGTCGCGGTGACCTTCACGGTCACCTTGGCCTGGGCGGTGTGGCTGATGGAGGCGGGCGCGGTGGAGCTGACCGACGGCGTCGCCTTGGTGACCTTCAGGCCGGCCGTGGTCGAGGACGCGTTGAGCTTGCCGTTGCCCGCGTAGGAGACGGTCAGCGTGTGCGTGGCGACCTTGAGGTGGTTCGACAGGCCGACGGTGACCTTGCCGGACGCGTCCAGGGTGCCGGTGCCGAGGACCGTGGAGCCCTCCTTCACCGTGACCTTGCCGGTGGGGGCCACGCCGTGCGAGCCGGCCACGGTGACGACGACCTTCGGGGTCTTGCCGTACGCGGTGGTCGCGGCGGTCGCCGTGGTGGTGCTCTTGAACTTCACCGAGCCGGACCAGGTGGCCGTGGCGCCGGTGCCGTTGAGGTTGGCGCCGGCGACCGTGGCGGTGTAGCTGCCGGTGGCCAGTCCCGTGAAGGTGTACGAGGTGGAGCTCGCCTGAACGTCCTTGACGGCCACGACGGCGCCGTCCGAGTCGGTCAGCGTGACCCGGTAGTCGGTGAGCGGCAGACCGGTGGGCGCCGGCGCGGTCCAGGACAGCTTCAGCGACGCGTCGCCCGGCGTGCCCTTCACCCCGGTGGGCGCGGAGGGGGTCGAGGCGTCGATGCCCGACTCCTCCAGGCCGCCCAGCTTGGCGTGCTTGGCCACGCTGACCGAGCCGTTGTACGACTCGTTCACGAAGCCGAAGGCGGAGATGACGCCCTCGGCGGAGTCCGCGGCCATCGCGGCCTCGTGGCTGCCGGCCGTCACGAAGACGTCGTAGAGGTCCTTGTCGAAGAAGATGCTGGTCGGGTCGATCGCCCGGGACGGCACGACGTTGTAGACGTCACGGCCGAAGGTGGAGTTCTCGTAGTAGGCGTTGACCGGGGCGAGCTTGCCGTTGACCGTGGTCACCGGGCTGGTGGCACCGGAGTCGCCGGGCAGCTGCACCGCGGCGAGGTGACCGCCCGCGGCCGCCGAGGTCTTGGTGAAGTCGGGGGAGACGCCGTTGTTCTGGGCGATCCAGGAACCGACCGAGAAGGGGACCAGGGCGCCGTCCTCGGTGAGGGCCGCGTCGCCCTGGTTCTCCTGGACCGTCGGGATGTTCGGGGAGAGCGTGGCGTCGGTCAGGCCGATCGCGGACAGGAAGAACTTGCGGGTGCCCGAGCCGCTCTGCGGGATCTTCGGGTGCACGGTCTGGCCGTTCACCTGGGTGAGCGCACCGGAGTAGATGTCGTGCAGCTGGTCCTGCGTCAGGCTGTTCAGCGCCGAGCCCTTCACCGCGACGCCGACCGCGTCCCGGGCGAACGGGATGTAGGTGAGCGCGGTGCCGGAGGTGGACGGGCCGCTGGAGGAGCGGGCGAAGTCGATCTGGCCCTTGACGGCGACGCCGGAGGTGTCCGGGTACTTGTCACCGGTCAGCGACTCGCTCAGGGCCAGGCGGCCCTTGCCGGAGCCGTTGGGGCGCAGGAAGGACGGGCCGCCCGAGCGGGTGGTGATGTTCGAGGTGGTGGAGCCGGTGCCGGGCTCGATCGCGTCGTAGGAGGCGATGCCCGCGCCGCCTGCCGACTTGACGGCCGTACCGGTGTAGCTCGTGCCGTTCACGGTGTCACCGGCCAGGGCGTTGAGCACGTCCTGGGTGGTGTCGGAGCCCACGCCGACCAGCTGGCGGAAGGTACCGGCGGGGGTGGGGTCGGCGTACGCGGGGCTGGCCAGAGCCAGGCCGCCGGCCACCACGGCCGCGGCGACGAGCGCCGCCGTAGAGCGCGTTCTGCGCATCGAGAGTCTCCTGACGATAGTGCGTCGGTGCGGGAGAAGGGGATCTGGCAGGGTGGTACGGGCCGTCCGCCCCGACTGCCTTTCGGGGCGGGCGGCCGTCTGTGGGGGGCGCCCGGTGCGGGCGCCCCGGTCTCAGGGCCTCAGGGCAGCCGCCTGCGCAGCCGCTCGGGCAGGGAGAAGGCCGGCACCACGGTCACCGTGCGGCCGCCGGGCAGCGGCACCCGCAGGGGCAGCCTCAGCCGGCTGCCGCCCGCGAAGGGCGCGCCGAGTCCGGCGAAGGCGCCGAGCGCGGCCCCGACCGGTACGGCGTAGCGGAGCGGATTCGCGGGGTCGGCCGGGGTGTTCCCGGCAGCCGTGGTCTCCACGGCCTTTCCGCCGTCGTACGAGGCCCGGGCGCTGGGCGTGGCACTGGCGCCGCCGTCCGCTCCCGTGCCTCCGGCACCGGAGGCGCCGCCGGAGGTGGCGCCGCCCGACCCGTCGCCGGTGCCGCCGGAGGACTGGCCGCCGCCGGTGCCGCCCGAGCCCGAGTCACCGTCGGTGGCGGGCGCCCCCTTGTAGTGCAGGAGCGCTTCGGCCGCCTTCAGCGCGCGGTCGCGCAGCGTGCGGGAGAGCGGGGCGTACCCGTCGGGCAGCCGGCCCGGGTCGGCGCCGCTGATCTGACCGGCGCCCGCCGTGTAGCGCAGCAGCGCCGCGTAGTCCGCGCGGGCGTCCGCCTTCAGCCAGCCCGGCCGCGCGGCCGCGTAGACCAGCTGGGCCAGCGGGTAGGCGCCCTTCGCCTTGGCGTTCGCCGGGGTGATCTCGGCGACGTCCTTGCCGGAGGCGCTCTTGGCCGCCTCGGTCAGGGCCGTGGCGGTGGGGGCGACGAACTTGCCCGCCGTGTTGCGCAGCCTGGCCGTCTGCAGGCCGTACCGGTCGGCGGAGGCCGCGTCGGTGACCGTGATGACGAACCGCGAGCCGACCGTCTGCGGGCCGGGGCTGCGGTACGCGGGCGGGTTGGACAGCGGGTCCCAGGTCGACTTCCAGAGGGTGTCGGCGCGCCGGGTGTGCAGGGCGCCGGCGTGCATGTCGTCGACGTACGGGTGGAAGTCGGTCATGCACTGCCGGGCGTCCTTGGGAGCGTCGGTGCCGGGCGGCACCGTGCACCAGGGGTCGCTCTTCGGGTACTCGTCGACGTGCCCGGGGTCGAAGGCGAGACCGGAGGGGTTCAGGTCCGTGTTGGTGCTGTAGTACGGGTTGACCCGCATGCCCCAGTCGTCGGAGACGCCGGAGAGGAACTGCCGGGCCTCCTTGTCCGAGAGGATCCACTGCCACACCGCGCGGGCGCTGTCGCTGTGGCCGAGCGAGGTGAGCAGGTCGGTGTCGGTGGCCGGGGTCTCGGCGACCGAGAGGTAGGCGAACTCGGGGTTGAGGGCGATGAACTCGGGGTCGCTCGCCAGGCCCGCCGGGTTGTTCTTCGCCCAGCCGTATCCGTGGGCCGCCTTGTCGCCGAGCACCGAACCCCAGGTGGAGTTGCGGTACGACTCGGTGAGCAGTTTGGCGACCAGCCGGGGGGTCAGCCTGATCGACTCGACCTTGGTGCCCGCCTGTTTCCTGATGTTCTCGGGCGCTCCGGCCTTGGGTCTGCGTTCGATCGTGAACCCGATGACGGCGCCGGACAGCGCCACGGGCGCGTACGTCGTCGTACCGCCCGGTGCCGTCGTGCCGTCGTCGGCGCCCAGGGCGCGGGTGGTGAAGCCGAGGCCGAACGTCTTGTCGGTGCCCAGCCGGGAGCGGGTGTCGGGCTCGCCGAGTTCCGTGTAGCCGTACACCTTGCCGGACGGGCACAGGGCCGCCTGCCAGCTGGTCACGGCGTCGGCGACCAGCTCGCTGCCGGTGGTGGGGCGCTCGTCGCTGCCCAGCGGGCAGTTGCTGCCCACCTGGTTGAAGTGCAGCGGGATCGCGATGCGGTTCTGCCAGTTGGTCGAGGAGACCGGGGAGCCCGCGTTGACCTGGCTGTGGTCCGCGTACGGCTTTCCGTCGAGGTCGAGGTGGCCCTGCGGGACGATCACCAGCCAGCAGGAGCGCGGTCTGGTGACGCCGCTCTGGGTGACCGGGGAGCCACAGCCCAGGTGCGGGGCCTCGTTGGCGGTCTGTACCTCGAAGTACTCCTGGCCGGTGCCGGCGGCACCGGTGCGGGCGAAGTCGACCTCGTTGGTGGTGTTGTGGTTGAAGAACCGGTTGTTCTGGGTGTTGGTGAGGACCGTCTCGCCGGTGACCGCCTTGAACGGCACCTCGCCCGGGACACCGGGGGGCTGGGCGGCGCCGTAGCGGTTGTCCTGGCCGTAGTTGGTGGGGTCGGCGCTGTAGAAGATCTGGCGGGTGTCGTCCAGCTGGTTGCCGGGCCAGTTGCCGCGGTCGGTGGTCGGGGAGGCGCCGTACTGGCACTGGGTGCGGGGCGGGCCGGGGTTGCCCGGGACGGTGCCGTCGTCGTCGCCCCAGCACTGCATGATCTGCACGAAGTCGGTGTCGAACAAGGTGCCGGCGAAGGTGGTCGGCGTGCCGCCGCTCCAGGAGACCTTGATCGCCTGGCTGGTGAGGTGGCTCGTCCGGTCGACGGTGAACTTCATGTCCTTGAACTCGCCCCGCCCGGAGACGGTGACCGCCGAGCCGGCGGGGGCGGCGGTCGCGGAGGGCGCCGCCTGGGCGACCGCGAGGCCCGCGAGGGCGCCCACGGTCGCACCGGCGAGGAGGCGGATCAGGGCGCCGCGGACACGGCCGGGCCGTCTGCGGATCATCGCCGGTCACCGCCCTCGGCGCTGTCCTGCGACCGGGCGCCGACCAGGCGGGAGACGACCGAGGGCAGCAGGACCAGGCCGAGCACCAGGAACGCGGCCAGCAGCATCAGCGTCTGGGTCGCGGTCCAGCCGTGGCCGGCGGCGACGGCGACCGGCTGGGCGAGGGCGACGGTGTTGTCGGCGCCCGTACCGGTGCCGCCCGAGCCGCCGCCCGCGCTCGCGCCCGGCGCGATGGTCTGCCCGGTGTCCGGGTCGACGGACGGGCCGCCGCTGCCGCCGCTGCCTGTCGTACCGTTTCCGCCGGAGGCGGAGGAGCCGCCGTTCGACGTACCGCCCGCCGTGGACCCGCCGTTGGCGCCACCGTTGCCGTCATCGCCCTTGGCGCCGCCGCTGCCCGTGGTGCACGGCGGGGCGCCCTTCTTGTCGCAGGGCTTCGGGTAGGGCGCGGTGTCGGCGAGCCGGTTGTGGCCGTCGGGGGTGAACGTCGGGTTGTTGCAGCGCTTGATGTCGATGTTCTGCGCCTGCACGCCCGGGATCCGGCGGATCTGGTCGAAGCCGGCCTTGACCAGGTTGATCGGCAGCGGCGAGTAGCCGAGCTTGGGCGCCTGCTGCTGGCCCTGGCACATGAAGTAGTACGAGAACGCGCCCAGCGTCCGGCCCTTGACCGTGCTGAAGGTGCCCCGCACCTTGAGCGGCAGGATCATGTACGAGTAGCTGGACAGCGGGTAGTTGCGCTTGTCGGAGTCGTTGTAGACGCCGTCGAGCTGCTGGGTGAGGTAGTCCGGGGAGTTCTTGTTCGTGTTGATCCGGGCCTTGAGCAGCGAGACCGCGACGTTCTGCGGGGTCGGCTCGGTGTAGTAGCCCGAGTGGTTCAGGATCTTGGCGACCGGGTAGTGCGCGTTGAGCGCGTAGGAGTAGTTGACGTACCCGATCGCGCCCTCGCCGTAGTTCTGGGCGACGTAGCCGGCCACACCGAGGTCGCCGGACTGGGCGATCATCCCGGGGCTGGTCGGGTAGTTCGAGGTCTGACCGCAGGAGCCGGAGCGGCCCACCTTGCGGCAGTAGTCCTGCCACAGCGCCTTGTGCTGGTTGGTCATCCACAGCGTGAACTGGGCGGTGGAGCCGGAGCCGTCGGAGCGGACGACCGGGACGATCGTGCGGTGGGGCAGCTGCAGGCCCGGGTTGTCGGCCCGGATCACCGGGTCGTCCCAGGTCTTGACGACCCCGGTGAAGATCTTCGTGACGACGTCGCCGGACAGACGCAGGTTGGTGACCCGCTTGCCGTTGACGGTCAGGTGGTACATGAAGACGGTGCCGCCGGCGACGATGGGCATGTAGGCGTACGAGCCCGCCGCCGGGCGTTCGGCCGCGGAGCCGTCCGTCGGGTGGGTCTGGAACGGGATGTCGGAGACCGCGAAGTCGACCGTGCCGCTGAGGAACTGGCGGCGGCCGTCGGAGGAACCGGTGCCGGCGTAGCTGATGCGCATGCCGTACTGGTTCACCGCGCGGCGCCACTCGTCCACGGCGTTCTCCGCCCAGGTGGAGCCTGCGCCGGAGATGGGGGTGTAGGTGTCGGCCGACGCCGGGGTGGCTGTCGCGAGGATGCCCATCAGTGCGGCCAGGATGCCCAGCCGTCGTAGGGCGGTGGTGAGTTGGCTGAGCATCAGAGGCTGCCTTCGTTGTCGGGTGCGGGTTCGTGGGCGGGCACCCGGCCCCCGGCCGGGTCCGGTTTCCCGCCCGCACCACCCGTGCGGCTTTCGTGGTCGGGTGCGGGTGGCCCCTGCGGGGCCGAGTCGCCGTCGGCGGCCGCGGGGAGCCGGTCCTGCGGCGTCTCGTCGAACAGCGTCAGACCCGGTGCGTGCAGGTCCGCGAAGCGATCCGCATCGCGCCGCGACGCCCGTGCCGCCCGTCGTGCCTGGCGCTTGCTCTGGTGGCCGGGGCCGCGGCCACCGATGACGCGGGCGATCGCGAACAGCACCAGGACCAGGGCCATCAGCACCGCCGCCGCGCCGAAACCGCGGGCGATCATCGCCGGCTGGGGAGACTTGACGAAGTTGAAGACGGCGAGGGGCAGGGAGACCATCGGGCCGTTCGTCGGGTCGGCGTTCAGCGCCGCCGTGAACCCGGCGGTGAGCAGCACCGGCGAGGTCTCGCCGATGCCGCGCGCGGTGCCGAGGATGACGGCCGTGGCGAGACCCGAGCGGGCGGTGGGCAGGACCACGTGCCACACCGTGCGCCAGCGCGGGGCGCCCAGGGCCTCCGCCGCCTCCGTCAGGGTGCCCGGCACCAGCCGCAGCACCACGTCCGCCGCCCGGATCACGATCGGCAGCATCATCACGCTGATCGCGAAGCCCGCCGCGAGCCCCGACTTCTGCATGCCGAGCCCGAGGATCCAGGTGGCGTACACCATCAGGCCGGCCACGATCGAGGGCAGCGCGGTCATCGCCTCGACGATGGTGCGGACGAAGCGGGAGAAGCGCCCGGGGATCTGGTTCAGGTACACGGCGCAGGCCAGGCCCAGCGGGACCGTGATCACCAGGGCGATGGTGATCATGGTGAGGGTGCCGAGCATGGCGTGCGCGATGCCGCCGTTGGTCAGCGGGTCGAGCGGGCCCGCGGCCTGCATGTCCTGGGTGAAGAAGTTGGCGTGCGGCAGCGCCTCGCGGCCGCGCCAGGCGGTGAAGCCGACGACCAGGGCGAGCGCGACGAACAGCAGGGTGGCCGCGCTCCACAGCACGACGGTCATCACCCGGTCCCGTACCGCCTGCCCGTTCTCCTCCAGGCCGGTGAGCACGGCGTAGACGAGGAGGAAGGCGAGGTAGGCCGTGACGGTGAAGCCCAGCCCGCCGGAGAAGGGGGCGAGCTGGCCGAACAGCAGCACGGCCGTGCAGAGTCCGGAGGCGGCGGCGCCGGTCAGGGACAGCACCCCCGAGCGGGTGGGGCCGCCGATCCGGCGGGGGACGTCCGGGAGTTCACCGGCGGGCTGCGCGGCGGCAGCGGTCTTGCCGACGACGTCGTCGCGTACGGCGTTCTCTTCCACGACAGTCATGTCAGGCCTCGCTCTGTGCGCCGGACCGGGAGCGGGCCACGACCGTCGACGCGGTGAAGTTGACCGCCAGGGTGAGCAGGAACAGCGCCAGGCCCGCGGCCATCAGTGCCGACATGCCGAAGGTGGAGGCGTCGCCGTAGTGCAGGGCGATCAGGGAGGAGACGGAGTTCGCGCCGGTCTGCAGGATGTGCGGCTGGATGGTGAAGACGGGCGAGATGATCAGGTAGACGGCGATGGTCTCGCCGAGCGCCCGGCCGAGCCCCAGCATGGTGCCGCCGATGATCCCGCCCTTGCCGTACGGCAGTACGACGGAGCGGATCATTCCCCAGCGGGTCGCGCCGAGGGCGTAGGCGCCCTCCCGCTCCCCGGCCGGGGCCTGGGCGAACACCTCGCGCATCACCGAGCACTGGATCGGCGCCACCATCAGGGCCACGACGAGCCCCGCGATGAAGGTCGAGGCGGTGTAGACGCTCTCGGTGGCCAGCGGTTCACCCGGCTGGGTGCCGTCCACCTTGAAGAGCGGGAACCACCCGAACCAGTCGGACAGCCAGCGCGACAGCCCGATCACATGCCCCTGCAGGAAGAACAGTCCCCACAGCCCGTACACCACCGACGGCACGGCCGCCATCAGGTCGACCATGGTCACGAGCGTGCGCCGCAGCGGGCGTGGTGCCACGTCGGAGATGAACAGCGCGGTGCCCACGGCCAGCGGTACGGAGATGGCGACGGCGACCAGGGCGATGAGCAGCGTCCCGGTGAGGACCGCGGCGATCCCGAACTTGTGGACGTCCGGCTGCCACTCGGCGGTGGTGAGGAAGGCGAACCCCCTGACCCTGAGCGCCTGTCCGGCCCTCAACAGCAGAAACAGGCCAACACCTGCCATGACTGCCAGGACGGCGACGCCGGTGGCGGTCAGCTGATACCGGAAGATCCGGTCCCCGAGGCTCCGTGCGGCGAACGCCCTTCGGGGCAACGGCCGTTCAGGTTTCTCGGGCGGGTCGGATCTGTTGGGCCCGGCTCTGCCGGGCCCCTCTACGGCGGACACCACGTGTGGCCCCCCATGCGACATCAAGCGACATGTACGGGAACGGCGTCCCCGCGCGGGGAGAGTCAATGGCTGGATGCTGTCGCTTCCGGGCGCCACAGACGGCCCGTAGATGAATGGTTCATGTCATCTCGGTGGGGGAGTCGTGTGTGTAGTGGCCATGCGCCGGTCGGTCCGGTCCGGCCGTGCGCCGGTCCGCGCCGGTCGGTTCAGTCCGGCTGCGCGGGCGCGGTGCGGCGGGCGTAGGCGCGGGCCGCGCGGGCGCGGTCGCCGCAGCGGGTGGAGCACCAGTGGCGGCGGCCGTGCCGGAGGAGGTAGCGGTTGCACGGGCTGGAGCCGCAGGCGGTGAGACGGCCGGCGTCGGGGCCGGTGAGCAGTTCGGCGGCGTCGGAGGCGAGGGCCGCCAGGGCGTGCTCGACGATCTGGGTCGTGGGGTGCGAGGCCGCCCGGTAGAGGCCGCGTTCGGGGTGCCAGTGCAGCAGGGTGGCCGCGGGGGCGCGGGTGAGCGCGTCGTTGAGCGCGTCCAGCGCGTCGGCGGGGGCGGCGTGCCCGTCGACCCGGGAGGCGAGCAGGGCGCGGATCTGTTCGCGCAGGGAGCGCAGCCGGGCCGCGCAGGTCTCCTGGAGCTGAGCGCCGGCCGGGGCCAGGCCGTGCTCCACGAGCCAGCGTTCGGCCGCGGCGGGCGTTTCGAGCAGGTCGGTGAGCTGGCCGCCGGGCAGGGCGACGGCACTGTTGGCGAGGTCGAGGGCGGCGTACTGCTCCGCGCCCGGCGCGGGGTGCACGGTCGGCTCGTCGGTCACGGTCCCCTTCATGAGTCTCATGGTACGGCTTGCATCCATCCGTGAGAGGCGGCTAGCGTTCATCACGGATAGAAGATTTCTATCCGTGAGACAGCTATCCGTGAGACAACCCTCCGCGAGGTGCCCCCATGACTGCAGCCGGTCCGAACTCCGACCCCACGAGCGAGCAGGTGCCCGTCCGCGTCCTCGGCGGCCCGACCGTCCTCATCGAGTACGGCGGCCTCCGCCTCCTCACCGACCCCACCTTCGACGCCCCCGGCGACTACCCCTCGCCCAGCGGCCGGGTCCTGACCAAGACCGCGCCGCCCCGCCTCACCCCGGCCGAACTCGGCCCCGTGGACGTCGTCCTGCTCTCCCACGACCAGCACGCCGACAACCTCGACCACTCGGGCCGTGCCCTGCTCGCCGAGGTGCCCCGCACCCTCACCACACCGAGCGCCGCAGGCCGCCTCGGCGGCACCGCCCGCGCCCTCGTCCCCTGGGAGTCCGTCGAACTGCCCCGCCCCGACGGCGGCACCGTCACCGTCACCGCCGCACCCGGCCTGCACGGCCCCAAGGGCTCCGAGTCGATCGTGGGCGAAGTCACCGGCTTCGTCCTGACCTCCGCCGACCTGCCCACCGTCTACGTCAGCGGCGACAACGCCTCGCTCGAACTCGTCCAGGAGATCGCGGACCGGTACGCCCCCGTCGACACCGCCGTCCTCTTCGCCGGCGCACCCCGCCTGCCCGTCCTCGACGACGCCCTCCTCGTCCTCGACGGCGCGGGAACCGCGACCGCCGCCCGCCTCCTCGACGCCCGCCGCGTGGTCCCGGCCCACTGCGACAGCTGGGCCCACTTCACCGAGACCAGGCAGGACGTGGTGGCCGCGTTCGCCGAGGCGGGACTGACGGAGCGGCTGCAGCCGGCCTGAGCGGCCGGCGGCGTCGTGGGGCCGTAGTACCGCGGTACCACCCGGCCGGGCCCCGTTCAGCCCCCGGTACCACGGAATCGGGCGATTCGGACTTTAGCGTTGCGGGTGAGGCGCCGGACGCGACGGGCGCCCGAGGCCGAGGGAGAGCGACGCGCATGATCGACGCACGGCAACTGACCAAGCGGTACGGAGGGAAGACGGCCGTCGACGGGCTGGACTTCGTCGTGAAGCCGGGCACCGTGACCGGCTTCCTGGGGCCCAACGGCGCGGGGAAGTCCACCACCATGCGGATGATCGTCGGGCTCGACGCCCCGACGAGCGGCTCCGTCACCGTGAACGGCCACCACTACGCCCACCACCGGGCACCGCTGCAGGAGGTCGGGGCGCTCCTGGAGGCGAAGTCCGTCCACCCGGGCCGCACGGCCCACCAGCACCTCAGAGCGCTCGCCCTGACCCACGGCATCCCGCGCCGCCGGGTCGACGAGGTCATCGAGCTGGCCGGGCTCGGCAGCGTGGCCCGCAAGCGGGCCGGTGCCTTCTCGCTAGGCATGGGCCAGCGGCTCGGCATCGCGGCGGCGCTGCTCGGCGATCCGCAGACGGTGATGCTGGACGAGCCGGTCAACGGCCTCGACCCGGAGGGCGTGCGCTGGATCCGCACCCTGCTGACCTCGCTCGCGGCCGAGGGCCGGACCGTGTTCGTCTCCTCCCACCTGATGAGCGAGGTGGCACTGGTGGCGGACCATCTGATCGTCGTGGGCCGGGGCCGGCTGCTGGCCGACACCACCGTGAGCGACCTGGTCCGCGAGGCGGGCGGCGACACGGTGCGGGTCGCGACCGAGGACCCGGCACGGCTGCGGGACGTGCTGGCCGGCCCCGGCGTCGACATCACCGGCCGCGTCGGCTCCGAGGAACTCCAGGTCACCGGTCTGACCGCCCGTGAGATCGGACTGAAGGCCGCCGCACACGGCATCCCGCTGTTCGAACTGACCTCGCGGACCGTCTCCCTGGAGGAGGCGTTCATGGACCTGACCCGGGACGCCGTGGAGTACCACGGCTCCACGACCGGCAACGAGAGCCCCGAGACCGCCGGGAGGACGGCATGAGCACCCTCACCGCCACCGCCGAGGAACCCCGCACCGCTTCCACCCGCCCCGCCTACCGCGTGACCGGACGGCGCGTGCTGTCCTCCGAGTGGGCCAAACTCTGGTCGCTGCGCTCGACCTGGATCACCCTGGGCCTCGGCCTGCTCTTCCTCGTCGTCTTCGGACTCATCGCCGCGGCCCGCTACCGGTCGATGGTCGGCACCCCCCGCATGGCCCCGGACTTCGCCCGCGCGACGGCCGTGAGCCTGTCCCTCTTCGGCACCAACTTCGCCCAGCTGGCGCTCGGCGTCCTCGGCGTGCTGGTCATGGCGGGGGAGTACTCCACCGGACTGATCCGCTCGACCCTGGCGGCCGTACCGCGCCGGCTGCCCGTCCTGTGGTCCAAGGCGGCCGTGTTCGGGCTGGTCGCGCTGGTGGTCGGCACCGTCGGGGCGTTCGTCGCCTTCCTGCTCGGCAGCGGCATCGTCTCCGGCACGCCCGCCGCGATGGACCTGACCCACGCGGGGGTCGTCCGCAGCCTGCTGGGCGCCGGGCTCTACCTCGGCCTGGTCGGCGTCGTCGGGATCGCCCTGGGCGCGCTGCTGCGGTCGGTGGCCGGCGGCATCTCGGTGCTGGTCGGCACCCTCATGCTCATCCCCGGACTGACCTCCCTCCTGCCCAGTTCCTGGCAGGACGACATCAGCCCCTACCTGCCGAGCCACGCGGGCCAGGCGATGTTCGCCGTGACCCAGGACTCCACCACCCTGTCGCCCCTGCCCGGACTGCTGGTGCTCCTCGGCTGGACGGCACTCGCGCTGGCGGGGGCGGCGTACCGGCTGGTGCGCAGCGACGCCTGAGCATGGACGCGATGGACACGGTGATGTCCGAGGGCGGGGGGAACGGCACGACGGCGGCCGGCCGTGTGCACCATGGGCGGGTGACCGCCGTGACCGCCTACGACATCAGTGGGATGGGGCCGCTGGTCGCCCGGCTCGGCCGGGCGGGCCAGCGGCTCCGGCAGGCCGACCGGGCCCGGCCGTGGGTGCTGGACACCACGGTGGTGCTGCTGGTCCTCCTGATGTTCTGCCTGCCCGACCTGCTGCACGCGGGCGCCGGGGACGGCGACGGACCGCGCCACGCACGGCTCACCTTCACCCGGCCGTCCGTGGCGGCCATGTTCGCCCTGCAGGCGGGTCTGCTGCTGCCGCTGCTGTGGCGGAGGCGCCGGCCCCTCGCCGCCTTCGGTGCCGTCTGGGCCGTCTTCGTCCTGCAGTGGTCCCTCGATGTGGCGCTGCGCGCGGACGTGGCCCTCTTCATAGCGCTGTACAGCCTGGCCCTGCACGGGCGGCTGCGGCAGCTGCCCTGGGCCTGCGGGGCCAGCGCGGCCGGGATGGCGCTGGTCGCGGTGCGCGTCTCACCGGCCGTGTCCGTCTGGGACGCGCTGTTCTTCCTGCTGAGCACGGCGACCGCGGCCCTGGCGCTCGGCCTGGTGGTGCGCATCCGCCGGGCCCAGCTCGCAGGACTGCGGGACCGGGCGGCCCGGCTGGAGATCGAGCGCGACCAGCGCAGCAGGCTGGCCGCCGCCACCGAACGGGCCCGGGTGGCCCGCGAGATGCACGACATCGTCGGGCACAACCTGTCCGTCATCATCACGCTGGCCGATGCCGGCGCCTACGCCGGCGACACCGCTCCCGAACGCGGCAAGGAGGCCCTGCACCTCATCGGCGACACCGGCCGGCAGGCGCTCGGCGAACTCCGGCGCGTCCTCGGCGTCCTGCGCGAGGCGGCCGACGGCCCGCCGGGTGCGCCCGAACTCAGCCCGCAGCCCGGCATCGCGGACATCGGCGCACTGTGCGAGGGCGTGCGCGCAGCGGGTCTGGACGTCGTCTACCGGTCCGCCGGAGACGTCGACGCCCTGGACGACGGGGTGCAGCTGACGGCCTACCGGATCGCCCAGGAAGCCCTGACGAACACCCTCAAGCACGCGGGCGCCGGCACCCGGGCCCGTCTGTCGATCGCCGTCGAGGACACCCGGCTGACCATCCGGGTCCAGGACACCGGCCCGGCCGTCCGGCCCGGACCGCCGAACGAGGAAGGGCACGGCCTGGTGGGCATGCGGGAACGAGCGGCACTCTACGGCGGAACGGTCAGCGCGGGCCCGGCGGGCGGCGGCTGGCGGGTGGCCGTCTGTCTGGACCTGGCTTCGGCGGGCGGTGCCGCGTGACGACCGTACTGATCGTCGACGACCAGCCGCTCCAGCGCTACGGCTTCCGCCTGCTGCTGGAGTCCGTCCCCGGGACCGAGGTGGTCGGCGAGTCCGCGCACGGCGCCGAGGCCGTCCGCATGGCCGCCGAACTGCGCCCGGACGTCGTGCTGATGGACGTACGGATGCCCGGCATGGACGGCATCGAGGCCACCCGCCGTATCGCCGGGTCCGGCGGCCGCTCCCGGGTCCTCGTCCTGACCACCTTCGACCTGGACGAGTACGTCCACGCGGCCCTGCGCGCCGGAGCCAGCGGCTTCCTCCTCAAGGACGCGCGCCCCGAGGAACTCCTGGCCGGCATCCGCGCGGTCGCCGTCGGGGACGCCGTGATCGCGCCCGCGCTCACCCGGCGCCTGCTGGACGAGTTCGCCCGGCTCCTGCCGCGGCCCGCCGGTGATCCGGCCGAGGACGCGCGTCTGAACGCCCTCACCGAGCGCGAACGCGAGATCCTTGTCGCCATCGGCAGGGGCTGGACCAACGGCGAGATCGCCGCCCGCTTCGTCCTGTCCGAATCCACGGTCAAGACCCACGTGGGCCGGGTCCTGGCCAAGATCGGCGCGCGGGACCGCGTGCAGGCGGTGATCTTCGCGTACGACCGCGGGCTCGCCCTTCCGGGCGGCGGTCAGTAGCGCAGCGCCGAGCCGACCACCGCGTGTACCTCGCCGGTCAGCTTGCGGTTGCTGGTGGCCGTGGCCTCCCCGGTGGCTCCCGCGCCCACGTCCTTGACCGTCGCCACGGTCACGTCCAGCAGGTTGCCGCTCTTGTCCGTGAAGTTGACCTGGACGGCGAAGGACTTGGCGGAGTCGGCGGTGTTCTTGGCGGTCACCTTGACCGTGGCCTTGCCCGCGCTGTCGGGGGCGGGGGCGCCGAGCGTCACGTCGTCCTTGGCCTTCACCCCGTTCTTCACCGAGTCGAGCTTGTTCCTGGCCTGTGCCGAGGCCGAGGCCAGCGCGTCGCCTGCCTTGGAGGCGAGGGAGGCGGCGGCGGAGGAGGCCGCCGATGCCGCCTTGCTGGCGACGCCCGACGTGTTTCCGGAGCTGTCGCTGCCGGAACATCCGGCCGCCGCGACCCCGACGGCCAGGGCCAGCGCCGCGCCCGCCGTGCCCCTCGTCCACTTCTTTCGCACTGCCATACCGCGCCTCCACCGACTCCCGAGAGCTGTCTGTTCCTCTCACCTCAGTGAAGGGGCCGCGGCCGCGCCCTGCACGCCGGGTGAGGTGTCCGGGTGCCCTCCGTAGGGCCGCCCGGTTTCTCGCTTCCGTCGCGAAATTCACCCGAATGCAGCAGCGGCCGTACTCGCCGGGGGCGCCGATCGGAGTACCGACGGATAGTGGTGCCCGGGGAACGACGTCCCGACGGCTCCCCGGTACAGGAGGCTCCATGCGTGTCTCACGGCCGCTGGCCGCACTCACCGCTGTCGTGTCGCTCGGCATCGCGCTGACCGCTTGCCAGGACCAGGCGTCCGGAACGGTCGTGGCGCACACCGGTGCCCGATATGTGGAGACCTTCACGAACCCGCCGATCCGCGGGTGCCACCGTTTCCGCGAGGGCGTGACCCACATCAAGAACTACACGCTGAGCAGCATGCTCCTGTACACGACACCCGACTGCACCGTGCTGCCGGGCGGATCGAGCATCTACGTGGACATGCAGTCGTCGGACCAGGTGGTCCCGGCCTCCGGCCTGTGGCGGAGCTTCTCCTTCGCCCCCGAGTGACGCGTGCGACGAGGGCCGCCGCGAGTGAGGGCGCCCGGTCGGCGTCGGCGCCATGGATGCGCAGCGCGTCCGACCTGGTCCGCGTGCCGTGGGCCGACGCGATGCTCGTCCCCCTGCCCGCCGACCTGGACCCCGTGGCCATGGCCTCGGCGAGCGACAACTGGTCCCTGTCCTGGCGCCTGGTCGCCCCCCATCTGAGGAACCGGCCCGGGGCCCGCGTCCTGGTCGTCGCCCGCGGCAGCATCGGCCTCTACGTCTGCGACATCGCCCGTGCCCTCGGCGCCTCGGACGTCCTGTACGTCGACCCCGACCCGGAGCACCGCAAGCTGGCCGAGGGCTACGGCGCCCGCACCGCCGAGACGCTCGAACCCGTCCACCACGGCTTCGACCTGGCCGTGGAGGCGACGGGACGCGTCGACCAGCTCGGCCTGGCGGTCAGGTCCCTCGCTCCCGAGGGCATCTGCGAGTCGGCGGGCAACCACTTCCACCCCGGCGAGCTGCCCCTGCTCGACATGTACCTCACCGGCGTCACCCTGCGCATCGCCCGCGACAACGTCCGGGCCCGCATCCCGGACGCCCTCGACCTCGCCCGCTCCGGCCAGGTGGACCCGGCGCGCGTCGTCTCGCACGTCCTCGACTGGGAACATCTGCCCGACGCACTCCCCGAGAAGCACCTCAAGCCGGTCTTCGTCCGCGGCGGCGCGTAGCGGCGGTCCGTCGGGCAGGGACGGGTTGCTGCCCGACGGCCCCCGGGTGCCTCAGCCGACCTGGATGTGCTGGTTCATTCCGAGCTGCTTGTGACTGTCGACCGGGCAGTACACGTCGTACGTGCCCTTCTTGAGCGTCACCGTCACCGTCCCGTCGTGGCCCGGCGGGATGTCCTTGGTCCGGGCGTCCTCCACGCCGGGGCCGTCGATGGACAGGGCGTGGGTGATCTTGCCGGCGTTGTCGGAGACGAAGGTGTAGGTGCCTGGTGCGAACGACGTCCGGGGCAGCTTCAGCGTGTACTCGGTCTCCGTGACCGTCACCCGGGTCCCCGAGCCCGCCTGGGGCGTACCGGAAGCGGTCGAGCCGCTCGCGTGACCGCCGCCTCCGCTCGAACAGGCGGCCAGGAGGAGAGCGGCGCAGAAGGCCCCCGCTGCCGTACGGAGTGCCGTACGGGGTGTATGTGCCGAGATCGACATATGACTCATCCCCTTTCCCCTATGACGGATACGTTCGAACGGGCCGGATGGTTCGGGCCGGCAGGCCACCTGCGGCCCGGCGGCCGGAGCCGGTGCTCACATCCGCCCCCCGGGCCCTGTGCGGTGCGCTTAACCCCTGGTGATCCGGTGCAGAGACACCCGCGTAATGAGCGGTTCGTACCGTCACGAGAGGTGAGATCGGACCGAGCACAGCAAGGGAGGCGCCCGTGACCGCGCCGGGCTCGCGAAGTGAGGGCACGACGACGGTGCGGACGGTCTGCTCCTACTGCGGAGTGGGCTGCGGCATGGTCCTCGACATCGGCAGGGGACCGGACGGGCGGCGTACGGTCCTGAAGGCGACCGGGGACAAGGAGCACCCGGCGAACTTCGGCCGGCTGTGCACCAAGGGCGCCACCACCGCGGACATGCTCGCCGCACCGGGCCGGCTGACCACCGCCCTCGTCCGGGCGGACCGCGGCGAGGAGCCGCAGCCCACGACCGTGGCGGCCGCCGTCGCCGAGACCGGCCGCCGGCTGCGCGCGATCGTCGACGAGCACGGCCCCGACGCGGTCGCCCTCTATGTCTCCGGGCAGCTGAGCCTGGAGGCGCAGTACCTGGCGAACAAGCTGGCCAAGGGCTTCGTCCGCACCAACCAGATCGAGTCGAACTCCCGGCTGTGCATGGCCAGCGCCGGCACCGGCTACAAGCTGTCGCTGGGCGCGGACGGGCCGCCCGGCTCGTACCAGGACCTCGACCGGGCCGACGTCTTCCTCGTCATCGGCTCCAACATGGCCGACTGCCATCCGATCCTCTTCCTGCGGATGATGGACCGGGTGAAGTCCGCGGGGGCCAGGCTGATCGTCGTCGACCCGCGGCGCACCGCCACCGCGGCCAAGGCCGATCTGTTCCTGCAGATCAAGCCGGGCACGGACCTCGCGCTGCTCAACGGCCTGCTGCACCTGCTGCACGCGAACGGCCACATCGACACCGCCTTCGTCGCCGCGCACACCGAGGGCTGGGACGCGATGCCCGCCTTCCTCGCCGACTACCCGCCCGCCACCGTCGCGGAGATCACCGGCATCCCGGAGGACGACATCCGCGAGGCCGCCCGGCTGATCGGCGAGGCGGGGGAGTGGACGAGCTGCTGGACGATGGGCCTGAACCAGTCCACGCACGGCACCTGGAACACCAACGCCCTGGTCAACCTGCACCTCGCCACCGGCGCCATCTGCCGTCCGGGCTCCGGCCCCTTCTCCCTCACCGGCCAGCCCAACGCCATGGGCGGCCGGGAGATGGGCTACATGGGGCCCGGGCTGCCCGGGCAGCGCTCCGTGCTCGTCGACGCCGACCGGGCCTTCGTCGAGGAGCTGTGGGAGCTGGAGCCGGGCGCCCTGCGCGCCGACGGCGTCGGCAGGGGCACGGTCGAGATGTTCCGGAAGATGGCCGACGGGGACATCAGGGCCTGCTGGATCATCTGCACCAACCCGGTCGCCTCCGTCGCGAACCGCAAGACGGTCATCGAGGGCCTGGAGGCCGCCGAGTTCGTCGTCGCGCAGGACGTGTTCGCCGAGACGGAGACCAACGCGTACGCCGACGTCGTCCTGCCCGGCGCGCTGTGGACCGAGGCCGAGGGCGTCCTGGTCAACAGCGAGCGCAACCTGACCCTCGCCCGGCCGGCCGCCGATCCGCCCGGCGAGGCGATGGCGGACTGGCGGATCATCGCCGCCGTGGCCCGCGCCATGGGCTACGAGAAGGGCTTCGCGTACGACAGCGCCGAGGAGATCTTCGAGGAGATCAAGCGCGCCTGGAACCCGGCGACCGGCTGGGACCTGCGCGGTGTGAGCTACGAGCGGCTGCGCGAGACGCCCGTGCAGTGGCCGGCGGCGAGCGCCGACGGCCCCGACCGCAACCCGATCCGGTACGTCGGTGAGGACGGCTCGCCGACCTTCCCGACCGCGAGCGGCCGGGCGGTGTTCCACGCCCGCCCGCACATCCCGGCGGCGGAGATGCCCGACGACGACTACCCGTACGTGCTCAACACCGGCCGCCTCCAGCACCAGTGGCACACGCTGACGAAGACGGCCAAGGTCGCCAAGCTGAACAAGCTCAACCCGGGCCCCTTCGTGGAGGTGCACCCGCAGGACGCGGCCGAGCTGGGTCTCGCCGAGGGGGACGCGGTGGAGGTCGCGTCGCGGCGCGGGCGGGCCGTGCTGCCCGCGGTCGTCACCGACCGGGTGCGGCCGGGCTGCTGTTTCGCGCCGTTCCACTGGAACGACCTGTTCGGGGAGTACCTGAGCGTCAACGCGGTCACCAGCGACGCCGTCGACCCGCTGTCGTTCCAGCCCGAGTTCAAGGTGTGCGCGGTGTCGCTGACGAAGGCGGCGACCCCGGTGACGGTGCGGACCCCGGCCCCGGTGGGTGGCACGGCCACGGCCCAGGCGCCCACCGAGGTCTCCGTCGCATTGCCCGCCGTGCCCGCCCCCGCGTCCGTGCCCGCCCCCTTCGGTCTGGAGCCCGCGCCGCCGCCGGTCCTGGCCGAACACGAACGCCGGTATCTGACCGGCTTCCTGGCCGGCATCCCGTCGGGCGCCCCGGGCGTGCCGGTGCTGCCGCCGGACGCCCCGTTCAGCCCGGAACACGCCCTGTGGGTGAACGGCGTACTGGCCGGGATGTACTCCAGGGCCTCCGACGGCGCCACGACACCTGCCACCGCCTACGGCGCCGGCGGCTCCCCGGGACCGTCCGCGGGCGATCCGCACCGCCAGGTCGTGATCCTCTGGGCGTCGCAGACCGGGAACGCCGAGGAGTTCGCCACCGCCACGGCCGAGCGGCTCACCGTCGACGGCCACCCCGCCGCCCTCCTGCCCATGGCCGAGGCGGACCCCGCCGCACTGCCCTCCGACGCCGACCTGCTGCTGATCACGAGCACCTTCGGTGACGGCGACGCCCCGGACAACGGCGCCGGCTTCTGGGACGCCCTCGCCTCACCCGAAGCCCCGCGCCTGAAGGGCCGGCGCTACGCCGTCCTGGCCTTCGGCGACTCCTCGTACGACGACTTCTGCGGCCACGGCCGGCGCCTCGACCGGCGCCTGGAGGAGCTGGACGCGGTACGGCTGGCCCCGCGCACCGACTGCGAACCGGACTACGAGAGCGAGGCCGAGGCCTGGCTCGACCAGGTACGCACCGCGCTGAAGGGTTCGGAGCGACCGGAACCGGCCCCGGTCCCCGCGGCGCCGGCGGCTCCCCGGCCGGGCCGTCCCGCCCCCGCCACCGCCCGCCTCACCGGCAACCGCCTGCTGAGCCTGCCCGGCGCGGGCAAGGAGGTCCGGCGCTTCACCTTCGACACCCGTGACAGCGACACCCCGCTGGTCTACGAGGCCGGGGACGCCCTCGCGGTGCACCCGGTCAACCAGCCGGACCTCGTCACGGAGTGGCTGGCCGTCACCGGTCTGGACGCGGACGCGGACGTGCAGGTGAAGGCCGTCGGAGAGGTGCCCTTCGCCGAGGCACTGCGGCGCCACCTGGACATCAGCCGCGTCACCGGCGACCTGCTGCGCTTCGCCGCCGACCGGACCCGCGACCCCCGCGAGCTGCGCAAGCTGCTCCGACCGGACAACAAGGGCGAGTTGGCGCGCTGGTCCTGGGGCCGCCAGGCCGTCGACGTGGTCGCCGAGTTCGGCGTCCGGGCCGGGGCGCAGGAGTGGGCCGACGTGCTGGGCCGTCTGCAGCCCCGCCTGTACTCCATATCGTCCAGCCCGCTGACCGACCCCCACCTGGTGTCCCTGACGGTCTCCGTCGTCCGCTACGAGAACCTGCACGGCCGCCCCCGCCAGGGCGTCTGCTCGCCCTTCCTCGCCGACGCCGAGCCCGGCACCCCGGTGCCGGTCCGCGTCCAGCGGGCGCCGCACTTCCGCCCGCCCGCCGGCCCCGCGACACCCGCGGTGATGATCGGCCCCGGCACGGGCATCGCACCCTTCATCGGCTTCCTGGAGGAACGCCGGGCCCGCGGCCACCGCGCCCCGAACTGGCTGTTCTTCGGCGAACAGCACCGGGCGACCGACTTCTACTACGAGCAGGAGCTGGCCGCCCATCTCGCCGATGGCACGCTCACCCGCCTGGACACCGCCTTCTCCCGCGACCAGCGCGCCAAGGTCTACGTCCAGGACCGGATGCGCGAACACGGTCCGCTGCTGTGGTCCTGGCTCCGCGACGGCGCCCACTTCTACGTCTGCGGCGACGCCTCCCGCATGGCCAAGGACGTCGACCAGGTCCTGCGGGAGATCGCCACCGTCCATGGCGGCCTCGGCGAGGCGGAGGCCGCGGCGTACGTCAAACAGCTGGCCACCGACAAGCGCTATGTGCGGGACGTGTACTGACCACGGCGGCGCCGGCTTCTCACTGCGGCGCAGGCAGAGGTGAGCGGACGGTTGCCTTCCACGGATGGTCAACCCTCCATGTGGAGATCGGCCCATCGGATGGTCCTCTCGGGATGGCGGGAGGTTCCGTGTCGTGTGGAGAGAGCCGCGACGATGTCGGTCCCGCGACCGTTTTCCCTGAGTTCGGCGGCGTGGGATCTGTCGTGCGATGGGCGTCGTCGAGGTGTCGGCCCCGCGTCGGTGACCTCGATGCGGAGGGTGCGACGGCTGCCGGCCTCGGGCAGGGACAACCGCAGCACTGCCGGCGGCAGTGCGTGGACGATCGCGTTGGTGGTCAGCTCCGAGATCACCAGGAGGGCGTCGTCCGCCGTCGGGGTGGGCACGCGCCATCGGGCGAGAACGGTGCGTGCCCGTCGGCGTACGGCGGAGACGCCCTCGGGGATGTGCGGCAGCGGGCAGACGTGCTCGGGCCGCGCGGGCGGGTCCACCGGGGCGTCGGACGTGCTCGCGGCAGGGGCGCTCATCCTCGGCCACCTCCACTGGTCTTTGCTTCTCATGCCGGAAGCGGCTGCTGGCTTCATGCCGCTGGTGGCGGCCGGGTCACTCGGCGTTCGCGAGGATCTCGGCCAGCGCCGTGACGGCCTCTTCGGCGTCGTCGCCCTCGGCGCGGACGGTCACGGTGCTGCCGGCCGTGGCACCCAGACCCATGACGGCGAGGACACCGGTCGGGTTGACCGTCCGTCCGGCGTGCTTCAGCTGTATGGCACTGGTGAATCCGGCTGCGGACCGGGCGAGTTGGCCCGCAGGGCGGGCGTGGAGGTTGGCGGGCAGCACGACGGTGGTCTCGTGCTGGGACACGGTCGTGGTGGTGGGCTCAGAGCTTGTGGACATGGCGGGCCTCCTTGGCGGCGTCGGCGACGGTCTTCAGATCGGCGCCGGATGCGGCGGTGACGACGGCTGCGACGGCTCCTTCGACGAAGGGCGCGTCGACGATCAGCACGTCGGGACGGGGATGGTCTTCCAGGACGGTTCGGGCGGTCAGCACGGAGCTGCCGAGGTCGGGCAGGACGACGACGCCCTCGCCGCGGTCGACGCTGCGGATGGCGTCGAGGACGAGGTCGTAGCTGGTGCCGATCCGGCCGTCGGCGGTGCCTCCGGCGGTGGCGAGGGGGACGGTGTCCGAGCCGATCTGCTCCACCAGCAGGCGAAGGCCCGCGGCGAGCTCGGCGCTGTGGGACACGAGTACGATGCCGACAGATGCGCTCATGAACAGTTACCGTAAATCTCGGAACGCTGTTCATCAATAGTGAACCAAGGAGAAATTTTCGATGGTGCAGGCGGTACAGCGGGCGGTGCAGATCCTGCGGGAGCTCGCGTCCACCGGGCCCCGGCTCGGAGTGACCGAGCTGGCCGACCGCCTGGGTGTGGCCAAGCCGACCGTGCACGCGCTGCTGCGCACGCTGGAGGCCGAGGGGCTGGTGGTGCAGGACCGGGACAGCTCGAAGTACCAGCTCGGCCCGGACCTGGTGCAACTGGGCAACGCCTACCTGGACACCCAGGAGCTGCGCACCCGCTCGCTGACCTGGGCGGACCAGCTGGCCAACCGGACGAACGAGGCGGTCTGGGTGGCCGTGCTCACCGGTGACCACGTCATGGTGGTGCACCATGCCTTCCGGCCCGAGGGGGCTGTGCAGATCCTCGAGGTGGGCGCCAGCATCCCGTGGAGCACGTGTGCTCTGGGCAAGGCCATCGTGGCGTTCCTTCCGGCCGGCGAACGTGAGCGGCTGCTCGCGGGTGAGCCGGCGGTGCTCACCGGCGCCAGCATCACCGACCCGGAGGAACTGGCCGGGCAGTTGAAGGAGGCCCTCAGGACGGGCTACGCGATCGAGGACCAGGAATCCGCCATCGGTGACGCGGGTATCGCCTCTCCCGTCTTCGACCGCTCCGGCGACGTGGTCGGCGCTCTCGGCATCGTCGGCCCCGTCGAGCGCGTGCTGGCGGAATCGGCACGTCAGGAGCTTGCGGTCGCCGTCCGGGAGACCGCCCGCAACCTCTCCCGCGACCTGGGCGCCCCGCGCGGGGCGGCCGCCCGCACCACGATGACCTGACCCGTCCCTGCGGCCGGGTCGGCGGCCGTCCTCCTTCTCGCACCTGCCTTTTGTCCCAGGCCCCACGGCATGCCGCCGTGGGGCCTTCTTCGCGTCGACGGAACGTGAGCGTCTGCCGAACCTCTTGACAGGCCGGAAACGCGGCCTTAATTTTCGGAACAACGTTCATCCATGATGAACGCATTGCCAGCCGGGGGCTCACCCGCCCGGCTTCCCCCGAGCGGCCGCCAGGTTGCCCCGACCCTGATCAACCTGGCGGCCACCTCCCTTCACAGCCCGCTCCACGCGGAGGAGGTGAGACGCCCAAGCCGCTGCTCCGGCGCTGGGCGCCTTTCATGGAAGAAAACACTTACCCACAGAAGCTTCTGGCCGAGATGCTGGGCACGGCGATGCTGGTGTTCATCGGCGTCGGTTCGGTCCCCGCAACGCTCATCGTCAACGGCAAGGCCCCGTTCACCTTCGCCGACCTGGGCATGATCTCGCTGGCGTTCGCCACGGTCGTCGTCGCGATGATCTACGCGATCGGCCACATCTCCGGCTGCCAGATCAATCCGGCCATCACCCTCGCGCTCGCCGCGACGCGGAAGATGCCCTGGCGGGATGTCCCCGGCTACGTTGCGGCCCAGGTGGCCGGGGCGGTGCTGGGCGCGCTCGCGATCGTCGGGGTGCTGGGGAAGAAGGCGGTCGACGTCGGCCTCGGCATCGCCGCCTACGGCAGCGGAGTCGGCGCCGGCCAGGCGTTCTTCGCCGAAACCGTCGGCACCGCCATCCTCGCCTTCATCGTCTTCGGCGCCATCGACCGCCGCGCGGCCGGCGGCTTCGCCGGTCTGGCCATCGGCCTCGGCGTGTTCGCGATCATCATTCCCGTGGCGCCCGCCACGGCGGCGTCCATCAACCCCGCCAGGACACTCGGTCCGATGATCACCGGTGAGCTTTTCAACGGCACCGTCCACTGGAACCAGTTGCCCGTATACCTGGCCGCCGAGGTGATCGGCGCGGTCGCCGCCGGTTTCCTGTACGTCGCCCTGAACGCCCGCCGCGGCACTGCCACCGCCACCGATGCGACGGCCGAGCCGGTCGCCGCCGAAGGAGCCCTGTCATGAAGAAGTTCATCAACGCCCCTGAGGCGGTGCTGGCCGAGGCGCTGTCCGGGATCGCCGCCGCCCACCCCGAACTGAAGGTCGACGCGGAGAACAAGGTGATCTCCCGCACCGCGGGCACCAGGCCGGGCAAGGCAGCCCTCGTCTCCGGCGGCGGATCCGGGCACGAACCCCTGCACGGTGGCTTCGTGGGACCGGGCATGCTCGACGCCGCCTGTCCCGGTGAGGTGTTCACCTCGCCCGTGCCCGGCCAGATGCTGGCTGCGGCCCGGACCGTCGACGGCGGCGCGGGCGTGCTGTTCATCGTGAAGAACTACACCGGTGACGTCCTCAACTTCGAGATGGCCGCCGAGCTCGCCGCCGAGCAGGGCATCAGCGTGGAGACCGTCCTGGTCGACGACGACGTGGCCGTCCAGGACTCCACCTGGACCGCCGGGCGCAGAGGCACTGGTGCAACCGTCTTCGTCGAGAAGATCGCCGGAGCGCTCGCCGAGCAGGGCGCCGACCTCGCCACCGTCGCGGAGATGGCCAAGCGCGTCAACGCCGCCTCCCGGTCGTTCGCCGTGGCGCTGACCGCCTGCACCACCCCCGCCTCCGGCAAGCCCGGATTCGATCTGCCCGAGGACGAGATGGAGGTCGGCGTCGGTATCCACGGCGAACCCGGCCGCCGCCGTGAGAAGCTCCGCTCCGCCAAGGACATCGTGGCAACGGCGCTGGACGCGATCCTCGCCGACCAGCCGCTCGTTGCCGGCGACGGGACCATCGTCATGGTCAACGGCCTGGGCGGAACCCCGCTCATCGAGCTGTACGTGGTCTTCAACGAGGTTGCCGCCGCACTCGCGGACAAGGGCGTGGTCGTCGCCCGCAGCCTGGTCGGCAACTACGTGACCAGCCTGGACATGGCGGGCGTTTCTCTCACCGTGTGCAAGGCCGATGCCGACATGCTGTCCCTGTGGGACGCGCCCGTGAACACCCCGGCGCTGCGCTGGGGTATCTGAACCGAGCCGGGGGCGGGGCCACGCGCGACGCGAGGGCCGGGCCGGGTCCTTCCCGCTGTCCGCCCGCTCGGACCGCACCCCTCGCGTCTTCCCCCCGCCCCCGGCTCACTCAACCGCCGCCCAGCCCCGTACCGACCATGAACGGAGACTCCGTGGACACCGACCTCGCCCGCACGTGGGTGCAGGCCATCGCAGCCGCCGTGGACCAGCACAAGGACCAACTCACCCAACTCGACTCGGCCATCGGCGACGCCGACCACGGCACCAATATGCACCGCGGCTTCTCCGCCGCCGTCACGGCCTTGGCCGGCTACGAGCCGGACACCGTCGGAGCCGTACTGGTCAAGACCGGCACCACCCTCATCTCCACCGTCGGCGGTGCCTCCGGACCGCTCTACGGCGGTGCGTTCCGCGCCATCGGCAAAGCCCTGGACACCCCCACCGCCGACACGCAGCAGGTCGCCGCGGCGCTGGCGGCCGGCCTCGCGAGCATCGAGAAGCTCGGTGCGGCCGCACCCGGCGACAAGACCATGATCGACGCCTACGCTCCCGCGCTGGCCGCCTTCCAGCAGCAGGCCGACGGAGGAGCCGCCCTGGCCGCCGCGGCCGTGGTCGCAGCCGACGCCGCCGAAGAGGGCATGCGCGCCACCACGCCGATGCAGGCCCGTAAGGGCCGTGCCTCCTACCTCGGCGCCCGCAGCATCGGTCACCAGGACCCGGGTGCCACCTCCACCGCCCTGGTCTTCCGCGCCCTCGCCGAGACCCTGGAGTCCCGCGCCGAATCGCTGGGGGCCCGATGACCGACCGCCGCACCTACCCCGGGCATGTCGCCGCACCCGGCATAGCCCTCGGCGTCCTCCACCGCACCGACCGGCCGCTCACCAGAACGGCGCTGCCCCAGCGCGCCGACGGCGACCCCACGGAGCAGATCACCGAGGCCTTCGACGCAGTCGCCGCCCGCCTGCTCGACCTGTCCACCTCGCTGCGCGTCCGGGGCAAGGACGAACAGGCCGACATCATGGAGGTCAACAGCTACATCGCACAGGACCAGGATCTGCGCGAGCAGGCCGTCAAGAGGGCGAACGACGGGCGCCCGGTCCCCATTGCCGTCCGCCAGGCCATCGACGCCTACGCCGGAACCATCGCCGCCCTGGACGATCCCACCCTCGCCGAACGCGCTGCGGACGTCCGGCAGGTCGGCCGTCGTGTCCTGGCCCACCTCCACGGCGAGACGGGCCCCGCCCCCGACCAGCCGCTCGTCCTGGTCGCCCACGAGATCGGCGCCGCCGACCTTCTGGAACCCGCTTTGACGGTGACTGCGGCAATCTCCGTGACCGGCGGCCCGAATTCCCACGCCGCGATCGTCGCCCGCTCGCTGGGCATCCCCTTTCTCCTGGGCGTCGACCCTCAGATGCTCGAACTGCCGGACGGGCAGGAGGTCCTGCTCGACGCCGATCAGGCCGACGCGGTCGCCCACCCCGACGACGAAGAACGCATCAGGGCCCTGCACGCGATGGAGGCCGCCCGAGCACGCAGGCTCGCCCTCGCCGAAGAGCGCCACCTGCCCGCCGAGACACTCGACCAGCACCGCATCGTGCTGCGGGCCAACGTGGCCACCCCGGCCGAGGCCCGCGCGGCCGTGACCACGGGTGCCGAAGGTGTTGGCCTGCTCCGTACCGAGCTGCCCTTCCTCAACCATCCCGCCTGGCCGACCCGCGCTCAGCACGCGGCCACCCTCGTCCCCGTCCTGCGCGCGCTCGCCGGGCAGGTCGTCACGGCTCGCACGCTCGACTTCGCCGACGACAAACTGCCGCCGTTCCTCGCCCGCCTCCAGTGCGCGCGGATCGGGCGCGGTCTCCCCCTCATGCTTGCCCAACCGGATGCCTTCGCAGACCAGTTCCGCAGCCTGCTCAGCGCCGGAGCCGACACCGACCTGCGCATCATGATCCCCATGGTCGCGAGCGTCGACGAACTACGCGCCTGCCGAAGCCTCCTCGAGGCAGCGGCCGCCGAAGCCGGTGTACCGGTGCCGCCCCTGGGCATCATGGTGGAACTCCCCGAAGCGGTCGCCGTGGCCGACGACCTCGCCCGCGAAGCCTCCTTCTTCTCCATCGGCAGCAACGACCTCACCTGCCAGATCCTCGGCCTGGACCGGCGCGACCCCACCGCCACCCCCGCCATGGCGGCACACCCCGCAGTACTCGACGCCATCGCCCGCGTCGTCACCGCAGCCCACCGCCACGATCGTCGGGTCTCCGTCTGCGGCGACGCCGCAGCACACCCCCTCGTGACACCCCTGCTCATCGGCCTCGGCTGCGACAGCCTCTCGGTCGGCACCGCCGCCCTCGACGAGGTCCGCGCCCGCATCCGCCGGCTCCGCCACGACACCTGCGCATCCCTGGCCTCCGTCGCCCTCACCCGGGAAACCCCCGAAGAGGTCTGGCGACTCGTCGAGCAGTGCTGCCGGCCCTCGCTGCCCTGAGAAGAAGGGTCCCGGACCGTGAAGAAGCTCATCAACTCGCCCGATGAGGTGCTTGCCGATGCCCTCGTCGGCGTGGCCGCCGCGCACCCCTCGCTGACGGTCGACACGTCCGACCGCTACATCTCCCGTGCGAACGGGCCGACCCCTGGAAAGGTCGGCCTGGTGTCAGGAGGTGGATCCGGGCACGAACCGCTGCACGGCGGCTTCGTCGGATACGGGATGCTCGACGCGGCCTGCCCCGGTGAGGTGTTCACCTCTCCCGTGCCGGACCAGATCCTCGCCGCCACGCGGGCCGTTGACAGCGGCGCGGGGGTCCTGCACATCGTGAAGAACTACACCGGCGACCTGCTGAACTTCCAGATGGCCGCCGAGCTGGCCGCCGACGACGGCGTGTGGGTGGAGGGCGTCGTGGTCAACGACGACGTCGCCGTGGAGAACAGCACGTGGACGGCGGGCCGACGGGGCACCGGGGCGACGGTGTTCGTGGAGAAGATCGTCGGTGCGGCCGCCGAACTCGGCGCCGACCTGGGCACATCCGCGGCCCTGGGCCGGGAGGTCAACGACCGGTCCCGGTCCTTCGGGGTGGCGCTCACGCCGTGCACGGTCCCCGCGTCCGGCAAACCCGGTTTCGAACTGGGCGAGGACGAGGTCGAGTTGGGCGTCGGCATCCACGGCGAGCCCGGTCGCGCCCGCGGCAGGCTGACCTCCGCCAGGGAGATCGCCGGTGTCGCACTGGACGCCATCCATGCCGACATGCCGCTCTCGGGCGACGTGCTCGTGATGGTCAACGGCCTGGGCGGCACCCCACTGATCGAGCTGTACGTGGTGTACGCCGCCGTCGCCGAGTGGCTCACCGGCCATGGCGTGCGGATCACCCGCAACCTGGTCGGCAACTACGTCACCAGCCTCGACATGGCCGGTTGCACGATCACCGTCTGCCGCCTCACACCACAGCTCACCCATCTGTGGGATGCCCCGGTCGTGACCCCCGCGTTGCGCTGGGGACGCTGAGCGGCCGGAGCCATCGACGCCAGACGTACGAGATCGTACGAGGGAGAGGGACGACGATGGACGCGAGCATGTTCCGGGCCTGGATCCACGAGGCCGCCCGATCGGTCACCGACAACGCCGATCACCTGACCCGCCTCGACTCCGCTGTCGGCGACGCCGACCACGGCATCAACATGCGCCGTGGCCTGCAGGCGGCGGTGGCGATGCTGGACGAGACCAACCCTTCCACCCCCGGTGCGGTGCTCGCCACCGTCGGCCGGGCACTGATCAGCAAGACCGGCGGCGCCTCAGGACCGCTGTACGGCACCGGGTTCCGGCAGGCCGCGCGGACCCTGGGCCAGGAACCGGACGTCTCAGCAGCACAACTCGGTGCGGCGTTGGCGGCCGCTCTCACCGGCATCCAGCGGATCGGCGCGGCGCTGGAGGGAGACAAGACCATGATCGACGCCCTGAGCCCGGCCGTGACTGCCTACCAGGCCGTCATCGACACCGGCGGTGACCTGGCGGGCGCCACCCGCGCAGCGTACGACGCCGCTGTGCGGGGTCTGAAGCAGACCGCCGACATGCAGGCCCGGAAGGGCCGGGCGAGCTATCTCGGTGCCCGCACCATCGGCCACGAGGACCCCGGCGCGGCGTCGACAGTGCTCATTCTGTCCGCCCTCGCGACCGTCAGCTCGGCGGGCGAGCGGCACGCGGACGTCGATCAGTAGTCCCCTGCACGTTCATCACGACATCACGGCACGACAAGCGCACGCTCGCGATGAGCGGAGCGTCCGCGACGCGTGGACGCGCCCCTGAATCGCGCACGTTCAAGGGCGGGGAGAAAGTGCGAGGGCAAGTGCAAGGACAACCGGGCAGCGGCCAGAGGCGGTCCGCCCCGAGCAACTGGAGTGTGCGCACGCAGCTCCTGGCCGTGGTGATCGTCCCGATCGTCACCGCGCTCGTACTGGGCGGTCTGCGGGTCGGCTCCGCCGTGCAGAACGCACGGGAGACCGACAACGCACGTCAGCTCGTTCGTGTCGTCGACAAGGGCACCGCGCTGTTGCGGGAGATCGAGGACGAACGCGATCTCAGCGCCCTCTGCATCGCGGCCGGGCGTACAGGCGGCACCAGCCGACTCGACACGCAGCGCTCGAAGTCGGCTGCGGCCCTGGCCCGGCTCCGTGCGGAGGTCGCTCGTGCCCACCGGACGGTGAACTCGGCCCTGGCCGCCCAGCTCGCGCCGCTCGACGCCGTCGGCCGGAAGGTGACGTCACTGCGCCACACGGTCGCCCGGTCGACGATGCGCTGGCAGACCGTGGTCGACGCCTACACGGCCTTGATCACCGAGCTCACCGATGCCCTTGACCTTCTCGCACCGGACACCGTCGGCCAGGCCCTTGTCATGAGGGCCGGCACACTCGAGACCTTTACCCAGGCCACGGAGAAGGCGTCTCAACAACGCGCACTGCTCGGCGGCGTACTGGCCGAGGGACACTTCGATGCGATCGAGGCCCGGCGCCTGACCCTCGCCGACCAGCAGCAACAGGTATTGACCTACCAGTTCCTGTCCAGTGCGCCTGCCGCCCAGCGTCAGTTCTACGAGCGCACCGTCACGGGAGGGGATGTCGACAAGGCCGACACGCTCCGGAAGCAGGCGCTCGCCCTGCAGGGCACCAGCCGCCTCGGCCTCGATGCCGACGTGTGGTTCGACACCATGACGAGCAAGATGGATCTGATGCGCCGGGTCGAGCAGCGGCTCGTCGGATCGGTCGAGGACGAGAGCTCGCGCGAGCAGCGCCAGGCCGAACGCTCGGTGTTCACGGCCTCGCTCGTCGAGCTGTTGATCTTCCTGCTCGTGCTCGGTGTGACGCACGTCCTCGTGCAGTCGGTCGTCGGCCCGCTGCACACCCTGCGTGCCTCCACTCTCGACATCGCACAACGCCGCCTGCCCGAGGTGGTCCGGCTGTTGAGGGACTCCAGCGGCACGCGACTGAAGCCCATCGAGGTCGCTTCCACGGCCGTCGGTTCGGCCGACGAGATCGGCGGTGTGGCCCGCGCGTTCGACGACGTCCATCGCGACTCCGTACGGCTGGCGTTCGAGCAGGCACACCTGCGCGGCCGCATCAACACGATGTTCGTCAACCTCTCGCAGCGCAGCCAGGGCCTCGTGGAACGGCAGCTGGAGCTGATCGACCACCTGGAGAACCGCGAACAGGACCCCGATCTGCTCGCCAGCCTCTTCAAACTCGATCACCTGGCGACCCGCATGCGCCGCAACGGGGAGAACCTCCTCGTCCTCGCCGGCGAGAAGGCGGGTCGCCGGTGGAGCGCCCCGATCCGGCTTGTGGACGTCCTCCGGGCCGCCATCAGTGAGATCGAGCAGTACCAGCGGGTGCAGCTGCGCGGACTGGTGACCGCGGACGTCGACGGCCGGGCGGTGAACGACGTCGTTCATCTCATCGCGGAGCTGCTGGAGAACGCGACCACGTTCTCCTCGCCGGACACCGAGGTGCTGGTCACGTGCCGACTGCTGTCCGGCGGCGGCGCGAAGGTCGAGATCCAGGACAACGGCATCGGCATGTCCGCCCAGGACCTCGAAGAGGTCAACGAGAAACTGGCGAACCCCCCGGTCGTCGACGTTGCGGTGGCGCGACGCATGGGCATGTTCGTCGTCGGCCGGCTCTCCGGCCGCCACGACATCCGCGTCCAGCTCCGGGGGTCATCGCCCCACGGCGTCACGGCAGTGGTCATGCTGCCCCAGAAACTGGTCCGGGAACACGAAGATCACATGGATCCTCCCGGACTGTCGGCCAGGTACAACGCGGAAGGACGCCTCACCGGCTGGCGCAACTACGACACGACCGAGCAGATCGACGCGAGTGCGCCGGCCGGACGTGCACACCGGAACCGCCACCACGGCACCCGCTCGGCCAACAGGGAGTGACGGTGGGAGATCGTCTGTGGCGTACGACGTCCACGTCCTCCCGCCGATCACCGACGCCTATGGGGGAGTGGAGTAAAACCCCAGGTCAGGGCCACACCAAGCAATAAGGCTGATGCCCCGCCTCGTGCAGGCGGTGGCTGAAGTCCTGCCACTCGTGGAGCAGCTGGTACACGTTGAACGCGTCCCGTGGGCCGCCCCGGTCAGGGACCGTCGACCAGATGAACGCCGCCGCGCCCACCGCTTCCTCACCGATGCCGCGCAGGGGGTCGACCACCGTCATGGGGAGCTTGACGACGGCGTAGTCGGGGTGCAGGACGACGAGTTCCAGGGGCGGCACCTTGTGCAGGGGCACGCCCTCGATGCCGGTCAGTACCATCGCGGCCATCGTCTCCGGCTTGATCTTGGTGAACATGCCGTTCATGCCCAGCTCGTCGCCGCCGAGTTCCTCGGGGCGCATCGAGATGGGGACGCGGGCCGCGGTCGCGCCGTCCGGCGCGCCGAAGTATTTGTACGTCACCCCCACCCGACCACCATTCCTGCTCCCCGCCCGGAGGCGGTCGACCCGCTGGTCGAGCCGGCTGTCGAACTGCCGGTCGTGCCGCTCGGGCTCACTCGGTACACCCTGTGCCTGACGTGCGTCAGTCTGCCGTGCTTCGGTAGTTTCCTCCGCGTCGCGCCGGTGCCTTCCCCGCCGGGCACGTCGAGGACCCAGGTCATCAGTCCCCTCGCCCAGTCCGCCACCGCGATGCATATCTCCACCCGACTGCTTTTCTAGGACGCGTGGCCCCCGCCGCGCAACCCGATCATCGTGTCAGTGACCTCCCCCACGGCCGCTCGCCGAAACGTGCGGTGAAACACCAGTCCGCAGGAGCTTCAACGGCCCCTTACTACTACGTGCCGTATGAGCTGTGTGTATCAGCTCTCAGTCTCGCAGATGGCACAACCGCGATCACGGTTCCGATCTTGAGGCGGGCCGCGTCCGGGGCGGGGCGCGGCCTACCCTGAGGAGGTCACCACGCAACCGGAGTCCGAGAAGTCGGAGAATTCGCACGTCATGAGCGCCATGAGCGAACTGCCCTATCCCTATGATGCGCCCGTCTCACAGGCGCTCTTCGACCGTGCGTCCGTCGTCACACCGGGCGGTGTGAACTCGCCGGTGCGCGCCTTTCGTGCCGTGGGCGGCACGCCGCGGTTCATGGTTTCCGGCACGGGGCCGTACCTGACCGACGCCGACGGGCGGGAGTACGTGGACCTCGTGTGCTCCTGGGGGCCGATGATTCTGGGGCACTCCCACCCCGAGGTCATCGGCGCCGTCCAGGAGGCCGTCGCGCGCGGTACCTCGTTCGGCACGCCCGGTGAGGGCGAGGTCGCGCTCGCCGAGGAGATCGTCGCCCGGGTGGAGCCCGTCGAGCAGGTGCGGCTCGTGAGCAGCGGCACCGAGGCGACCATGTCGGCGATCCGGCTCGCCCGCGGGTTCACCCGGCGCTCCAAGGTGATCAAGTTCGCCGGGTGCTACCACGGGCATGTCGACTCGCTGCTCGCCGCGGCGGGCAGCGGGGTCGCGACGTTCGCGCTGCCCGACACGCCCGGTGTCACCGGCGCCCAGGCCGGCGACACGATCGTGCTGCCGTACAACGACCTCGAAGCCGTGCACGAGGCCTTCCACCGGCACCCGGGCGAGATCGCCTGTGTCATCACCGAGGCCTCGCCCGGCAACATGGGCGTCGTCCCGCCGGACCCCGGGTTCAACCAGGGGCTCAAGGACGCCTGCCGGAAGAACGGCGCCCTCTTCATCTCCGACGAGGTCATGACCGGGTTCCGGACCAGCCGCGCCGGCTGGTTCGGGATCGACGGGGTCAAGCCCGACCTCATGACCTTCGGCAAGGTCATGGGCGGCGGGTTCCCCGCCGCGGCCTTCGGCGGTCGCGCCGACGTCATGGCCCACCTCGCTCCGGCCGGGCCCGTCTACCAGGCCGGCACCCTCTCCGGGAACCCCGTCGCCACCGCCGCCGGACTCGCCCAGCTGCGGCTGCTCGACGACGCCGCGTACGACAAGGTCGACGCCGTCTCCGAGCAGATCCGGTCGCTCGTGACCGAGGCGCTCGGCAAGGAGGGCGTGGCGCACCGGCTCCAGACCGCCTCCAACATGTTCTCCGTGTTCTTCACCGACCGGCAGGTGCGGAACTACGAGGACGCCAAGCGGCAGGAGTCGTACCGCTTCACCGCCTTCTTCCACTCGCTGCTGTCGAACGGCGTCTACCTGCCGCCGTCGTCCTTCGAGTCCTGGTTCGTGTCCACGGCCCACGACGAGCGGGCCATCCAGAAGATCGCCGACGCCCTTCCGGCGGCGGCCCGAGCGGCCGCGGAGGCCACCGCAGCATGAGCAGCAACGACAGCTACGCCAGCGAGAAGGACATCACCGTCGTCCACCTCATGCGTCACGGCGAGGTCGCCAACCCGGACGGGATCCTGTACGGGCGGCTGCCCGGCTACCACCTGTCCGAGCTGGGCCGGCAGATGGCCGACCGGGTGGCCGAGCACCTCTCCTCGCGCGACGTCACCCACGTGGTCGCCTCTCCGCTGGAGCGCGCGCAGGAGACCGCCACCCCGATCGCCAAGGCGCACGGGCTCGGCCTCGCCACCGACGAGCGGCTGATCGAGGCCGACAACGTCTTCCAGGGCAAGACCTTCGGGGTCGGGGACGGCGCGCTGCGCAAGCCCGACAACTGGAAGCACCTCGTCAACCCGTTCAAGCCGTCCTGGGGCGAGCCCTACATCGACCAGGTCGTCCGGATGATGGGCGCGCTGGACGCGGCCAAGGACCAGGCCCGCGGGCACGAGGCGGTGCTGGTCAGCCACCAGCTGCCGATCTGGATCGTGCGGTCGTACGTCGAGAAGCGGCGGCTGTGGCACGACCCGCGCAAGCGGCAGTGCACCCTCGCCTCCCTGACGACTTTCACATATCTGGGCGACAGGATCGTCTCCGTCGGCTACAGCGAGCCCGCCATCGACCTCGTGCCGGCTCATCTCCGGGCCGGTGCCAAGCCGGTGCAGGGGAAGAGCAAGGCCTTCGGGGCGTGACGCTCCGGTCGAAACCCCACCTGGCGGCCGCTTCTGACGGTCCGTTTGGAATGGCTTAGGTTCCCTTTGCCGTATCCGTTACGAAAAACATAAATATCAGCGGAACCTCCCCGATCGTCGCGCCCTCTGACTGGGTGACCACCAGCAGGCGCGATGAATCGGGGATCTCCATGCGCACCAACTCCCGGACCGTTTCCCGGAGGGGAATGCTCGGCCTCGGCGCGGGCGCGGCGGCTGCCGCCACACTCGCCGGCTGTGGGTCTCTCAAGTCATCGGACGGTGGTGGGCACGGATCCGGTTCCGGGGGCTCGGCCGGGGGAGACGGCGGCAAGAACGGCGGGACCAAGGCGCGGCCCATCGGTGACGGCTCCACCTCCTTCACCGGCAAGCAGCCGCACCAGCCGGCCAGGCCCGAGCCGCTGGAGCCGGGGCAGACCCCGCCGCAGTTCGTGATCTTCTCCTGGGACGGCGCCGGCGAGGTCGGCAACGGGCTCTTCCCGCGCTTTCTGGACCTGGCCAAGGAGCACGGCGCGAGCATGACCTTCTTCCTCTCGGGGCTGTATCTGCTGCCCGAGTCGAAGAAGCGACTGTACGAGCCGCCGAACAACCCGCGCGGCGCCTCCGACATCGGCTACCTCACCGACGAGCACATCAAGTCGACGCTGACCAACGTCCGCCGGGCCTGGCTCGAGGGGCACGAGATCGGCACCCACTTCAACGGGCACTTCTGCGCCGGGACCGGCACCGTCGGCAACTGGACCCCGCAGCAGTGGTCGAGCGAGATCAGCCAGGCCAAGGCGTTCGTGAAGGAGTGGCGGACCAACACCGGCTGGACCGATCTGCCCTCGCTGCCGTTCGACTACGACAAGGAGCTGGCCGGCGGCCGCACGCCCTGTCTGCTCGGCCAGAACAACCTGCTGCCCACCGCGAAGAAGCTGGGCTGGCGCTACGACGCCTCCTCGCCGGGCGGCCGTCAGGTGTGGCCGGAGAAGAAGCTGGGGATCTGGGACCTGCCGCTGCAGCAGATACCTTTCCCGGGACGTTCCTTCGAGGTCCTGTCCATGGACTACAACATGCTCGCCAACCAGTCGGTCAACTCGACCAAGGCGCCCGCCTACAACTACCCGGGCTGGCGCAAGCAGTCCGCGCAGGCGTACATAGCGGGATTCGAGCGGGCATACAAGACAAACCGGGCGCCGTTCTTCATCGGCAACCACTTCGAGCAGTGGAACGGCGGCATCTACATGGACTCCGTCGAGGAGGCCTTCAAGCACATCGCGCGCGAGAAGGAGAAGGGTGCGGACGTGCGCCTGGTCTCCTTCAGGCAGTTCGTGGACTGGATGGACGTCCAGAAGCCCGAGGTGCTCGCCAAGCTGCGCACGCTGGAGGTCGGTCAGCAGCCGGCCGGGGGCTGGAAGGGCTTCCTGCGGGACGCCGGGGGTGCCAAGTCGGCCTCCCAGAACGCCGCCTGAGGGGCTACCCGGCAATCTGCCTGAAATGTCCGGAGTAAATACCTCCTGAAATGCGGTTTTCCACCCGCCAGGGGGGTGCGCGAAATCCCCGGAACAGGCATGCGAAACTTTTCACATGAGTACCCGTAGCCGCGCCGTCCTGTTCGGCGCCATGGCCGCCGCGGCGGCCCTGACCCTGTCCGCGTGCGGCAACGGCGGCACCTCCGGCGGGGGCGGCAACACCGGCTTCGTCACCGGCAACAACGGCATCGCCACCGTCTCGCAGGGCAAGCGGGCCGCGGCGCCCGACCTGTCCGGCAAGACCATCGACGGCAAGACCCTGGACGTCGCCGACTACAAGGGCAAGGTCGTCGTGATCAACGTCTGGGGCTCCTGGTGCGGACCGTGCCGGGAGGAGGCCAAGTACTTCTCCAAGGTCTCCAAGGCGTACGAGGGCAAGGGCCTCCAGTTCGTCGGCATCAACACCCGGGACACGAGCACCACCCCCGCGATCGCCTTCGAGAAGGAGCACGGGATCGGCTACCCGAGCCTGTACGACCCCACGGGCAAGCTGATGCTCCGCTTCAAGAGGGGCACGCTCAACCCGCAGCTGATCCCGTCCACGCTCGTCATCGACAAGGACGGGAAGGTCGCCGCGCGGGCGCTGGAGGCGCTCGACGACACCACCCTGCTGAAGATGGTCAAGCCGGTCCTCGCGGAGAAGTGACGTGAGCGCACTCGTCACACTCGCCGCGCAGAACCAGACCATCCTCCACGGGGCCCTGCTGGTCTCCCTGCCGATCGCCCTGCTCGGCGGCCTCGTCTCCTTCTTCTCGCCGTGCGTCCTGCCGCTGGTGCCGGGCTACCTCTCCTACGTCACCGGGGTCGCCGGCACCGACCTGGCCGACGCCAGACGCGGGCGCATGGTCGCCGGAGCCTCACTGTTCGTGCTCGGGTTCAGCGCCGTGTTCGTCTCCGGCGGGGCGCTGTTCGGCCAGTTCGGCTGGACCCTGCAGGAGCACAAGGCCGTGCTGGCCAAGGTGCTCGGCGTGCTCATGATTCTCATGGGCGTGTTCTTCATGGGGCTGATGCCCTGGCTCACCCAGCGCGAGTTCCGCTTCCACCGCCGGCCCACGACCGGACTGGTGGGCGCCCCGCTGCTCGGCGCCCTCTTCGGCATCGGCTGGACACCCTGTCTGGGTCCGACCCTGTCGTCCGTGAACTTCCTCGCCATGGAACAGTCGAGCGCCGGGCGCGGAGCGCTGCTGATGGCCGCCTACTGCCTGGGCCTCGGCGTGCCCTTCGTGCTCGCGGCCGTCGGCTTCCGCAAGGCGCTCGGTGCCTTCGGCTGGGTCAAGCGCCACTATGTCTGGGTGATGCGCATCGGCGGCACGATGATGATCGTGACCGGTGTGCTGCTGCTGACCGGGGCCTGGGACCGCCTGGTGCAGGAGATGCAGACCTGGTCCGACGGCTTCACTGTGGGGATCTGATCGATGAGCAACACCGAAACCGACAACGGCCAGGAGCAGGAGGACCTGGGGGCGGCCGGCTCCCAGCTGTCCACCGCCCCGCAGGAGGAGACCACCGCCGCACCGGGCCTCGGCGTCATCGGCTGGGCCCGCTGGTTCTGGCGGCAGCTCACCTCCATGCGGGTCGCGCTGCTGCTGCTCCTGCTGCTGTCGCTCGGCGCGATCCCCGGCTCGCTGATCCCGCAGACCGCCGCCGACGCCTCCAAGGTCGACGACTTCCGCCAGGCGCACAGGACGCTCGCGCCGGTCTACGACAGGCTCGGCCTGTTCCACGTCTACAGCTCGGTGTGGTTCTCCGCGATCTACATCCTGCTGTTCGTCTCCCTCATCGGCTGCATCGTCCCGCGCACCTGGCAGTTCGTCGGCCAGCTGCGCGGCCGCCCGCCGGGCGCCCCCAAGCGCCTCGACCGGCTGCCCGCCTACACCACCTGGCGCACCACCGCCGAGCCGGAGCAGATCCGCGAGGCCGCGCTCGCGCTGCTGAAGAAGCGCCGCTTCCGCGCCCACCTCGTCGGTGACGCCGTCGCCGCCGAGAAGGGGTACGTCCGGGAGCTGGGCAACCTGGTCTTCCACGTCGCGCTGATCGTGCTGCTCACCGCGTTCGCCTCGGGCCAGATGTTCAAGTCGGACGGCACCAAGCTGATGGTGGAGGGCGACGGCTTCGCCAACGCGCTGCCGATGTACGACGACTTCAAGTCCGGCAGCATGTTCAGCACCGACGAGCTGGTGCCGTTCAGCTTCGACCTGAAGGACTTCGAGGGCACCTACGAGCTGACCGGCCCCAACCGCGGCACCCCGCGCACCTTCCAGGCGAAGATCACCTACAGCGAGGGCGCGTACGGCAAGGAGAAGCCGGCCACCGTCAAGGTCAACCAGCCGCTGGAGATCGGCGACTCCAAGGTCTACCTGGTCAGCCACGGCTACGCGCCCGTGATCACCGTCCGCGACGGCAAGGGCAAGGTCGTCTACCAGGACGCCGTACCGCTGCTGCCGCTCGACGGGAACGTCACCTCGCAGGGCGTCATCAAGGTCATGGACGGTTACCGCAACGCCCAGGGGCAGAAGGAGCAGCTCGGCGTCCGGGCCTTCTTCCTGCCGACCTACGGCGGCGGCGGCTCCGTGCTCTCGCAGTTCCCGGCGCTGCTGAACCCGGTGCTGAACCTGGAGCCGTACCACGGCGATCTCGGCGTCAACTCGGGCCTTCCGCAGAGCGTGTACCAGCTCGACAAGACCCACATGAAGGCGTTCAAGGACGCCAAGGGCCTGCAGCTGCGCGGGAACCTCAAGCCCGGGCAGACCCTGCAGCTGCCGAACGGCGCCGGCTCGATCACCCTCGAGAAGGACATCAAGGAGTGGGCCGGCTTCGAGATCGTCCAGGAGCCGGGCAGCGGCTGGGCGCTGGGCGGTGCCCTCGCCGCGATCTTCGGTCTGGCCGCGTCCCTGTTCATCCAGCGCCGCCGCGTGTGGGTGCGGGCGGTGCGCGGCGCCGACGGCGTGACGGTCGTCGAGATGGCCGGGCTCGGCCGCAGCGAGTCCGCCAAGGTGCCCGAGGAACTGGGCGACCTCGCCGGAACCCTCTACGACCAGGCGCCGGGGGCGCCCGACCGCGACTCCACCGAATCCGACGTCGTACCTGCCGAAGGGGCTGAGAAGTGACTCTCGCCGCCGCGACCAACGAACACCTGGCCAGCATCAGCAACACGCTGATCTACTCGTCCATGGCCGTCTACACCCTGGCCTTCTTCGCGTACATCGCGGAGTGGCTCTTCGGCAGCCGCAGCAAGGTGGCCCGTACGGCCGCGGCGCTGACCTCCGCCGGCGAGCAGAAGGCGGGCGGGCCCGCCGTCACCGTCAAGCAGGCCGGGGGCACCGCCGTACTGGAGCGGCCCAAGGTCGTCGTGCGCTCCGCGTCCGGCGCCCGGGACGTGCCGGACGGTCCCGGTGCGCACGGCGGGGACGAGCAGGGCGACCTCTACGGGCGGATCGCCATCTCCCTCACCGTGCTCGCGTTCCTGGTGGAGCTGGCCGGGGTCGTCGCCCGCGCGGCCTCCGTGGGCCGGGCGCCGTGGGGCAACATGTACGAGTTCAACATCACCTTCTCCACGGTCGCGGTCGCGGTCTACCTGGGGCTGCTGGCGCTGAAGAAGAACGTGCGCTGGCTCGGTCTGTTCCTGATCACCACGGTCCTGCTCGACCTCGGTCTGGCCGTCACGGTCCTGTACACCGCGAGCGACCAGCTCGTCCCGGCCCTGCACTCGTACTGGCTGTACATCCACGTCTCCACCGCGATCTTCTGCGGTGCGGTCTTCTACGTCGGCGCGGTCGCCACGATCCTGTACCTGTTCAAGGACTCGTACGAGAACAAGCTGCAGGCCGGCGGGAAGCCCGGCAGCTTCGCGACCTCGGTGCTGGAGCGGCTGCCCGCCTCCGCCTCGCTCGACAAGTTCGCCTACCGCGTCAACGCGGCGGTCTTCCCGCTCTGGACCTTCACGATCATCGCGGGCGCGATCTGGGCGGGCGACGCCTGGGGCCGCTACTGGAACTGGGACCCCAAGGAGACCTGGTCCTTCATCACCTGGATCGCCTACGCCTGCTACCTGCACGCCCGGGCCACGGCCGGCTGGAAGGGCCGCAAGGCCGCCTACCTGGCGATGATCGCCTTCGGCTGCTGGCTGTTCAACTACTACGGCGTCAACATCTTCGTGAGCGGCAAGCACTCCTACGCGGGCGTGTAGGCCGCCCGGACCGAAGGCCGGTTCCCGTGACGCGGATCACGGGAACCGGCCTTCGTCGTACGACGGACAAGGTTCGTGGACACGAATCTGCGAAGGCTCATCCGCGCGGGGGACCACGGAGCCTTCGGCGACCTCTTCGACGCGTACGCACGCGCCGTGTACAACCATGCCTACCGGCTGACGGGGGAGTGGGCGACCGCCGAGGACGTCGTCTCGCTGACCTTCTGGCTGCGTCCGGGACGCGATCGTGCCGCCCGGGCAGAGCGCGGCCCTCTACCGGGCGGTCGCCCGGATCCCCGGCGTGCGCGTCGTGAAGAACGCGGTGGACGGCGCCGGACGGCACGGGGTCGCGATCGCACGCCAGGACCCCGAGAACCCCACCATGAACGAGTGGGTCTTCGACGCGAAGACCCATGACTTCCTGGGCGAGCGCGAGGTGGCCAAGGGGGACCTGCCGACGGCCGGGATCAAGAAGGGCATGGTCCTGGGCAGTGCGTCGGTGCTGCGTCGGGACGTCGTCGACCGTGCAGGTCAGCGGCCGTAACGGGTGCGGATCCGTGGGGTCGGGGTCACGCTGGTGTCATGAGCGGTTCCATCGAACAGGGCACCAGCCGGACGCGCGGGAACACGCACATACTCCACTTCCTGGTGCGCGTCCCGCGGCGCATGGAGGAGGTCTGGGCGGCGGTGGCCACCCCGGCGGGGCTCGCCTCCTGGTTCACCGCGGCCGACGCCCTGGAACCCAGACTCGGCGGCGCGGTCACCCTGCGTGGCATGGGTTCCGGGCGGGTCACCGCGTGGGACGTGGACCGGGTGGCGGAGTACACGGTGGAGGGCGGCGGGCGGATCAGGTTCCATCTGGAGCGGGACGGGGAAACGGCGAGCGTGCTGCGCTTCACCCACGAGTTCCGGGGCGAGGGGGAGGAGGAGGCCCGCTGGCGCTCCCGATTCGAACGTCTTGTCGACATCCTTCAGCTCTCCCAGGCCTAGGGCGTCCCGCCGGATCTACGACGGCGGCAGGCACTCCTTCGTCGGAGGTCTGCCCTCGGGCCAGGCGATCCTGACGAAGCGGGAGCCGCCCTCCGGGGTCAGTTCCACGATCGGGACCGCCTTGTCGTACGGGTTGCCGTGTACGTCCAGGCAGATCCAGCCGCTCGCGCCGCTCACCCGGAGCGAGCCCTTGACCTGCGGCCACTGGAGGCCGACGTCCGTGAGGGCCGGGACGTTCCCGCCGTCCGGTACCGCCTCGCGGATGCCGTGGACCGCCAGCTGCAGGGCGTCGTAGCCGATGATCAGCTGGCCGTCGTCCAGGGCGACCGAACCGATGGGCCCGGAAGGCCCCCGCTCGGCCGCGGTCAGCAACCGCTGCAGCACCCCGAAGTCCGCCGCCGAGCCGCCGGTCTTCGCCGGGTCCCTCGTCCAGGCGTCCGGGTGGGCGAGGGAGGTGTAGCGGACGGAGAGGTTGTGGCGCAGGGCGTCGCGGTCCAGATCGCTCTCGTGGGTCAGGTACGACGCCTCGTCGCCGGTCAGGACCGTGAATCTGCGGTCCTGGCAGCCGCGTCCGCCGAGCGCGTTGATGAACTGCCGCAGCTGGGTGTGACGTCCCGCGAACAGGATGGTGTCGGTCTCCCGGGAGGTGTCGCACACCAGGTGCGTGATCTGCCGGAAGGTGTTCGCCGTCGTCCCTTCCCTGCTGCGGTCGGCGGGCGGCGTGAACGGCTGCGGCTCGTACGGCGAGCCCTTGATCAGCGCCGCGAACGACTCCTGCAGCGTCCGGGTGTACGGGTCGCCCGGCTTGTCGTACACCAGCAGCGCCTTGCCCGCGCTCACCTTGGCGAACGACGCCAGCGCGCGGGCCTCGTCGGTGTTGGTCGGCGACACCCGGGCAAGGCCGGGGTAGGGGTCCGTGCCGCCCTGCCCGTTGGCCAGGTCGTCGGCGGTGATCGAGGAGCCGACCACCGGGATCCCGAGCCGGGTCAGCGCCTGGACGGCCTTCTTGTTGTTGTCGGTGCTCTGCCCGATCCCCGCCACGGCCCGCAGCCGGTCCGCGCTCGTCGTCATCCGCTTCAGCTGGTCCACCGTCTGCTGCCAGTGGTCCCCGGTCGCACCCGGGTTGGCCAGCACCAGCCGGATCGCGGGCGCCTCCCCGTTCGACTCGTGGTTGGCCTGGTACTGCGCCAGATAGGCGCCCTGCAGCTGGTGCTGGATGTCGTTCAGGTTGGTCGCGGAGGAGGAGCTGTACGGGAGCATCAGCGCCACCGTCACGTAACTGCCGGGCTTGAGGCGTTCGTTCTCCCGCGCGACCGCCCCCACGACATCCTTCAGCTGTGCGTGCCCGAAGGAGTACGAGCCCGTCGCCACGCCCACGCACTCGTCGCTGCCCTGCGGCCGGACCACCCCGGGCGCACAGGACCGGTTCTCGTGCATGAGCGCCCGGCCCGCGAACACCAGCCCCGTCACCAGGGCCGCCGTCACCAGCAGCGCCAGATAGCGGCGCAGCGGGATCTCCCACACGCTCTCGCGCACCCACGTGCCCACGCCTCTACGCGCCATCACGCCTCCCCGCTGCGGTCGTCCGGGCCGTCGTCCGTGTCGTCGGGGTCGTCGGGGTCGTCGTGGTCGTCGGGGTCGGCCATCGGGTGCCCGGCGAGCGCCGCCGCCGGCCAGTCCCTGGACGCCCGCCACAGCAGCGCGTTGGCGGCCGGCCGCAGGTTGGACAGCTGCTCCAGCTCGAAGCGGAGCCGGTCGCACACCTTCGGGTCGGGCAGCACCAGCGGATCGCCCAGCTGCCACACCGCGTGCAGCAACCGCCGTATCCGCAGGTGCAGTACGGCGTCCGCGCCCTCGGGCGGCTCCTGCCCGGCGTCCGTGCGGCCGAGCGCGACCGCGGTCCGCCGGTCGCTGTGGCCGGTGAAGTCGCGCCCGGCGGCGTCGTGCGCGTGGAAGTAGGGCGCCGACGCCACGAAGCGCAGGGTGCGCAGCCAGCTCCGGATGTCCGCGGTGTGGAAGGTGTCGCGCAGGTGGTCGACCGCCGGCTCCGAGCTGCCCAGGGCGAGTTCGTGATGGAGCCGGTAGCGGGCCTGCTCGGGGTCCGGGTGGTGCGCGATCAGCGTCTCGTGCGCCGTTCGCCACGACGCGTGGTCGGCGTCCCGCAGATGCAGCCTCAGCAGCAGCAGGGTGCGCACGAAAGGGTCGCCGACGAACCGGCCCGGCTCGGCCGGCAGCCCCTCCTCGGCCAGCCGGGTCCGCAGGGCCCGTACGTCCGCCGGGCCGAAGGTGTCCGGCAGCAGGGCCGCGGCCAGCGCGCAGGCCGAGTCGTGGTCGTGGGCGGCGGCCAGCACGGTCAGCTCGTCCAGGTGCTCGGCGGGCACGAGCCGGTCCAGCAGCGCCTGGTAGGCGGGGGCGGCCTCCTGGTCCTCGTCCAGCTGTACGCCGACGGTGAGCAGCTCACCGAGCGAGGCGGCCCGGTTCTGCGCGGCGGACTCGGCGAGCAGGACGATGCCCAGCGGATTGCCGCCGGTCAACCGGTGGGTCGCATGCGGCATTTGGGGCGGGACCGGGATGTCGTCGCAGACGGCGCCCACGATGTGCAGGGTGTCGTCCGGGCTCAGCGGGGGAAGCGCAACGATCAGCGCCCGCGAGGAGGGAGCCGCGTCCGGGGTCCAGCCGCTGCGCCTGGCCACCTCGGGCAGCTCCCGCCGGACCGCGCTGCGCAGCTCCTCGCGGCCCTCGCCGCGCCGGGCGGCGACGAACGCCACCTGGTCCGCGATGCCCTCGGCGCGGTCGCGCAGCACGGCCTCCACGAGCCCGGGCCCCGGCGCGGTCTGCGCGTCGTCGATCAGCACCAGCGGCCGCCCGAGCCGCTGCATGCGCGGCAGCACCCCCGCGTACGCCTCCGTCAGGTCGGCCAGCAGCGCCCGCACCAGATACCGCTCGGCGTGCTCCCGGGAGGTGCCGCCCGCCCGGAAGTGCCCCGACAGCAGCATGAGCCCGCGCTGGGCGTGCCCGCCCGCGTTCGGGTACGTCCGGTACCAGACCGACGCCTTCTGGTGCCGCCGGCTGGTGAAGCCCTCGGCGACGGACTCCAGGGTCGCCTCGATCGCCCCGGACAGCAGCGGCCCGGTGCCGGTGGCCGCGGCGACCACCTTGGCCGCCACCTTTCCGGCCCAGCGGCCGGCCAGACCGCTGATCCACGAGCCGCTCTCGTTCAGCAGCAGGATCCGCTCGACCTCCCGGCGGATCCGCTCCGAGTCGGCGTCGCCCCAGCCGCTCGCGGCCACCGCCACCAGGCCCGACATCAGCCGCGGAAAGGTGATCCGCCCGGCGCCCGTCACCGGCGCCGCCAGCTGCTCGGCGATCACCAGCAGCGCCTGCGCCACCGGCGACCACGACTCGGCGGGCCGCTCCGCGGGCGGCCTCGCGAACTGCTCCTCCGCGCAGTCGATCAACGCGACCGGCGTGTGGCCCTTGTAGGCGTCCCGTAACTCGGCCAATACAGCGCTCTTGCCCAGCCCGCGGGCGCCCGTGAGCACCACGAAGGGCAGCTCGCCCGGGTGCTCGAACGGATGACCACGGTGCTGGTGGGGGCGCAGGCCCACGAGCCGGGGCGCGAGACCGGCCGGATCGACGTCGAACAGCGCTCCGCGCCCGTGCAACCGTCTGTGCACCGCATTCCCCCCTCAACAGCAGTGTAGAAAGGGGAAGTTGTCACTGACCAGGGTCAGTGATGTCCGTTGGGTTACGAAATCTGTCCGGGCCGCGAGGCCGTCGCCGTGACCAGATCCCGCAGCCGCTCGACGTACAGCCGCATGTTCTTGGCCGCCACGTCGGTGTCCGGGTAGCGGCTCGCCACCCACAGGCCGTCGTGCAGCCGGGTGACCCACACGCACACCTGGTCGCCGTACGACACCCGCAGCAGCCCGTACGCCTTCTGCTCGGCCCACCGCGCGGCGCCCGGGATACCGCGGGCGTCCAGGAACGAGACGATCGAGTACAGGTCGGGGGAGGTCGGCCGGAAGTCCGCGCCGAGCAGCTTCAGCACCCGGGCGAGCGGCATGCGCGCGAGCGGCCGGTTGGCCTGCAGTTCGGCCCGCACGGCCCGCAGCGTGCTGGGCAGGTCGGGCGTGCCGGCCACGGGCACCTCGATCGGGGCGCCGCCCACGAACCAGCCCACCGAGCCGCTCCAGCGGGACTTCACCCGGGTGTGGAACGGCACCACCGTCCGGTACACGGACTGCCCGCCGAGTTCGTGGACGATCAGACCGGTGGCCGCCAGCAGACCGACCAGGCTGCCGCCGTGGGACCGGCAGTACGCCTCGAACGCGGCGGCCGAGTCCGCGTCCGCGAGCGGCTCGCAGATCATCTTCTGCGGCGGCAGCGGACCGCCGGTTCCGAGGCCGAGATCGACGGGGAAGCCCGGCAGCGTTCCGTCGCACCGCCGGACGAACTCCCGCCAGCGCGCCACGATCTCGTGGCCGCCGTCGATGCGGTCGGCGTCCGCCCGCTCCAGCTCGCAGAAGTCGACGTAACTCGCGGCCGGCGTGCGCACCACGGGCCCGCGCCCCCGCAGGCCCGCCGCGTACAGCTCTTGGATCTCGGCGGGGATGCCGTGCAGGGAGTAGGCGTCCACGTTGCTGTGGTCGAAGGCCATGTACACGCTGGTCGAGTCGTCCCGGACGACCGCCGTGTAGATGAGGTTCGGCCAGCGCAGGGCGTCCGCGACGGTGTCGAAGCGGTCCTGGAGGTGCCGGGCCAGGGCGTCCGCGTCACCGAAGTCGCCGACCGTCTCGCGCCGCAGGGACACGTCACCCGCGTCGAGGGTGAACCGGCGCAGCCGGTCGTCCGCCCAGCGGAAGCCGCTGCGCAGCGTCTCGTGCCGCAGCGTCCAGGCCCGCAGGGACTCCTGGAGCACGTCGAGGTCGACCCGGCCCGGCAGGTCGAAGGCCGTACCGATCCAGGTCGGCACGAACAGCCCGCCGTCCCGTACGGACCTGGCCGTTCTGATGTGCGACTCCTGGATGTAGGCCGGCGGCCGGGAGTCCTCCGGCAACCCCTCCGCCGTGGCGACGGTGGCCGGACTCAGCGTCCACTCGACGAGCCGTCCCGGCCGGACCTCGCAGCGCTGGATGTCAGTGATTCGCACGCGTCTCCGATCGCAGAAGGGGCCCTGTGATGTGGGCCCCCTTCAAGGGAATGCCGTCGGACGCGGCCGGGACATGCCCGATCGGGGCATTTCAACGGAACGGGTGGCGGGGCGAACGTGGAAGTGAATAACCGACAGTGACCAGGTACCAGTTGATGGTCAACGACCCCCTCCTCTTCGGAGTGGGCTTGCAGCTACAGTCGCCACTGGCGGTGACGAAAGCGCCGCATGAGGGCGGTTGACGGCGCCCCAGATGACTTTGGCGAGACTCGCGATGTTGCGGGCCGCGTTGTGATCGGCGTGCGCAACGATGCCGCACGACCGGCAGATGAAGAGTTCCTGGGAGGGTCTGTTCGCCTTGTCGATGTGGCCGCACCACGAGCAACGCTGGCTTGTGTACGCAGGGTCGACGTGGATGATCGGAATGCCGGCACGCTTCGCCTTGTAGGCGATAAAGCTGCCGAGCTGAGCAAAAGACCAGGAGTGGAATGTGGCCCGTTGAGGCTTCCTCAGCCGTGCCCGTTCGCGGATGCCGGTAAGGTTCTCCAGCGCGATCCCGCGCCCGGTGCGTTGAGCCTCGGCCACGATACTCTTTGCGATCTTGTGATTGACCTGGGCGGCATGCCGAGCCTCTCGTCCGGCACGCTGCTTCAGCTTGCGTTTGGCTGACTTGGTTCCGGTGGCTTGCAGCTCCGCACGAGTGCGCAGAGTGCTGGCCCGATACCTGTTCAGCTCCTCCCCGGCGAACGGTGTGCCCTCGTCGCTCGTCGTGGCGATGTTCACGATTCCGAGATCAACCCCCAGCCAGCCTGCGGGATGCCCGTTTGGTGTGGCCTCCGGCGTCTCGCATGTGGCGAGTAGGTACCACTTGCCGTCGCGGTGTACGAGATCGCTTTCGCCTCGCCGATAGCGGGCGAGGAGAGCAAGCTGATCGGCCGAGCCCGTGATCGAGATGCCTCGTAGCCTGCCCCGGACGGTCCAGATGCTGACCGTGCGCGCATCCAGTTGCCAAGAGAGGCACCGGTCGTCATAAGGCTGTGCCGCGTTGGCGCGAAAGGTGATAGGTCGCCCTTCCGCGTTCATCCTGCGCCTGGACCCAGGTTTCCCGTAGTTGCCTGCCCTCAGGTTTGCCTTGAGTGCGGCGTAGGCTCCTGCGACTTTACGGATCACGTGGATCGCAGGCTGGGCTGACAGGCCGTAATCGCACTTCACCTGTGCGTAGGCAAGATGCTGGAGTTTCATCTTTTCCGTCACGCAATGGCGGTGGGCCAGCCGAGAGATCCAGTTGACTGCCTCATTGGCCGTGCGCAACGTTTCCTGGAGCGCTCCGGCTTGTACTGCTGATGGCAGCAACTTGATTTGCACGACTGTCTTCACGGGGATCAACTTACGGATCGGATGCACGTCCGGGATTCGATTGTGCGTTGTTACTCAATTCGAGTGAACGGGAAGCGCTGATAGCTGTTGGGCGCGCGCTGGCGGTCCGCCGGGCTGGTGCGGGAGAGTGGAGGCATGCGCAAGGAACAGGCCCGCGCTTGGCTCGCCACCGCCTTCGCCGAGGCGCGCGCCGGGCTCGCCGAGGGCGGCATCCCGATCGGCGCAGCCCTTTACGGCCCCGACGGGAACCTCCTGGGTCGCGGCCACAACCGCCGAGTCCAGGACGACGACCCCTCCATGCACGCGGAAACGGCCGCGTTTCGTGCGGCGGGACGACAACGTACCTACCGCGGCTCGACCATGGTGACCACCCTTTCGCCGTGCTGGTACTGCAGCGGTCTGGTGCGGCAGTTCGGCATCTCACGGGTCGTGATCGGCGAGGCTGGCACGTTTCACGGCGGGCACGACTGGCTCGCCGAGCAAGGTGTGGAGATCGTGATCCTGGAGGACCCCGCTTGCGTCGAGCTGATGCGCGACTTCATCAAGGACAACCCGGCTCTATGGAACGAGGACATCGGTGAGTGAATCGCCTATCCCGACCATCGACCTTCGTCCCTGGAACGACGGCGATGCCGAGGCCCGCACGGTCCTCGCCCGGACCGTCGACCAGGCCTTGCAGGGCGCCGGTTTCCTACTGGTCACCGGGCACGGAGTGGATCCCGGGCTGCGCGGTGCCATCCGGGAGGCCGCGCGGAGGTTCTTCGTGCTGCCTGCCGAGGCCAAACGGGCCTACGAGGCGAAGGTCGGCGGGCGCGGGTGGCTGGGGCCAGGTGCCGAGGCCAACGGGTATGCGGAGGGCACCGCGACTCCGCCCGACCTGAAGGAGTCGTTGACCTTCGCCACGCACGAGCCGTTCGAGGACCCGGTCGTCAACGCCGAGTGGTACGCGCCGAACGTGTGGCCCGCTGAGGTCCCGGAGCTTCAGCCGCTGTGCGAGGAGTACCTCCAGAAGATGGCCTGGCTGGAGAAAGAGCTGCTGGCCCTGCTCGGGTACGCGCTCGGCCTGTCGCCAGACTTCTTCAGCCGACACATGGACCGTCCCACGTACGGCTTTAACATCAATTGGTACCCGGGCACCGAGGTTGTCGGAGCGCCTGCGCCTGGGCAGTTCCGCATTGGGCCGCACACCGACTTCGGCACGGTCACCATCCTCGACCGGCAGGCGGGGAAGGGCGGGTTGCAGGTCTACACCGATGGGGGTGGGTGGCAAGACGCTCCCTGCGATCCTGATTCGTTCACCATCAACATCGGTGATCTGATGGCCCGTTGGACCGGTGACCGGTGGCGGTCGGGTCGGCATCGGGTGCTGCCGCCGCCTGCCGACGAGCCCACCGAGGAGCTGATGTCCCTCGTCTACTTCGGCGAGTGCACCCCCGGGACGCTGGTGGAGTCCGTGTCGGCGCCGGTGGGACGGGTGGCGTACCCGCCCATCGACTCACATGTCTACCTACGGGAGAAGCTCGACTCGATCACAGTCGGTTGAGCGTCGGCTTGCCTGGGGCCCGGGGTATTCGAGGCGGCGTCCCAGCGCCTCTGTACCCTGGCCCGATCACATCGTGCGGGAGGGAACGCCCATGGTCGCTGCCCCGGTTCTGGAGGAGCTGCGGGAGGTCTGCCAGCCGCACGCCAAGCTGGCGAGCCGCAACGGGGAGCACTGGGCGGGCCGGCTGTACATGCGCAGGATCTCGCTGCGGTTCACCCGGCAGCTGGTGCGCACCCCGGTCACCCCGGACCAGCTGACCTGGACCATGGTGGTCTGCGGCATCGCCTCCGGCGCGGCCCTCCTGATCCCCGGCCCGACCGGTGCGGTCCTGGCCGTAGTCCTCATGCAGCTGTTCCTCCTCTTCGACTGCGTGGACGGCGAGGTCGCCCGCTGGAAGGGGCAGAACAGCGCGACCGGCATCTACGTGGACCGGCTCGGGGCCTACCTCGCGGACGCGGCGCTGATGGTGGGGATCGGGTTCCGGGCGGCGGAGAACGGCCTCGGCGGCTGGCTCTCGCTCGGCAGCGCCACCGCGCTCGGGGTGGTCCTGCTGAAGGCCTCGACCGACCTGGTGGACGTGGCCCGGGCCCGGCGCGGGCTCGGGGTGGCCGACGACGAGTCGACCCGGCCGCGGTCGCAGGGCGTGGCCACGGTCCGGCGGCTGGCGGCGGCCTTCAAGATCCACCGCGTGACGAACGGCATCGAGGCGTCCCTGGTCCTGCTGGCGGCGGCACTCGGCGACCTGGCCATGGGCGGGGTCGAGGTGACGAGGTGGGCGCTGGTCGCGCTCGCCGCGATCACCTGGCTGATGGTCCCCGCCCACCTGCTGTCGATCCTGGCGTCGTCGCGGCTGCGATGACGCGATTGCCCGGGGTGATCGCCCCGCAGTAGCGGGACACCGACCGCAATGATCGATTCGGCAGGTCACGGCCGCCGTCGCCCTCGGGTGGACGCAGCGCACTCGCCGCTCACCGGCAACGGCAAGTACCTGGCCTACTTCAACGGCAAGGTCCGTAAGACCTCCGCCACCGGTGCAAGGACTCCTCGGGTCGGCGGCTGAAGAACAAGGCCACCGGGCGCACCCTCGGGCCGGCGTCCAGCGGGGCCGTCGTCAGCGCTTCCGACTCGGGCGCTCCGCGCCGGCGCTGGCGCTGATCCCCGGCTTCTTCATGTGCGCCTGAAAAGCGCTCACTTCGGCTCCGCGCCGACCGACCGCCAGATCCTCTCGGGCAGGATCACCGCGGCCTCGTCGAGGTCGGCGTCGTCGACGCCGGAGAGCCAGCGGCGGGAGACGCCGATCACCGGGCCGAGGATCAGCGATTCGAGCAACGCCGGGGGCAGCGGGGCGAGTTCGCCGGAGGCGACGTACGTCTGGGCCCAGGCCGCGAGGGGGGAGAGGCGGGCCTCCTGGGCGTCGCGCAGGCGCTTGCCGTCGGCCATGCCCGCGCGGTCGGCGTAGGAGGAGTGCAGGAGCAGGGCGGCCTCCCGGTGCTCCTGGACGAAGCCCAGGTAGGCCGTGACCAGTGCCCGGATGCCGGTGTGGGCGGTGCGGGTGCCCTCCAGGGCCTTGACCAGCTCGTCCAGGAGCCGCCCCAGCCAGCGCAGCAGCAGCGCGTTCATCAGGCCGTCGATGCTGCCGAAGTGGTGGTAGAGGCTGCCCAGGCTGACCCCGCTCGCCCTGGTGACGGCACCGACTGTCAGGCCCTGGTCGCCCGCCTCGGCGTACACGCGCAGCGCGGCGTCCAGCAGCTGCTCCGCGGTGGCTTCCCCGCGCTGTTGTTTGCGGCTCATTCTGGAATACTTTTCTAGAAACTTATTTCAGAACAGTGTACTGCCTGGTGGGTACGGCCTGGCAGGCCTCGGCTCGCAGGCGCGCTGAACTCAGGGGGAGAGACGTGGACGGGGAACAGAACGGGGTCGAGCCGCTGGAGGACGACGATCCCCGGCGGATCGGACCGATCCCGCTGCTCGGCCGGCTCGGGGCCGGCGGCATGGGGCGGGTCTACCTGGGTGTGCACGAGGGCCGGTACGCGGCCGTCAAACAGGTGCTGCCCTCGGTGGTGGGTGAGGACAAGGACTTCGTACGGCGCTTCGGGCACGAGCTGGACAACCTCTCCCGGCTGCCCGCGGGAGCCACCGCGCCGCTGCTCGCGGGTGACCGGGCCGCCCGGCCGCCGTGGTTCGCCACCGCGTACGTGCCCGGGCTGACCCTGCGCGAGGCCGTCGAGGTGCACGGCGGACCGCTGCCGCCCGGGGCGCTGTGGCTGCTGCTGCGGGAGGCCGCGGCGGGGCTGGCCGCGGTGCACGAGCTGGACATGGTGCACCGGGACGTCAAGCCGTCGAACGTCATGCTGACCCTGGAGGGGGTCACCCTCATCGACTTCGGTGTGGCCCGGGCCGCCGAGCAGAGCCAGCTGACCCGGACCGGCATGGTGGTGGGCACTCCCGCCTACATGTCTCCCGAACAGGCCTCGGGGGCACGGCGCCTGACCGGCGCGGTGGACGTGTTCGCACTGGGTTCGGTGATCGCGTTCGCGGGCAGCGGCCGGCCGCCCTTCGGTGACGAGTCCGGGCACGGCGTGCTGTACCGGATCGTGCACGAGCAGCCCGACCTGGAGGAACTGCGGGAGGCCGACGCGGAGCTGGCCGCCGTCGTCGCGTCCTGCCTGGACAAGGATCCCGAGGGCCGGCCCACCGCCGCCGAACTCGTCGAACTGGCCGTCGGCCGGGGCCCGTCGGAGCCCCCGCTGTGGCCCGGGTCCATCACCGAACGGCTGACCGCCCGGGCGGCGTTCGCGGCGCGGGTGCCGGACGTGACGGTGGCGGAACCGGAACCGGAACCCGAGCCGGCGCCGGAGGCCGGGTCGGAGCCCGAGGTGGTCGTACGGCCCGACGGGAAGCAGCGGCCGGCCGAGCCCCGCGAACGGCGCCACAGGCGCGTCCTGTTGGCGGTCGTGCCGGCCGTGGTCGTCGTGGGTACGGCGACCCTGGCCTTCCAGCTCCTGCCGTACGCCACCGGCTCCGGCCGGAAGGACACCGCGGGCACCCCCGGGGCGTCCGTCTCCGCGTCGGCCGATCCGGCGCCCGGCCGGTCCTCCGCGAGCCCGTCGGGCAGCGGGAAGCCGGGCGGGAAGGGGCCGGCTTCTCCCGCGGGCAGGAAGAAGCGGGACAAGGGCGGTCCGGGCGGCGGCAAGGACGGCTCGGGCGCCTCCGGTGGCTCGGGTCCGGCGGGCGGTGGCAGCGGCACCACCGGCGGTGACCCGGGATCCGGCTCGGGCGGCTCGTCCGGCGGTTCCGGCAGCTCCTCCGGCGGCTCCTCCGGCAGTTCTTCGGGGGGTACTTCGGGCGGCTCCTCCTCAGGTGGTTCCTCGTCCGGCGGTTCCTCCTCCGGAGGGACCTCCACGGCCGGCCCCGGCACGGGCTCCTTCCGCCTCGAGAACGGCGAGAACGGCAAGTGCCTGATCCAGGTCTACGGCTCCACGGGCCTCGGTGACTGCTCGGACTCGTCCGCCAAGTGGACCTTCCGCAGCGCCTCCGGCGGCAGCGTCAAGGTCATCAACATGTCGAGCGGCGCGTGCCTGAGCGCGAACGGCAAGGGCCAGGCCGTCTTCGTCGGCGACTGCTCCCAGAGCAGCAGCCTGCGCCTGTGGAAGACGGGCTCCGGCAACTCCCTGAGCACCGTCTACGACGGCGGCTGCCTCGACCTCGCCTTCGGTGGCGGGGTGGCCGAGGCGACCTGCCAGTCGGGGGCCGCCTCCCAGAGCTGGGCGAGGACGTGAGGCGGGGCGCCTAGGCGTGCACGCGGAGCAGCAGCTTCCCCGTGCTCGCCCGGGAGCCCATCAACCGGTGCGCCTCCGCAGCCTCCTCCAGCGCGAACTCGGCCGTGACCGGCAAGGACACCGTGCCGTCGACCGCCTTGGCGAAGGCCTGCTCGGACAGGCGGCGCAGCTCGGCCGGGGCCGTCTTCGAAAGGTTCAGGATGGAGAAGCCGGAGACCGAGATGCCCAGCGGGTACAGCTCGGGCTGGCCCACGGTCCACGGCTCGGCGGAGCCGGCGTTGCCGAAGGAGACCAGGCGGCCGAAGGGGGCGAGGGAGGCGAGGCCCGCGCGCAGGGTGTCGCCGCCGACGGGGTCCAGGACCAGGTCGACGCCCCGGCCGCCGGTGGCCTGCCGCACCGGGTCCTGGAAGGCGCCGACGAACACCTCGTCGTAGCCGTGCTCCTTGGCGTAGGCCGCCTTCGCCGCCGAGGACACCACGCCGTACACCGCCCCGGCCCCCGCCGCGCGGGCCAGCCGGCCGGCCACCGTGCCGACCCCGCCCGCCGCTCCCTGGACGAGGACCGTCTCGCCGGGCTGGAGCCGGCCGACCGTGTGGATCAGGGCGTAGGCCGTCGGCAGGACCGTCGGGAGGGTGGCCGCCGTGCGCAGGTCCACGCCCGCGGGGACCGGGAAGACGGTGGTCGTGTCGGCCACGGCCACCTCGGCGTACGCCCCGCCCTCGGTCAGTGCCGCCACCTCCTGGCCGACGGCCAGTCCGGTGACGCCCGCGCCGAGTGCGCGGATCCGGCCGGAGACCTCCAGGCCGGGGACGTACGGCAGCCGAGGCACCCGGTAGCCCTCCGCGCGGGCCTTCAGGTCGGCGAAGTTCACGCCCGTGTAGGCCACGTCGATGCTCACCTGGCCGGGGCCGGGCTCGGGCACCTCGGCCGTCACCGCCCTCAGCACCTCGGGACCGCCGTACTCCTGGAACTCGACCGCGCGCATGCCGTACCTCCGGCTCGAGAGAGTGTTCAATGAAAAGCGAACACTGGCGAGTGTATGATTTTCATCGAACACTCGGCAAGTGGGCAATGGGGAGGACGGCATGGCCGCGAGCAGTCACCGGGCCGCCCCGGAGCACACCCACCCCGGCGACGTGCCCGTCCTCACCGCGCTCGCCGCCCTCGCGGACCCCGTACGCCTCACCCTGGTCAGGGAGTTGGCCGGCTCCGCCGAGTGGTCCCGCAGCTGCGGCAGCTTCGACGTGCCGGTCGGCAAGGCGGCCCTCAGCCACCACTTCGCGGTGCTGCGCGGAGCGGGTCTCGTCGAGCAGCGGGACGAGGGGCCCAAGCGGGTCAACCGGCTGCGCCGGGCGGAGTTCGACGCGCGCTTCCCGGGGCTTCTCGACCTCGTCCTGCGCACCCCCGACCCGGGGTCCCGGCAGGGCTGAAGCAGGTCCTGACAGACCTTCACATTCCTTTTGGTGCCCGTTCGTTGAGCGTTCGGGCCGGAGTCTCCCCGGCTGCGGACGATCCTGCCCCCGCTCACGCAGGAGTACCGGGTGGCCACTCAGAGAACAGAGACCGACAGACCTCGTCAGACCGGTGAGCCCCGCCTGAAGGTCGGCGCTCCGACGGTCCTGCCCAGCCGGCGCTCCCGGGTGCGCCGGCTGGCCCCGCGCGCCGTCGCGGCCGCCACGGCGCTCTGCGCGCTCGTGGTGTTCGTCCAGGGGCATGTCACCCTGCCGTTCACCCGCATCGTCACGATCGAGGCCAAGATGGCCTCGAAGGCGGACTACTTCGAGGATCCCGAGGTCCAGCGGCTGCTCGTGCGGCACGGCTTCCGGGTGCACATCACCCGCATGGGCTCGCGCGGCATCGCCGCCCAGAACTACGACAGCTACGACGTGGTCTTCCCCTCCGGGCAGCCCGCCGCCGACCTGATCACCAAACGGCGCGCGGCCGAGGGCCGCCCGGCGACGACGTACCGCCCGTTCGTCAGCCCGATCGTGCTCGGCACCTACCGCGAGTACGCCGAGACGCTGCAGGAGGCCGGGATCGCCACCCCGCTGCCGGGCGTGCCCGCCGGGGCGAAGCCGCTCTACTACTCGCTCGACATGGAGAAGTTCCTGCGGACGACCGCCGACGGACGGCGCTGGGACGGCCTCGGTGTCGAGCGGCACGGCATCCACAACGGAAACAAGGTGCTCGCCCAGACCTCCGACATCTGCGAGGCCAACTCCGCCGGCACGTACCTGGGGCTGGTCTCCTACGTGTGGAACCACGACAACATCCCGCAGAACGCGACCGAGGCGACCCGCTTCGCCGAGCGGATCCGGCTGCTGCTCAACGACCAGGGCATGCCGTCCTCGGAGAAGAACGAGACCTACGTCTCCGCCGAGGGCAAGAGCATCTCCCCGATCGCGGTCATCTACGAGCACCAGTTCCTGGCCCACCAGCTCGCCGCCCAGGCGGACTCCGGCCACGTCGACAGCGAGCGCGTCCTGCTCTACCCGACGGCGCAGACCGTCACCGAACCGCAGCTCATCGCGCTCACCCCCGAGGGCAGCCGGCTCGGCGACCTGATCACCACCGACCCGGCCCTGCAGAACCGCGCGATGGAGCTGGGCTTCCGGGTCCGGGACGCCGCCGGTGCCGCCTCCACCAGCGACGCGCTGAGCCGGTTCCTGCGCGTCCGCCACATCCAGGCACCCGTCCTCTCTGCGGACGACACCAAGGCAGTGCTGCCCCGCCTCGAACTGCTGGAGCGGATGATCGAGGTGGTCGGGGACTGCGCCCCGGTCGCGCAGTCGGCGGCCGGCGGGGAGGCGCCGTGACCGCACGCCACGCGGGCGCCCGGCCCCTCACCCTCGCCCTCTGCCTGATCCTCCTCGCCGCCCTGGTCTCCTGTTCCGGCGGCGGCAGCGGCCCCGACACCACCCTGCGCGTGCTGGCCAGCGACGAACTCGCCGACATGAAACCGCTGTTGGACCAGTTGCGCGAGGACACCGGGGTCCGCCTGGACATGGACTACAAACCGACCAACGACGCCGGCGACACGCTGCTGACCGGCCGCCACTCCTACGACCTGGCCTGGCTCTCCTCCGACCGCTACCTCCGGCTCCGGGCGAAGCAGGCCCCCGCCGGGGCCACCCCGGCCACCGGCGTGCAGCGCACCTCGATCATGCGCTCGCCGGTCGTCGTCGGCCTCACCCAGGACGTGGCACGCCGGCTGCGCCCCAAGGCGCCCGGCGGACGCGTCTCCTGGGCGGACATCGCCGACGCCGCCGCCACCGGCACCGTCCGCTTCGGCATGGCCGACCCCCGGCACAGCAACAGCGGCCTCGCCGCCCTCGTCGGTGTCGCCACCGCCGCGGCCGGCACCGGCGGCGCCCTGCGCCCCGAGGACGTCAGCTGCGACCGGCTGCGCGGCTTCCGCTCCGGCCAGACCCTGACCGCCGCGACCTCCCACGACCTGCTCGACGCCTTCGCCCGCCGCCCCGGCCGCACCAACGCCCTGATCACCTACGAGTCCGAACTGCTGACCCTGAACGCCTCCGGACGGCTGGCGCAGCCGCTCGACATCGTGCACCCCGCCGACGGCATGGTCCTGTCCGACTACCCGCTGCTCCTGCTCGACCCCGCCCGCCGGGACGCCTACGACCGGGTGGTGGAGTGGCTGACGGACGCCGGCCACCAGCGGGACATCATGCGGCGCACCCTGCGCCGCCCGGTCGACACCGCCGTCCACCGCGACGAACGGCTGCGGGCGCCCCTGGACAACGCGCTGTACTTCCCCGACGACCCGGCCGTCCTCGACCGGCTCCTGGACGACTACGGAGACCCCCGGCGCCGCGCCGCCGACCAGGTGATCTTCCTGCTCGACTTCTCCGACTCCATGCGCGGCGCCCGTACGACCGCGCTGCGCGCCGCGTTCGCGGGTCTGAGCGGGGCGGACTCCTCGGCCGTGGCCAAGTTCGTCCGCTTCTACCAGGGCGAGCGGCTGACCGCGGTCCGCTTCGGCGGCCGGCCCCTGGACGAGCGCACGGTCACCGTCCACGGCGCGGCCGACCTCACCCGGCTCGCGGACTTCGTCGCCGACGGCGGCTACGACGGCTCCACGGCGGTCTGGTCCGCCCTGGACCACGGCTACGCCACCGCCGAACGGGCCGTGCGCGAGGACCCCGGGCGGGCGGTGTCCATCGTGCTGATGACCGACGGCGAGAGCAACGCGGGCATCGACCGCGCCACGTTCGTCAGCCGCTACCGGGCCCGCCCCGCCGAGGCCCGCGCGGTGCACACCTATCCCGTCCACTTCGGGGACGCCGACGCGGCGGAACTGCGGCAGGTCGCCTCGGTGACCGGCGGCCGCATGGTCGACGCCGACGGCTCGTCCCTGTCCGGCGCGTTCAAGGAGATCCGTGGCTGTTCTTGACGGCACCTGGTGGAGCGCCTGGTGGGGCGCGATGACATGGTGGCTGGCGGCCTTCGCCGGCCTGCTCGTGCTGGCCGCGCTCGTCGTACGGCAGGCCGTCCGGCGGGCCAGGAAGGCACCCGAGGACCCCAGCTACCTTCCGCTGTACCTGGACAACGACGCCGTCATGAGCCTGTTCAAGATGGGCAACTACCGGTCGGCGCTGCGCCGGGAGGTCGAGGAGCGGCGGGTCCGCAACACCGGCTGTCTGGCGGTGATTCCCATGGTGTCCCTGCTGTTCCAGCTGACCGGGGGCAGAACCACCGAGGTCGTCGCCAAGTACGTCGAGAACAGCGAGCCGATCTCCGTGATCGGCCTGCTGCTGTCCGTCCTGCAGCGCGGGGACGCGCTCGTCCGGGTGCGGCTGCGGCGGGACTCCGCAACGGTCACGCCGAACCGGGCCCTGCTCGCGGACGGGGCCGCCGACGAGGTGGTACTCAGCGAGATCGGCGAGTTCGTCATGATCACCGGCCGGTTCGAGGCGCAGGGCACCCGGGGCGAGACGCTGGTGATGCGGGCTCCCTACGGAGACGGCGAGCAGGCCGCGCACCTGAGGGTCGTCCTGCGCGTCGAGGGGCTGCGCACCCCGGACCGGCAGCTGCCCGAGGGCGAGTTCCAGGCACACTGCCTGGGCAAGGTGACGAGCTGGCGCTCCGGCACCCGCGAGGTCGTGCTGCAGTACCCGGTGGCCGTCTTCCAGTGAGGGCGTCCGACCTGCGCCCATCGGCACCGCCGATGCCCCCATCGGCAGGACGCCCCACCAGCCCGTGGACCGGTATCGGCGGCCGCTCGTAGCTTCCGGGCATGACCTCAGAGCACAAGGGCACGGCCCAGCTGACCACCGCGATGATGCTGTCCGGCACCCTCGGCGTCTTCGTCGTCGAATCGGGCGCCCCGCCCTTCGACGTCGTCTTCTTCCGCGTCCTGTTCGGCGCCCTCGCCCTCGGCGGCTACGTCGTCGCACGCGGCTGGCTGCGGGACCACGGCTTCACCCCGCGCACCCTCGGACTCGCCGTCCTGGGCGGGGTGTTCATCGTCTTCAACTGGGTGCTGCTGTTCCAGTCGTACGAGAACACGTCCATCTCCGTGGCCACCGTGGTCTACCACACGCAGCCCTTCTACGTGGTCCTCCTCGGCGCCCTCCTCTTCCGGGAGCGGCTCACCGCCGCCCGTGTCGGCTGGATCGCCGTCGCCTTCGCGGGCCTGATCCTGGTCTCCGGCGTGACCCCCGCAGACTTCACCGGCGGCGGTGCCTACCTCACCGGCATCGGCCAGGCGTTGCTCGCCGCCCTCCTCTACGGCCTGTCCACCCTGGTCACCAAGCGGATCACCGGCGTGCGCCCGCATCTGATCGCCCTCGTCCAGGTCCTGGTCGGCATCCCGCTGCTGCTCCCGTTCACCGACTTCGGCGCGATGGCCGGCACAGGCTGGGACTGGGGCTGGCTGATCGGGCTCGGCCTCATCCACACCGGCGTGATGTACGTGCTCATGTACGCCGCCTACGCCCAGCTGCCCACCGCGAAGATCGCCGTACTCGCCTTCGTCTACCCGGCCGTCGCGATGGTGATGGACTGGGCGGTGTACGGCCACCACATCGGCCTCGTCCAGGCGCTGGGCGTCCCGCTGATCGTGACGGCGAGCCTGAAGGTCACCCTTGCTCGGCCACGAGCCGCCGCGCCTGCTCCACGAACAGCCGCGCATGAGCCGGAAGCCGCTTCCCGGACCGCCACGCCAGCTGCGTGCGAAGCGTGAACGGAGGCTCCCAGCCGAGCCGTACCAGGGAGCCCTCCGCGAGTTCGGCGGCGACCGTCACCTCGGGCAGCAGTGCCGTCCCGAGGCCGGCCGCCGCCGCGCGTTTGGTGGCCTCGATCGTGCCGAACTCCATGAACTCCACCGGCTTCAGCGCGGTGAGCTCCCGCTCGAACAGGTCCCGGTAGGCGCAGCCGGGCTCGGTGGCCAGCAGGGCCTGCCCGGTCAGGTCGGCCGTCGTGACCGGCCGTCCGGCCAGCGGGTGTCCGGGCGCCGCGACCAGCGCCAGCGGCTCCACCGCGAGCACCGCGCTCTCCAGACCCGGATGCCGGGTCTCCTCCTCCATCAGGAAACCGACGTCGTACGTCCCCTGCCGCAGCGCCCGCCGGGTCTCGTCGCCGATGGTGGTCCGCAGGGCGAGCCGCACCTTCGGGTGGCGGTGGTGGAAGTACTCCAGCAGCGGAGGCAGCCGGTAGGAGGTCAGGGACTCCATGGTGCCGACCGTGAGGGTGCCGGACGGCTCCTCGGCACCGGTGACGGCCGCCCGGGCCTCCTCGGCCAGCTCGATGATCTGCCGGGCGTAGGGCAGCAGCCGCCCGCCCGCCTCGGTGAGCCTGATGCGGCTGCCGAGCCGGTCGAACAGCTCGACGCCCAGGTCGGACTCCAGGGCGCGGATCTGGCTCGTCACGCTGGACTGCGCGTACGACAGTTCGGCCGCCGCACGGGTGAAGCTCAGGACCGTGGCGACCTTCTCGAAGGTGACGAGCAGCCGGAGTTCCATGTGTCAGTCGCTCTTCGGGTCGTCCTTGTCGAGGGACTTGAGGAACTCGGGGTTGTCGTCGGGGGCGACCCAGGCGGCGGCGCCGCGGTGTCCCGCCGGGAAGGGGGACGGAGCGGAGCCCGCCCCGGGGGCGCGCCGCACCTTGCCGGTGACCAGCCAGGCGACCGGGCCCACCAGCACCTCGCCGAACAGCAGGATGATGATCACCCAAACCACCTTCGGCAGGTGGCGCACCTCTTCTTCGGGAGTGTTCAGACAGTCCACGAAGGCGTAGATCCACAACGCCAGGACCAGCAGGAACGGCAGATACCTGAGCATCGGTGTGCGCTCTTTCCGACAGGTGAGTGGGCCCCGGTGGCGGGCCCAGGTTAGCGGGTGACAGATACTGGGACACATGGCTTACGACGATCTTCGCTCCCTGCTCAGGGCGCTGGAGCGCGAGGGAGACCTCAAGCGCATCAAGGCCGAGGTCGACCCGTATCTGGAGGTCGGGGAGATCGTCGACCGGGTGCAGAAGTCCGGGGGACCGGCGCTGCTCTTCGAGAACGTGAAGGGCTCGGCGATGCCCCTCGCGATGAACGTCTTCGGGACCGACCGGCGGCTGCTGAAGGCGCTGGGCCTGAAGTCGTACGGCGAGATCTCCGAGAAGATCGGCGGGCTGCTGCGGCCCGAGCTGCCACACGGGTTCGTGGGCGTGCGCGAGGCGTTCGGGAAGCTGGGCGCGATGGCGCACGTGCCGCCGAAGAAGGTGAAGGAAGCGCCCGCACAGGAAGTCGTCCTGCGCGGCGACGACGTGGACCTCGACCGGCTCCCGGCCCTGTTCACCTGGCCGAAGGACGGCGGCTCCTTCTTCAACCTGGGGCTCACCCACACCAAGGACCCGGAGACCGGGATCCGCAACCTCGGGCTCTACCGCCTCCAGCGGCACGACAGGCGCACCATCGGCATGCACTGGCAGATCCACAAGGACAGCCGGAACCACTACCAGGTGGCGGCCCGGCGCGGCGAGCGCCTCCCGGTGGCCATCGCCTTCGGCTGCCCCCCTGCCGTCACCTACGCCTCCACCGCGCCCCTGCCCGGCGACATCGACGAGTACCTCTTCGCGGGGTTCATCGCGGGCAAGCGCATCGAGATGGTCGACTGCAAGACGGTCCCGCTCCAGGTCCCCGCGAACGCCGAGGTCGTCCTTGAGGGCTGGCTGGAGCCCGGCGAGATGCTCCCCGAGGGTCCCTTCGGCGACCACACCGGCTTCTACACGCCGCAGGAGCCGTTCCCGGCGCTGAAGATCGACTGTGTGACGATGCGGAAGCGCCCGCTGCTCCAGTCGATCGTGGTGGGCAGGCCCCCGACGGAGGACGGCCCGCTCGGCCGCGCCACGGAGCGCTTCTTCCTGCCCCTGCTGAAGATCATCGTCCCGGACATCGTCGACTACCACCTGCCCGAGGCCGGCGGCTTCCACAACTGCGCGATCGTCTCGATCGACAAGAAGTACCCGAAGCACGCACAGAAGGTCATGCACGCGATCTGGGGGGCCCACATGATGTCCCTCACCAAGCTGATCGTGGTCGTCGACTCCGACTGCGACGTGCACGACCTGCACGAGGTCGCCTGGCGGGCCCTCGGCAACACGGACTACGCCCGTGACCTGACCGTCGCGGAAGGCCCCGTCGACCACCTCGACCACGCCTCCTACCAGCAGTTCTGGGGCGGCAAGGCGGGCATCGACGCGACGAAGAAGTGGCCCGAGGAGGGCTACACGCGCGACGGCGGATGGCCGGACATGGTGGAGTCCGACCCGGATACGGCGGCCCTGGTGGACCGCCGCTGGAAGGAGTACGGCCTGTGAGCAGCGCCTCCGCGGCACTCCCGCAGCCGGGACGCACCAAGGCGTTCCTGCGCCTGGTGATGATCGAGCACTCGGTCTTCGCGCTCCCCTTCGCCTACATCGCCGCCCTCACCGCGATGTTCCAGTGGGACCGGAACATCCACTGGGGACGGCTCCTCCTCGTCACCGTCTGCATGGTCGGCCTGCGCACCTTCGCCATGGCGGTCAACCGGATCATCGACCGCGAGATCGACGCCCGGAACCCGCGGACGGCACACCGCGAGCTGGTGACCGGCGCGATGTCGGTGAAGCACGCCTGGACCGGCGCCCTGATCGCCCTGGCGGTCTTCCTCGGCGCGGCCGCCCTGCTGAACCCGCTCTGCCTGGCCCTGGCCCCCATCGCGGTGATCCCGATGGTGGTCTACCCGTACGGGAAGCGGTTCACGAACTTCCCGCAGGCCATCCTGGGCCTCGCCCAGGCGATGGGCCCGGTCGGCGGCTGGCTCGCGATCACCGGCGAGTGGTCCTGGGACGCGGTGATCCTGGGCCTCGCCGTCGGCATCTGGATCGGCGGCTTCGACCTGATCTACGCCTGCCAGGACGTCGAGACCGACCGCGAGACCGGCGTCATGTCGGTCCCGGCCCGCTTCGGCATCCCGGCGGCGATCTGGGGCGCACGCGCGTGCCACGCCGTCACCACGGCCCTGTTCGTCTGGTACGCCCTGAGCACCCACGCCGGCGCCTTCTTCTGGCTGGGCCTGGTGATCGTCGCGGCCGCCTTCGGATACGAGCACCGCATCGTCCGCCCGCATGACCTGTCCCGTCTGAACAGGGCGTTCTTCAGCGTCAACGGTTTCATCGGCATTGCCCTGTTCGTGTGCGCGCTGCTGGATCTTCTGGTTCGAGGGCTGACTGTCTGAGTACGGTGCGGTGCCGCGGGTGGCCCGGCCTGAGCACCAATTCGTCCGCCGGTACGCTCAAGGTGTGAACGCAGGAAATACGCAGCGCGCGCCTTGGATCGTGGGGGTGTCCGGAGCTTCCGGGACGCCGTATGCCGCTGCCGTGCTGCGGGCGCTGCTGGACGCCGGGGAGGCCGTGGACCTGGTGGTCAGCCGGGCCTCGCGGCTGACGCTGCTGGACGAGACGGGGATCTCGTTCCGGGACGCGCACTGGCAGGAGGACCTGCGGGAATGGCTGGCCCGGGGCGCCGACGGCAAGCCCGGGACGTTCGACGTGGACGTCAGCGCGGTGCGGTACTGGAGCGCGGGGGATCTCGCGGCGGGGCCGTCCTCGGGGTCGTACCCGGCGAAGGGGATGCTCATCGTGCCCGCCTCGACCGCCTGTGTCGCCGGTGTCGCCCTCGGGCTGTCCAAGGATCTGCTGCAGCGCACGGCGAGCGTCACACTGAAGGAGCGCCGGCCGCTGGTCGTGGCCGTACGGGAGACCCCCTTGAACGGTCAGACCCTGCGGCACCTGGTCGCACTCGACGACGCGGGGGCGAGTGTGGTGCCGGCCTCGCCCGCCTTCTACGCGGGCGCGACCCACATCCAGGATCTGGTGGACTTCGTCGCCGGGCGGGTGCTGGACGCGGCGGGCGTCGGGCACGGTCTGTACCGGCGCTGGAAGGGCGATCTGGGCGGCGGTTCAGCGGCCCGTTAGCCGAGCAAGTCGCAGTACCTCTCATCACTTCAGCAACGTCAGAACTTTTCCAGGGGAAGGCTTCGATCGCATGGACGCGGTGGACAGGCAGCTCATCCAGGCCCTGAGGGAGAACGGCCGGGCCTCCTACGCGGAGCTGGGGCGCCTCGTCGGCCTGTCGGGACCCAGTGTCACCGACCGCATCAACCGGCTGGAGGCGGCCGGTGTCATCACCGGTTACCGCGCCACCGTGAACGCGGCCTCCCTCGGCCTCGGCGTGACCGCCCTGATCGGCATCTCGCTGTCCGACGCCGCCGACCACGAGGACGTGGCCCAGCGGCTGAAGGAACTCCCCGAGATCGAGGACTGCTGGTTCATCGCCGGCGACGACTCCTACATGCTCAAGGTGCGGGCGGCCGACGTGGACGGGCTGGAGCGGATCATCCGGCGGCTGAGCGGGACCAAGGGCGTCTCCCGCACCCGCACCACGATCGTGCTGTCCACCAAGTGGGAGAACCGGGTCGGCGAACTTCCCGAAGAGGTGTAGGGAGCTTTCGGCGCCGTGTGGGGGTACCGCCCGCCCGAAGGGTGGGGGAGCTTTCGGCGCCGTGTGGGGGGTGCCGTCCGCCCGAAGGGCGGGGAGTACGGTTGGTCGGGCTGTCGAGGAAAGGTGTTGGCATGGACGTCGGGCTCAAGCGCGAGCTGGAGGAGAAGGTCCGCTCCGGTGAGCGGCTGACCCGTGAGGACGGCATCGCGCTGTACGAGTCGGACGACCTGGCATGGCTCGGCGGTCTCGCGCACGAGGTGCGGACGAGGAAGAACGGCGACGTCGTCCACTTCAACGTCAACCGGCACCTCAACATGACCAACGTGTGCACGGCCTCCTGCGCCTACTGCTCCTTCCAGCGCAAGCCGGGCGAGAAGGACGCGTACACGATGCGCATCGAGGAGGCCGTCCGGCTCGCCAAGGCGATGGAGTCGGAGAACCTCACCGAGCTGCACATCGTCAACGGCCTGCACCCCAACCTGCCGTGGCGCTACTACCCGCGCTCGCTGCGGGAGCTGAAGGCCGCCCTGCCGGACGTCTCGCTGAAGGCGTTCACGGCGACGGAGATCCACCACTTCGAGACCATCTCCGGGCTGTCCGCCTCCGAGATCCTCGACGAACTGATCGACGCCGGTCTGGAGTCCCTCACCGGCGGCGGCGCGGAGATCTTCGACTGGGAGGTCCGCCAGCACATCGTGGACCACAGGACCCACTGGGAGGACTGGTCCCGCATCCACCGGCTGGCGCACGAGAAGGGTCTGAAGACCCCGTGCACCATGCTGTACGGGCACATCGAGGAGCCCCGCCACCGGGTCGACCACGTCCTGCGCCTACGTGAGCTGCAGGACGAGACGAACGGCTTCCAGGTCTTCATCCCGCTGCGCTACCAGCACGACTTCGTGGACATGAAGGACGGCAAGGTACGCAACCGGCTGCAGGCCCGGACCCAGATGGCGACCGGCGCCGAGGCGCTGAAGACCTTCGCGGTCTCCCGGCTGCTCTTCGACAACGTGCCGCACGTCAAGGTCTTCTGGGTCATGCACGGCGTGCAGACCGCCCAGCTCGCCCTCCAGCACGGCGCCGACGACATGGACGGCTCGGTGGTGGAGTACAAGATCACGCACGACGCGGACAACTACGGCACCCCGAACAAGCTGACCCGCGACGACCTGCTGGACCTGATCCGCGACGCCGGCTTCCGTCCGGTGGAGCGCAACACCCGGTACGAGATCATCCGCGAGTACGACGGCCCGGACCCGCTGCGCCGGGAGTCGCCGCAGCCCATGCGGGTCTGAGCCGGTGACGCTGTCGTTCGAGCTGGACCCGGCCGTCTCGCCCGCCCTCAGGGACGAGGTGCTCTCGCTGTGGGCGGACGTGTCCAACGCGGGCGGCTCGGTCGGCTTCGTGCCGCCGGTGACCACGGACGAGATACGCCCCGAGCTGGTCAGGCACCTCGTCGCGATGGCCGAGGGCCGCACCCGGCTGCTGGTGGGCCGGGACGGGACGGGCGCGGTCGTGGCGACCGCGTTCCTCACCCGCAACACGCACCGGCTGATGCGGCACTGGGTGTGGCTGTACACGGTGATGGTCCACCCCCGGCACCAGGGCAAGGGCTACGGCCGCGACCTCCTGGAGGCCGCGGCCGACGCCGCCCGCGGCCTCGACGGCATCGAGGCCATCCGGCTCACCTGCCGGGGCGGCCTCGGCCTGGAGCGGTTCTACGGCTCCTGCGGCTACAAGGAGGTCGGCCGGATACCCGGCGCGATCCGGGTCGCGCCCGGCGACGACCGGGACGACATCTTCATGCTGCTGCCGCTGCCCTGACCCCGCTGCAAGATCGGGTCCACACCGTGCTTCACTGGACGGTGCCCCTATTTGGAATCGGAAGAGTGGATTGAGATGCTCCGCTACACGCTGATGCGCCTCGGCATCTTCGCCGGCTGCTTCGTGGTCGTCTGGGGAGCCGTCTACTCCGGGATCTTCCCGCGCGGCTTCGGCGACTCCAACTTCCTGTGGGTCATGCTGCTCGCTCTGGTGCTCTCGGCGCCGATCAGCTTCGTGGTGCTGCGCAGGGAGCGGGACCGGGCCTCCGTGCAGATCGTGGGCCGGGTCGACCGGATGAAGGCCAACCTGGATGCCAACCGCAGCCAGGAGGACGTGGCGGACGACTCCGCGCGGGCGCAGGGCGGGGCAGCCACGCCCAACTAGGCTTGCCCCTCATGGGTGCCGTGAAGACCAAACGGATGCCGAGGGCGGTTCGGGAGCAGCAGATGCTCGATGCCGCCGTGCGGATCTTCGGCCAACGCGGCTACATGGCCGCCTCGATGGACGAGATAGCCGAGCTGGCGGGCGTGTCCAAGCCGCTGGTCTATCTGTACCTGAACTCGAAGGAAGACCTCTTCACCGCCTGCATCCGCCGCGAGGCCGGTGCCCTCACCCAGGCCGTCCGGGCCGGGGTCCGCGCGGGGCTGCCCGCCGACCGCCAGCTGTGGGACGGGCTCCAGGCGTTCTTCGCGCACACCGCCGAGCACCCCGACGGCTGGTCCGTGCTGCACCTCCAGGCCCGCACCCACGGCGAGAGCTTCGCCGCCGAGGTCAGCGCGATGCGCGAGGAGATCGTCGCGTTCGTGACCCAGCTGATCGCAGAGGCGGCCCGTGCCGCCCACCGGGACCCCGACCTCCGTGACCACGAGGTCGCAGGCCTGGCCGAGGCCCTGGTCGGCGCCGCCGAGTCCCTCGCCGCCTGGGCGAACACCACGGACGGCGTCACCGCCAGGGAGGCCGCGTCCACCCTGATGAACTTCGCCTGGTCGGGTCTGGGCAATCTGATGCAGGGGCGTCCCTGGGCTCCGCCGCAGGACTAGGCGCCGTCGGGGTCCTCATCGTTGCCGGGTGCGAACAACCCCCATGCACCCCCACCCGGCAACGGCGACGCACCCGTACGGCGCCTAGCTCACCTCCCCGGTCAGGTGCAGGCGGCCCCCGGCGCCCCGCAGCTCGAAACGGCCCGCGCCGTCCGCGCCGTACCTCACCGTCCCCGGCAGCAGTACCGGCGCCCGGAACTCGGCCCGGACCGCGGTGGAGCCGCTCGTGCCGTGGGCGGCCAGGCTGCGGGCGACCGTCCACATGCCGTGCGCGACGGCCCGCGGGAAGCCGAAGAGGCGGGCGGCGAGGGGGTGCAGGTGGATGGGGTTGCGGTCACCGGAGGCGGCGCCGTAGCGGCGGCCGACGTCCCCGGCGAGCCGCCACTCGGCCAGGACGGGCAGCGGGGCCGGGCGCTCGTCCCCGGGCCGGCCGGGCCGGCCGGGTGTCCGGTGCCGGGCGAGGTAGGTGCTCCGCGACTCCCACACGGCGTCCCCGCCGGCCGACAGCTCGGTGACCACCGTGGCCTGTGTGCCGCGCCGGTGCTGGGTCAGCCCCTCGATGTGGACGGCCAGTTCGTACTCCCGGGTGGCCGGCAGGGCGGTGCGGCGGACGATCTCGACCGAGGTGTGGACCAGGCCGAGCAGCGGCAGCGGGAAGTCCCGGCCGCTCATCAGGCGCATGGCCAGCGGGAAGCCGAGGACGTGCGGATAGGTGACGGGCAGCGCGTCCGTGCCGTCGGCCGAGCCGGTGGCGAAGCCGCACACCCGCTCGTAGGCGGCCAGCCGGGCCAGGTCGATGCGCAGGCCGGGCAGCACCAGCCGGGTGCGCGGGAAGTCCGCTTCCGGGGACGGGCGCTTGAGGGGAGAGCGCAGCGCGCCCCGGGCCAGCAGCGGGGCCAGCGCGGGAGCGGCGGCCAGGGTGAAGCTCAGACGGCGGTCGGCCATGTCCAACTCCCGCACGACTCGGTCCAAAGTCCTTACTCTGGAGTAAGGTTACCGTAGGTAAGCCTATGCCACGACTGGGGAGCGGTCGAGATGAGTCACCTTGGACCACCTCGGCCGACAGGGGTGGGCGGGCGGGCGGGTGGGGGAAGTTGAAACTCCCTCACATACCCCCCGAGGCTGCACACCCCCGGCTCCGGACCGCCGCCGAACCCGCACAAGCCCCCCACAGGGGCCTCGTACGATCACCTGCCTAACCAGCGGTAACTCCTGTTCGAGGGTCGCCGGTGAACACCTCGCCGCACGAGGTACGTACGTCATGCAGCAAGCAGTTCGCCGCTGCACGCCCGAGGAGCCGCCCGTGTCCACGCCGTACCCGAACTCCCCTGTCTCCTCCGGCGCCACGGTCTCGGCCACCGACTACGACGGCCTGCCGGTCCTGGTGGCGCCCGAGACCCGGCGGCTGGACGGTGCCGTGCGGGAGGCGTACGTCCCGCCGTTCGCGCCGCCGGTCAAGCACGGCTCCCTCGCGGACCTGCCGTTCGACAACGCCGAGGCGGCCCCCGGCGCGATCGTGCTCAGCCGCAGGTTCGCCGACGGCAGCTGGACGGACGTGACCGCCGCGGAGTTCGCCGGGCAGGTGCTCGCGGTGGCGAAGGGGATGATCGCGGAGGGGCTGGTGCCGGGCGACCGGATCGCCGTCATGGCCCGCACCACGTACGAGTGGACCCTGCTCGACTTCGCCGCCTGGGCGGCCGGTCTGGTCACCGTCCCCGTCTACCCCACCTCCTCCGTCTTCCAGACCCGCTGGATCCTGCACGACTCCGGCGCGAAGGCCCTGGTCACGGAGACCGCGGGGGAGGCCGCGGCCATCGCCCCCGAGCTGGAGCGCATACCGGACCTGCGGCACCTGTGGGTGATCGAGAAGGGGCACGTGGAGCGGCTGGCGGAGCTGGGCGACCAGGTGCCGGACGGCGAAGTGGGCGTCCGGCGCGGGATGCTGGGGCCCGACACGCTCGCCACGCTCATCTACACGTCCGGCACCACCGGACGGCCCAAGGGCTGCGCCCTCTCGCACGGCAACTTCTTCGCCGAGGTCGACAACGCCGTCGAACTGCTCTACCCGATCTTCAAGGCGAAGTCGGGCGAGGAGGTCTCGGTGCTGCTGTTCCTGCCGATGTCCCACGTCTTCGGGCGGATGGTGGCGATCGCCTGCGTCCGGGCCCGGGTGCGGCTCGGGCACGCGCCCAGCCTGAAGGCCGAGGACCTGCTGCCGGACCTGGCCGCCTTCCGGCCGACCTGTCTGCTGACCATCCCGTACATGCTGGAGAAGATCTACAACTCCGCGCGGGCCAAGGCGGAGACGGGCGGCCGGGTGGCCGCCTTCGACCGCGCCTCCGCCGTGGCCGTGCGCTACGGGGAGGCGCTGGAGGCCCGCCAGACCGGCACCGGCGGCGGCCCCAACCGGGCCCTGAAAACGGCCCGTTCCTTCTACGACCCGCTCGTCTACCGGCGCATCCGCAGCGCCATGGGCGGCAAGGTCAAGTACGCCATCTGCGGCGGCTCGCCCCTCGGCCGCCGCCTGGCCGCCTTCTACGCCGGTGCCGGCATCGAGATCTTCGAGGGCTACGGCCTCACGGAGACCACCGGCGCCTCGACGGTGACCCCGCCGCTCAAGCCTCGCCTGGGCACGGTCGGCTGGCCGCTGCCCGGCACCAGGGTGCGCATCGCGGCGGACGGCGAGATCCTGATCGCCGGCGACCACGTCCTGCGCGGCTACTGGGACCCGCAGGCGGGCGGCGTCGTCCCCGCGACCCGGGACGGCTGGCTGGCCACCGGCGACCTCGGCGAGCTGGACGACGAGGGCTATCTGACCATCACCGGCCGCAAGAAGGAGCTGCTGATCACGGCCGGCGGCAAGTCGGTGGCACCGGCACCGCTGGAGAACTGGCTGCGCCAGCACCCGCTGATCTCCCAGTGCATGCTCGTCGGCGACGCCCGCCCCTACGTCGCCGCCCTCATCACCCTGGACCCCGACGGCATCACGCACTGGCGCCAGATGAACGGCAAGCATCCCGTGCCGCCGGAACTCCTGGTCGGCGACCCGGAGCTGGAGGCCGTCCTGCAGCGGGCGCTGGACGAGGCCAACAAACTGGTGTCCCGGCCCGAGTCGATCCGCCGATTCGCCGTGCTGCCCGTGGACTTCACCGAGGTGGCGGGCCATCTGACCCCCTCGATGAAGCTGCGCCGGCAGCAGATCATGCAGGACTTCGCGGCCGAGGTGGAGAGCCTCTACACCCGTTGAGACGGTCGGCACCCGCTCCCGCCGGCCCCGCCTCGGTCCGGACTCGGCGAGGAGCGTGGAGCGGGTTGCCGCCTGGGTCGGTTGCGGCCCGGAGTCGATCCTCGTACGGCCGCCGAAGCCAGTCAATCCTAAGGTTTTCTCCCCAAACCCAAGTGCTAGCTTGGGTGTTGTGACCCTGGACGACCTTCGTGTGTTCGTGGCGGTGTGCCGGGCCGGGAGCCTCAGCGCCGTCGCACGGGAGCTGGGCTGCACCCAGTCCGCCGTCAGCCAGCACGTCAAACGCCTGGAGCGGGAGACCGGAGTGGCCCTGCTGGAGCGGCAGCCGCGCGGGGTCGTGCCCACCCGGGCCGGCCGGATCCTCGAAGCCGCGGCGGCCGAGGGGATCTCGGGCCTCGACCTGGCGATACGGCAGCTGCGCGACCTGCTCGACGGGCACGGCGGACACGTCCGCGTGGCCACCGGCGCCACCACCGTCCGGCACTTCATGTCCGACGCCGTCGTCACCTTCCGGCGCCGCCACCCCCAGGTCAACCTCGAGTTCCGAACGGTCAGTTCCGGCCGCGGCAGCTTCGACGCGCTCACCGACGGCACCCTGGATCTGGCCTGGATCACCCTCGGCCCCCCGGTGCGCGGCATCGAGCAGCGCGCCGTCGTCGAGCTGCCCTGGGTGCTCGCCGTACCCGCCGACGACCCGCTGGCCACGCGCACCCATCTGGATCCGGCCGATCTGACCGACGTACGACTCATCCGGCTGCCGCCGAATTCCGCCTCCGCCGCCCAGCTCGAGGACGCCTGCGCCGAGTGGGGCGTCCGGCTCGGCCACGACACCAGCGTCGCCGACTGGGACACCGCGCTGCTGCTGGCCGAGCTGGGGGTGGGACGGGCCGTCGTCCCCGCCGTACCGGGGCTGCCGGTGCCCGGCGAGGGCGCGCTCCGGCTCGTGCCGCTGCCGGGGCTGCGGCCCCTGCCGGTCGGCTGGGCGGTCCGCCGCTGGGACGCGCTCGGTCCGCCCGCGAGGGCCTTCGCGGACACGGTCGTCGAACGCTGCGGCGTACCGGCTGTGCCCTGAAACGGCCGGACAGCGCGGTAAACCGGCTGTTCTGTTTTTGCCGTGAATCCGCCCCCGGCAAGTGCCGGGGAGCGGGTAGCGTAGGAGGGATGCACCTGTATCCAGGTGTGTCGTCAACTGGTCGACCACACAGAAGAAGTGAGCGTCTTGGGCCCACGCACCACCTCGGGAACCGGCCGGGATCGGATCGGTAACGCCCGCTCGTAGCCTGCCTTTCCACCCTCGCCGACTCCGTCACCACGAGCAGAGGCATGAAAGAAGACAACGACGTCCGCCGAATCTTCCTGCTGAACCCTGACCAGCGCCTCGTCCGCGAGGCCGCGCACGCGGGTGTCCAAGTGCGCTCGATCCGGGTCGACGCAACGGACGAGGCGGCCCTGCGCGCACCGCTCGCGGAGGCCGCCGAGGCCGGGCTGTGCGTCAACCCGGCCCGCGCCCTCAGGGTGCTCTCGGACCCGGCGGCCGTACAGCGCCTGGTCCGCGACAACCGGCTCTCCCCCGGGGGCACCGAGGTCGCCCCCGGCGATCTGCGGCTGACCGTGGAGACGCTGAGCGTGCACGGTATGCACCAGGCCGTCGGGATCACCGCCAGCACCCCCTACGGCCTGCTCCACCCCGCCCCGCTCACCGACGACACCGCCGCCGAGGTGCGCGCGGTGGTGACCGCGCTGCTGGACCTGACCGGGTACCAGTACGGACCGGCCCACATCAGCGTCGCCCTCACCTCGCGCGGGCCGGTGATCACCGGCTGCCGGGCGGGACTCGGGGACGACCCGGTGCCCGAACTGGTCAAGGTGGCCGGCGGGTTCGACCTGACGGCCGGCGCCATCGAGGTGCTGGCCGGGCGGCTGGTCGACGCGGTGCGGCCGAACCGGTTCGCGGCCGCGGCCCTGCTGAGCCCGCCGTGGCGGCTGGAGACCACCGAGGTCGGGATACTGCCGCACGTCCGGCACGTCTCGCCGCCCGGTGCGCTGCGCCCCGGACACCTCGTCGTGCACGCCGAATCGCCCGAGCTGGCGGCCCGCCGGGTCGCCTCCCTCACCGCCCTGGTCGTCGGCGACGGCGGCTGACCGGCGACCGGGAACGGATCGGGAACGATCCGGTACGGGCCGACCGCACTGTTGATACGTCGCCGGAAGAAGGACGACGACGCCAGCGACGTCAACGGGAGGCGGAGTCAGGATGCTGAAGTTCTCGATCCTCGGGGCACTGCAGATCCGTACCGTGTCCGGCCCGGCGGAGATCTCCGGCGACCTGCAGCGCACCCTGGTGCAGACCCTGCTGATCAGCGAGGGCCAGTCGGTGTCCGGGGAGAGCCTGGTCGAGGAGATGTGGGGGGACGCGGTCCCCGACAACCAGGCCAACGCCCTGCAGGCCCATGTCAGCCGGCTGCGCCGCAGGCTGCGCAGCCTGGAGCCCGGCCGGTCCGGATCCCGGGTGACCATCCACCCCTCCGGCTACCGGCTGGTGGTGACCGAGGGCGAGCTGGACGCCGCGGAGTTCGTGCGCACGGTACGGCAGGCCGAGTCGGCGTCCCCGCAGGACGCGGAGCGCACCGCGCGGCTGCTCGGCGGCGCTCTCGCACAGTGGCGCGGCCCCGTCTTCGGCGGGTTCGCCGGCGGGACGCTGTGCCAGCTGGCCGGTGCGCGGTACGAGGAGTACCGGATGCGGGCCATGGAGCTGCGCTTCGACGCCGAGCTGCGGCTGGGCCGGCATGCCGCCGTGCTCGCGGAGCTGACAGAGGCGCACACCAACCACCCCTTGCGGGAACGCTTCTGCGAGCAGCTGATGATCGCCCTGTACTGCTCGGGGCGGCAGGCCGACGCCCTGGACGTCTTCCGCCGGATGCGCCGCCATCTCGACGACGAACTCGGCATCCAGCCATCCCCCGCCCTGCGGCATGTCGAGAGCGCGATTCTCCGCCATGACCCGGCTTTGGCCGGTGATGCGCGTTCCTCGCTCCTTCAACTTGCATAAAGGGTTAGCTTTTGACTGAGCCGAGACGTGTCGCACGGTAACGTGAAGTCGCCTTTCAGCGTGGCCCGTTCGGGTACAACCTAGGATTGTCCCGAACATCTCGGGCCGGGCAACGCGATGGGGCGGGGGGGACGGGTTCGTGGAGTCGGCGGTATCCGCTCGGCCTGTCGTGCGCTTCAACATCCTCGGCTCGTTGGAGGGCTGGCACGGCGAGCGTCGGCTGAGACTCGGCAGCCCGACCCAGGAACGCGTTCTGGTCACGCTCTTACTGGAGCCCGGGCGCATGGTGCCGGTGCCCCGGCTGGTCGCCGCGGCCTGGGACGGCGAGCCGCCGCAGACCGCCGGCCACCAGATCCGCAAGGCGGTCGCCGCGCTGCGCACCCGGATACCGGGCGGCGCCGGACTGATCGTCACCGACGGCGCCGGATACCGGGCCGTCATCGACGAGGGCCAGCTCGACCTGCACGAGTTCGGCCGCCGCTCGGCCGAGGCCCGGCAGGCGGTGGCCGCCGGTCAGCCGGCGGAGGCCGTCGGGCATCTGCGGGCCTGTCTGGACCTGTGGCGGGGCCCGGTCATGGCCGGAACGGGCGGTTCGGTGATCTCCGCGGCCTCCGCCGCGCTCGAGGAACGGCACATGGCCGTCGCCGAGCAGTACTTCGAGCTGCAGCTGGAACTCGGCCAGTCCACCGAACTCATCGGACCTCTACGCGAGTTGGTGACCGCGCACCCGCTGCGGGAGACCCTGCGCGGGCGGCTGATGCTCGCCCTGTACCGGGGCGGCCGGCAGGCCGATGCGCTGGAGGAGTTCGGCCGGGTGCGCGAACTGCTCGTCGAGGAGCTGGGCATCGACCCGGGCGCCGAGCTGACAAGGCTGTACGAAGCCATTCTGCGCGACAGCCCCGAAGTGGCGCCCCGGGTACCGCAGTCCGTGGCCGACCGCGCCGCCCACCTCGCACCCGCTCCCCTCGACCGGCCTTCCGGATCCGAGCCCGCGCCCTGCACCCTGCCCTACGACCTGCCGGACTTCACCGGCCGCGACGATGAGCTGGCCCGGCTGCTGGAGGTGGGCCGGGCCCCGGCCGGCGGGTGCGCCCGCATCGTCGGCGTGGACGGCATGGGCGGCAGCGGCAAGACCACCCTGGCCGTGCACGCCGCCCACCTGCTCGCGCCGGACTACCCCGACGGGCAGCTCTTCGTCGACCTGCGCGGATTCAGCCCCGGCGAGAAGGCGCAGGAGCCGGGCGCGGTCCTGCACTCCCTGCTGCGCACCGTCGGCATCCCGGACGACCGGATACCGGACGACCTGGAGCGGCGCACCACCCTGTGGAGAACCGTTTCCGCCCAGCGGAAGCTGCTCCTCCTTCTCGACAACGCCGCCGACGCCGCCCAGGTACGGCCGCTGCTGCCCACCTCCGAGGACTGCCTGGCCATCCTCACCGGCCGGGTCCGCATGCTCGAACTCGACGGCGCCGAGTGGCTCCCGCTCGGCCTGCTCTCGCCCGACGACAGCGCCACCCTGCTCACCCGGATGCTCGGCGCCGACCGCACCGCCGCCGAACCCCAGGCCGTCGACCAGCTCGCCCGGCTCTGCTGCGGCCTGCCCCTCGCCCTGCGTATCACCACCGCCCGGCTGCGCAACCGCCCCCGCTGGACCGTCCGGTACCTGGTCGACCGGCTCGCCGACGAGACCCGGCGGCTGCGCGAGATGAGCGCCGGGGAACGCAGCGTCGAGGCCACGCTCCGGCTGTCGTACCAGGCGATGGAGGAGGACCGGCGCGTCGCCTTCCGGCTGCTCGGCCTGCACCCCGGCAGCGCCATCGACGTCCACTCGGCCGCCGCGCTGCTCGGCACCGACGTCCACGACGCCGAGGACGTCCTGGAGCACCTGCTCGACGCGCATCTGCTGGAGCAGCACGAGGCGGGGCTGTACGGATTCCATGATCTGGTGCGGACGTATGCGATCAGTGTGCGGGAGGTGGAGGACGACGAGGGGTCCGCCGTCGAGCGGCTCGTGGCGTACTACGCGCTGGCCACCGAACAGGCATGCAAGATGCTCTTCCCCGGTCGTGACCGCTTCGGCAACCCGTCCGAGCCGAGCGCGCCCGAACTGCCCCGGCTGGACGGCGACGAGCAGGCTCTGGCCTGGTTCGACCGGGAACACGAGGCGCTGCTCGCGGTCGTCGCACAGGCGGGCGCCCGATGCCTGCACCGCTCCGCCACGTTGCTCGCCCGCGACCTGCTCTTCTATCTCGACCTGCGGGGCCACTACGAGGAGTTCCGGGTGGTCGGCCGCATCGGTGTCGATGCCTGCCGACAGCTTGGCGACTCGGCGCTGCTCAGCGTCTGCCTGGGCAACCTGGCCGTGGCCCACTGGTGGCTGGGGGACTTCCAGGACGGGATCACCACCGCCCAGGAGGCCCTGGAGCTGGCTGCGACCGACGATCGCCGAGGCGAGGCGATGTGCATCGATGTGCTCGGCATGCTGCACGGCGCGATAGGCAACTTCGACGAGGCGCGCAACTACCTGGACCAAGGCATTGCCTTGCACAGGGAGCTGGGCTCACCTCGGGCGGAGGCTGTGGCGCTGGCCAACCTCAGCACCGTGGAGACCTGGGCGGGCCGATATGCCGAAGCGGCCCGGTACGCGGCCCAGGCCACCGAGCTGAACCGGCGCCTGGGCGAGCGCAGCAACGAGATCTCCTCACTGACCTGGCTGGCGCTGGCCCACCTCGGCACCGGCGAGGACGAACGGGCGAGGGCCTGCCTCGCGCAGGCTCTCGAACTGTGCGACGAGTCCCGGAAACCCGCGAACGTAGCTGTCGTCCTCGCCCAGTGGGCGCGGGTCTGTCAGCGCCTCGGCGACATGCGTTCGGTCGCCGAACACGCCGAGCGTGCCTTGGACCTGGTCTCCGCCGAGGGCACGGCCCTGCGCCAGGCGACCGTGGCCAATGTGGTGGGCCTGGTCCACCTGCGCAGCGGCGCACCCGAGCAGGCGATGGAACTGCATCGTCACGCCCACGATCTGGCCTCCCGCCTGGGCTACCGTTTCGAAACCGCCCGTGCCCTGCATGGCATGGCGGAGGCGGCGCAGGCGCTGGGCGACGAACCGATGGCACGTCAGCATCGGGGCGCGGCGGAGGCGCTGTACGACGCGATGCGGGTCACGGACGCGGGGCGTTGTCTCTAGGCAACGAACCTTGTGGATGGCGGGAAACACCGGGCCGGCCCGCATGAAGAACGGCACCGACGGGCGTGAGCCCGGCCGGTGCCGTCGTTGCCGCGGTGCGCGGTTCGCGAACGCCGTCAGTAGTGGACGAGGCCGGGCGGGCGCTCGTCCGCCAGGGTCGGCACGGACTGCGCCTGGTGGCCGGTCAGACCGGAGGCGATGTGCACCAGGGCGTGCTCCATGCCGGTCGCCGGGACGGCCGCCGCGGTGCCGAGTGCCAGGACGCCTGCGCCGGTGAGCGCGGTCAGAGCCGTCTTCGTACGCAGTGCGATGGCGCGCATAGGTCGAACCCCCAGGAAGAGACGGATCGTGATCCGGTCGCCGGGCCTCTCCCCGACGCCGCATCCGATGCTCGGGGCGGGCGATACCCATGCCGTCCCCGACGGTTCCCGGCACGGGGCGGGCTCCCGGTACTCCTGGTTTCAACCGCTCCTAGGCGGGCTTCCGGGCGAACAGGAAGGCCTGCGGGACCGGTTCACCGAGGCCGCTGTCGGGTTCGCGAACCGTGCGGGAGCCGAGCGTGAAACCGGCGTCCACGAGCAGTTCCGCCAGGTGCTCGGGACGGCGCCGGTGGAAGTCCAGCGCCACCGGATGGCCCCAGGGGCGGTCGTGGCGGCGGGTGTGTTCCCCGGCCTGGAAGGCGAGCAGGAGGTGGCCGCCGGGGGACAGGACCCGGTGGAGCTCGGCGAACAGGGCAGGGAGTTCGTCCACCGGGGTGTGGATGGTCGAGTACCAGGCGACGACACCGGCCAGCGCGCCGTCCCCGAGGGGGAGGTCCAGCATGGAGCCCTGCTCGAAGCGCAGCCCGGGGTTCTCGCGGCGGGCGATCGCGAGCATGGACTCGGACAGGTCGAGCCCGAAGACGTCCAGGCCGAGCGCGGCGAGGTGCGCGGTGACCTGCCCGGGTCCGCAGCCGAGGTCGGCCACCGGCCCGCCGGGGCCGACGAGTTCGGCGTAGGCGGCGAGCAGGGCCCGGTCCAGGGGCCTGGCGGTGTACGCGTCCCGGAACTGCTCGGCGTAGTCGTCGGCGACGGTGTCGTAGAAGGTACGGGTGGCGGCGAGGAAGTCGTGGGAGTCGCGGGAGTCGCGGGAGTCGGCCATGGAGAGGGACCGTAGCCAGGCCCACTGACAGCGGGGCTTTGGCAGCCCCGGACTACGCCACCCCCGCCAGTCGCAGCAGTGCCGTCGTCGCCGCGGCGCCCAGGACGACCACCGCGAACGGCGCCCGACGCCACGCCAGAAGGCCTCCGGCCAGCACCCCCGCCGGGCGGGCCCAGCCCGCGAAACCGCCGCCCTCGGTCAGGGCGCCCGTGGCCAGCAGGGCGGCGAGCAGGACGACGGCGCCCGCCGACGCCAGCTCCTGCACCCGGGCCGGAACCGTGACCCGGCCGTGCAGCAGCGGGCCCACCAGGCGGAAGGCGTACGTGCCGACGGCCAGGGCCAGGATCATGCCGACCGTGGCGTTCATGCGGCGGCCCCGGCGGGGCGGCGGTACAGGAACAGCCCGGCCAGTGCGAGCAGCACCGGCACCCCGGCCGGTACCGCGGGCGTCACGGCCAGGGCCAGGGCGGCGCCGAGCAGGGCGCAGCGCCGCAGCGTCGCGTCGGCGCGCAGGGTCGGCACGACCAGGGCCACCAGGACGGCGGGGAAGGCCGCGTCGAGGCCGTAGCGCGCGGTGTCGCCCAGGGCGCGGCCGGCGAGGGCCCCCGCCAGTACGCCGGTGTTCCAGACGGCGAACAGGCCGAGTCCGGAGATCCAGAACGCCCGGCGCCGCCGCCGCGGGTCGGGCTGGGCGAGGGCGAAGGCGACCGTCTCGTCGGTGACGAGATGAGCACCCAGGAAACGGGTCGCGCGACCGGTACCGATGGTCTCGGCCACCGCCAGGCTGAAGGCGGCCGTACGCGTGTTGAGCAGCAGGCCGGTGGCCGCGGCGGCCAGTGGACCGCCTCCGGCGAGGAGCACCCCGACCGCGCTGAACTGGGCCGATCCCGCGTACACCAGCAGCGACATCAGCACCGGGACCCACACAGGCAGCCCGCCCGCGACGGAGACCGCGCCGAACGAGACGCCGACGATGCCACTGGCCAGCCAGACGAGGGAGCTGTCCCGGACCAGCGAGCCGGTCTCCGGCGTGCCGGGACCCGTTCGGCCGAATGAGCGTGTTCGGAGTAGCGAACGCATGTTTTCTACAATGAACAGCGAACACCCAGTCCGTCAAGGCGAACGATCGTACCGATGGAGCGAACGACATGTCCGAGGCACCGTCCGGGCCGCCCGCCCGGCTTCCGATGGAGTGGATCGCCGCGTCCCTCAGGCGTGAGCGCACCCGCACCGGGCTGTCCCTGTCCGAGCTGGCCAAGCGCGCCGGGATCGCGAAGTCCACGCTGTCCCAGCTGGAGGCGGCGAGCGGGAATCCGAGCATGGAGACGATCTGGGCGCTGGCCGTGGCCCTCGGGGTGCCCTTCAGTGCCCTCGTGGAGCCGCCCATGCCCGCGGTCCAGGTGATCCGGGCCGGCGCGGGACCCGCCGTGCACTCCGAGCGGGCCGGCTATCTGGCGACGCTGTTGTCGGCGAGCCCGCCGGGTGCGCGCAGGGATATCTATTACGTCTGGCTGGAGCCTGGGGCCGTACGGGATTCCGAACCGCACATTCCCGGGACCACGGAGCACATCGTGGTCACAGAGGGAGGCGTCAAGGCGGGGCCGCGTGGGGAGACGGTCGAACTGGCGCCCGGGGACTACATGTCCTACCGCGGCGATGTCCCGCATGCTTACGAAGCGCTCACAGCCGGGACAAAGTTCGTACTGATCATGCAGCACATGTGAACCGGAAATGAACGGAAAAAGGCAGGAGCCCCGTCGCCTTGCGGCGTGGGGCTCCTTGGGTACTGCACTCAGGTTCTGCGATCAGGCAGTGATCAGACGGGGGTGACGTTCTCCGCCTGCGGACCCTTCGGGCCCTGCGTCACGTCAAAGCTCACCTGCTGGTTCTCCTCGAGGGAGCGGAAGCCGGAGGCGTTGATCGCGGAGTAGTGAACGAAGACGTCGGGGCCGCCGCCCTCCTGGGCGATGAAGCCAAAGCCCTTTTCGGCGTTGAACCACTTCACGGTTCCGGTAGCCATAAGCCCTCCTTGGGCTCAAAAGGGTTGCCCTGCTCCAGAACCTGCAAGTGCGAAACTGTGCTGCACAACGCATTCGTCTGAAAACGACGAGAGCCCGCGGTCACATGCTCCGCAGGCTCTGTACTGCAAGGGAAACCAAACTGCAACTTGCGGCGAGCCTAGCACGCAGGCAGCCGAAAGCAATAGAGGTCAAGATCACGTCACCCGAATGTTTGAACCACCGGACGGGTGGGTTGACGGTGGGGCCGGTCTCAGCACCGTACAGCACGGGGTCTAGTCTCGCGATGTGGACAATTCTCGCACCCGGCCGCGCGTCGGCCACATCCAGTTCCTGAACTGCCTGCCCCTCTACTGGGGGCTCGCGAGAACCGGCACGCTCCTCGACTTCGAGCTGACCAAGGACACCCCGGAGAAGCTCAGCGAGCAGCTCGTGCGCGGCGACCTCGACATCGGGCCCGTCACCCTCGTCGAGTTCCTGCGCAACGCCGACGATCTGGTCGCCTTCCCGGACATCGCCGTCGGCTGCGACGGCCCGGTGATGTCCTGCGTGATCGTCTCGCAGGTCCCGCTCGACCGGCTGGACGGCGCCCGGGTCGCCCTCGGCTCGACCTCCCGCACCTCGGTCCGGCTCGCCCAGCTCCTGCTGGCCGAGCGGTACGGCGTGCAGCCCGAGTACTACACCTGCCCGCCCGACCTCGGCCTGATGATGCAGGAGGCGGAGGCCGCCGTCCTCATCGGCGACGCGGCCCTGCGCGCGAACCTGCACTACGGGCCCAAGCTCGGCCTGGACGTGCACGACCTCGGGGCCATGTGGAAGGAGTGGACCGGCCTGCCGTTCGTCTTCGCGGTCTGGGCGGCGCGGCGCGACTACCTGGAGCGCGAGCCGGCCCTCACCCGGCAGGTCCACGAAGCCTTCCTCGCCTCCCGCAACCTCTCCCTGGAGGAGGTCGGCAAGGTCGCCGAACAGGCCTCGCGCTGGGAGGCCTTCGACGAGGCGACCCTGGAGCAGTACTTCACCACCCTCGACTTCAGCTTCGGCGAGCCGCAGCTGAACGCGGTCACCGAGTTCGCCCGCCGGGTGGGCCCGACGACCGGCTTCCCGGCGGACGTGAAGGTGGACCTGCTTCAGCCGTAATCGCCACGGCACTACGCTGCGGGCAGTGAGGCGTACCGGGGCGAGGCGGGACGCCCCGGGGGGAAGAGGGGGACGCCATGCAGCCGCTCGCAGCGGACGAACCTGCCGCCGTCGGGTCCTACCGGCTGCTCGGCCGGCTCGGCTCCGGCGGCATGGGCCGGGTCTACCTGGGCCGCAGCGCGGGCGGCCGTACGGTCGCCGTGAAGATGGTGCATCCGCACTTCGCGCTGGACGAGGAGTTCCGGGCCCGCTTCCGGCGCGAGGTGGAGGCCGCCCGCCGGGTCGGCGGGGCCTGGACCGCGCCCGTGCTCGACGCGGACCCGGAGGCCGCCGTGCCCTGGGTCGCCACCGCCTACGCGGCCGGCCCCTCCCTCGCCACCGCCGTCCGGGACGGCGGCGCACTGCCCGCGCACACCGTACGGGCGCTGGGCGCGGGCCTCGCCGAGGCGCTGACGGCGGTGCACGAACTGGGCCTCGTCCACCGGGACGTGAAGCCCTCCAACGTCCTGCTGACCCTGGACGGCCCGCTGCTGATCGACTTCGGCATCGCGCGCGCCACGGACGGCACGGCGTCCCTGACCTCGACCGGTGTCTCCGTCGGCTCGCCGGGCTACATGTCCCCCGAGCAGATCCTCGGCAAGGGGGTCACCGGCGCGGCGGACGTCTTCTCCCTCGGCGCGGTGCTGGCGTACGCGGCGACCGGTGAGCCGCCCTTCCCCGGCGACTCCTCGGCCGCGCTGCTCTACAAGGTCGTCCACGAGGAGCCGGAACTCGGTGACCTGACGGGTGAGTTGCGGGAAGCCGCTGCCGTCTGCCTGGCGAAGGACCCGGCCGCCCGCCCGGCCCCGGCCGAACTGGCCCGCCGGCTCGCCCCCGAGGGCGCCGCCCGCCTGGTCGCCGGCGGCTGGCTGCCGGGCGCACTGGTGGAACAGGTCAGCCGCAGCGCCGTACACCTGCTGAACCTGGAGACCGCGGAGCCGGCGCCGTCGGGCCCGGTGCGGTTCAGCAGTCCTTCGGTGGGCGGGGAACCCGGTGCGGTCCCGCGTGAGCCGGCCCTGGTCGCGGGGGAGTTCGGACCGGCTCCGGTCATGGCTCCCCCCGTGCCGGCCGAGGCTCCGTCCGTGCCGTCGGGGGCTTTGCCCGAGGACGCGGTGCCGGCGCCCGGGAAGGTCAGCGTCAGCGTGGCGGCGGCCTCCGGGCCGGGGGAGAGCGGGCGCGGCCGGCGGGTGAGCTGCACCGTCGCGCTGGCCGTGGCGGGGGCACTGGCCGCGACCGCCGTGGGGATCGGGGCGCTGCTGCAGCCGTGGGCCGAAGGGGGGCACGACACGGTGGGCGGTGCGCGACCTTCCTCCGCCTCGTCCTCGGCGCCGTCACCCGCCGACGGCGATTCGCAGCAGCCGAGTGCCGCGCCGGGCGCGATCCCGGCCCGCTACCTGGGCACCTGGGAGGGCCGGGCCACCGGACTCGGCGGCAGCCTGGACATGGGCACCTTCCGGCTCACCGTCCACCGGGCCGCCGTCGGCAAGGAGCTGGGGCGGCTGAGGCAGACCGACCAGATCGGGGGCGTCTGCACCGACATCCTCACCCTCAAGCAGGTGACGAGGACCCGGATCGTGGCGACCTCGGTGGGCGCCGAGGGCAACCACGCCGGCTGCGATCCCGCGCCGCACCCCGTGGAGTTGACGCCGGTCGGCGACGACCTGCGGTACACCGCACAGAGCGCGGCCGAGGGCGACCCGGAGTCGCGGATGTCGAAGGTGGGCTAGCCCGGCACCGCGCCACGCCCCCGGCGGCCCGCCCGCCCCGGCTGTCACTAGTGTGTCTGCGTTGGCGAACGCCAACGGCGCGCCACCGCACCGGTCTTGGTCCGGACAACGCGTCATAACGCGCAGCACAGCGGTGCAAAGCATCGCAACGGGGAAGGACGGGGAACGCCCGCCATGGAGACACTGCAGCCGGACGACCCGCGGGAGTTGGGCAGCTACCGCATGCTGCGCCGGCTCGGAGCCGGCGGCATGGGCCGGGTCTACCTGGCCCGCTCGCCGGGCGGCCGCACCGTCGCCGTGAAGGTCGTACGCCCCGACCTCGCCGCCGACGCCGACTTCCGCCGGCGCTTCCGGCACGAGGTGGAGATCGCCCAGGCGGTCTCCGGCCCCTGCACCGCCTCGGTCGTGGACGCCGACCCGGACGCACCGCTGCCGTGGCTGGCGACCTCGTACGTGCTCGGCCCGGACCTGACGGACGTCGTGGACGCGCACGGCGCGCTGCCCGAGCGCACCGTGCGCGCGCTGGGTGCCGGGCTCGCGGCCGCCCTCCAGGAGATCCACGCGGCCGGTCTCATCCACCGTGACCTCAAGCCCTCGAACGTCCTCCTGGCCGCCGACGGCCCCCGCGTCATCGACTTCGGCATCGCGCGGGCGGTGGACGGCAACCGGATGACCCAGACCGGCGTCGTGGTCGGCTCGCCCGGCTACATGCCCCCGGAGCAGGCCCTGGGCCAGGACGTCGGCCCCTCCGGCGACGTCTTCTCGCTGGGCGCCGTCCTCGCCTTCGCCGCCACCGGCCGCAACGTCTTCGGCGACGGCGCCGCCTCGCACGCCGCGATGCTCTATCAGGTCGTCCACGGCGAACCGGTTCTGACGGACGTACCGCAGTCCCTGCTCGGTCTGGTGCGGGCCTGTCTGCTGAAGGACCCGGCCGCCCGGCCCGGCCCCGCCGAGATCGTGGCGGCACTGGCCCCGCAGGGCGTCGAGGGCGTGCTCGGCGACTGGCTGCCCTCGGCGGTGGCGTCCACCATCGCCACCCACGCGGCCGGGATCCTGGACCTCGACCTGGAGGTACCGGAGCAGCCGGCCGCCGCACCCTCCTTCGGCCCGGCCCCGACGATGCCGGCCGCAGCGGTCCCGTCGACGGGCACGCCGGCGGCGGGATACGGCTACCCGCCGGCGGGTACGCCCGCTGCCGGGTACGGCTATCCGCCGGCCGGCACGCCCGCTCCCGCCCACGGCGCACCGGCGCCCGGCCACGACACTGCGCAGCCCGGCACCGTCCGGCTCGGCGCCACGGACGCCTCCGCCCCGGCCCCCACCCGCCGCCGCGCCCTCTCCTACGCCCTCGGCGGTGCCGCCGCCGTAGCCGTCGCCGGCGGGGGCACGGCCTGGTGGCTGTCCCGCAAGGACGGAGGCACCGGCACGTCCGACGGCCCGGGCGGACAGGGCAGTTCCGGCGAGCCGGCCGCCGAGACCTTCACCACCCCGCCTCCCGGGGTGGCCCCGCAGCCGCTGTGGCACAGGAGCGCCGCCGAGGACAGCACCGCGACCTCCGTACCGCTCGTCACCTACGACGGACTGCTCCTGGTCAGCGGTGACCCGCTGGTGGCGTACGACGTGAAGACCGGCAAGGCGCGCTGGTCCAGGAAGGGCATCTGCCGCCCGGGAGCCCCGCTCCTCTTCCACGGCGGCAAGGTGTTCCTGGCCGACGGCGACTTCGACGGCGTCCTGGTCGCCTATGACGTACGGACCGGCGACGAGGCCTGGCGCAGCCGGCTCGGCAAGAAGCTGAGCATCGAGCGGACGATCGCCGTCGACGACAGGAACGTCTACGTCACGCTGACCGACTACGGCCAGGCCAAGAGCGCCACCAAGTACCGCACGGCCGTCGCCGCGGTCAGCCACACCACGGGCCGGACCGCATGGCTGCAGCGGCGCGACTGGGGCACCAAGGACTACGACGTCGAGGGCACCGTCTCCGGCAAGTACCTCGTCTACGCCGACTCCAACTACAACCTGACCGTGCGTGACACCGCCACCGGCGGGCAGCTGTGGACCAGGAAGATCGGCGACGACTGGAGCTGGCAGCCCACGGCCGCGAACGGACTGGTGTTCCTGCCGGGCGAGCAGCTCACCGCCGTGGACATCGAGACCGGCAGGACCCGCTGGACGCTCTCGCCGAACGGCCGCCGCGGCTTCAACAACCCCACCGTCATCGACGGCGTCCTCTACGCCACCGACTACGACCGCGGCATCTGGGCCGTCGACGTCGAGGACGCCAAGCGGATCTGGCTGTGCGAGGCGGGCAACCGCGTGCCCAGGGAGACGTTCGTGAAGGCCGGGACGACGCTGTACGGGGCCGCCGGCGCGCTGGGCGGCGGCATCATCTCCCTGGACGCGAGGACCGGCAAGGTCCGCTGGACCTGGGTCGACAACACCGACGCCACCGACTACTGGCAGATCACCCGCTCGGGCAGCCGGCTGCTGGTCACCGGCGGTCAGGAGGTCTACGCGATGCCGGCTGTCTGAGACGGGCCTCCCCGATCGGCCGAACTCCCTAGGATCTCCCCGTGAGCACGGACGCGTTGGCCCTCGTCGCGGCGCTGTGGGGAGCGGTCGCGGGCGCGCTGCTGCCCCGGGCCGCCTACCGGTTCGCCGCCCCGGACGAGGAGCCGTGGCGCAAGCTGTGCCCGGACGGCCACCCGGTCCGCGGGTGGCTCGGCTGGGCACGGTGCGGCGAGTGCGCGCGGACGCCGGACGACGCGTCCGCCGCCCTGGCCACCCTCACCGCCCTCATCTGTGCCGCCCTCGCCGCCGCGACCGGTACCCGGCCCGAGTTGGGGGTCTGGCTGCTGCTCGCTCCGGTGTGGGTGCTGCTGGCCGCCGTCGACCTGCGGGTGCGGCGGCTGCCCGACCCGCTGACCCTGCCGCTCGCGGCCGCGGGGCTCGCCCTGCTCGGCCTCGTCGCGCTGCTGCCCGAGCACGCGGGTCACTGGCTCACCGCGCTGTACGGCGCCCTCGCGCTCGGCGCCGGCTACTACGTGCTGTACCTGATCAACCCGGCCGGCATGGGCTTCGGCGACGTGAAACTCGCCCTCGGCATGGGCGCCGTCCTCGGCTGGTACGGCTGGCCGACCGTCCTGCTCGGAACCTTCGCCGGCTTCCTGTCCGGGGCGTTGTACGGCGGTGGCCTCGTCGTCGCGCGACGAGCGAGCCGCAAGACGGCGATCCCGTTCGGGCCCTTCCTCATCGTCGGAGCCTTCGCCGGGCTGCTGATCGGCGCGTACGCGGCCTGAGCGCAGACGGTCCGAACCCCTGGCGTAGGCTGGATCAGTCCGTCCACAACCCTTGACGAAAGGGACCTCTGGTGACCGAGAAGGCCGACCTCCAGTCTGTCCTCGACCGTGCCGCTGCCGGTGGGCGGATCACCCCGGAAGAGGCGCTCGTCCTCTACCGCGACGCCCCGCTGCACGCGCTGGGCGCCGCCGCCGACGCCGTACGCCGCCGCAGGTACGCGGGCGTCGAGCACATCGCGACGTACATCATCGAGCGCAACATCAACTACACGAACGTGTGTGTCACGGCGTGCAAGTTCTGCGCCTTCTACGCGGCCCCCAAGGACACCGCCAAGGGCTGGACCCGCGACCTCGACGACATCCTGCGCCGCTGCGCGGAGACCGTGGAGCTGGGCGGCACCCAGATCATGTTCCAGGGCGGCCACCACCCGGACTACGGCGTCGAGTACTACGAGAAGCACTTCAAGGCCATCAAGGACGCCTTCCCGCAGCTGGTGATCCACTCGCTCGGCGCCTCCGAGGTCGAGCACATGGCCCGGATCTCCGGGGTGTCGGTCGAGGAGGCCATCACCCGGATCCACGAGGCGGGCCTCGACTCCTTCGCGGGTGCCGGCGCCGAACTGCTGCCCGCCCGCCCCCGCAAGGCCATCGCGCCCCTCAAGGAGAGCGGCGAGCGCTGGCTGGAGATCATGGAGGCCGCGCACCGACTGGGCGTGGAGTCCACGTCCACCATGCTCATGGGCACGGGCGAGACGAACGCCGAGCGCATCGAGCACCTGCGCATGATCCGGGACGTACAGGACCGCACGGGCGGCTTCCGCGCCTTCATCCCGTACACCTACCAGCCCGAGAACAACCACCTGAAGGGCCGCACCCAGGCCACGCTCTTCGAGTACCTGCGGATGATCGCGATCGCCCGCCTCTTCCTGGACAACGTCCAGCACATCCAGGGCTCGTGGCTGACCACCGGCAAGGAGGTCGGCCAGCTGTCCCTGCACTACGGCGCGGACGACCTCGGCTCGATCATGCTGGAGGAGAACGTGGTCTCCTCGGCCGGTGCCAAGCACCGCTCCAACCGGCTCGAGATCATCGACCTCATCCGCAAGGCGGGCCGCGTCCCGGCCCAGCGCGCCACGACCTACGAGCACCTCGTCGTGCACGACGACCCGGCGAACGACCCCGTCGACGAGCGGGTGATGTCGCACATCTCGTCCACGGCGATCGAGGGCGGCACGGCTCACCCCGAGCTGAAGCTGCTGGCGTCCAACTAGAGCCGGCCCGGCGTTCCGTGCTGACACTTCATGTCGCCGAGCAGTCGCCCGAGACGGCGGTCGTGGTCGACGGGGCGTCCGTCGCCGCGGTCGGCCCGTACGAGGAACTGGCCGCCGCCCACCCGCAGGCGAGGGTGCGGCGCTGGCCCGGCATCCTGACCCCGGGACTGCTGAACCCGTACGGCCCGGAGCTGCTGGAGGCCACGTACCATCCCGACCCGCGCGAGGCCGACTCCCTCGGGACCGAGCCCATCGGCGGGGAGCGGGCGCGGGAGATCCTGCGCGGCGACCCCGCCCGCCTCGGCGCGAGCGCGCGGCGCGGGGTGCAGCGGATGCTGGCGCACGGCACGGTGGCGCTGGCCGGGGAGCTGCGGTCGCGGGCCGTGGCCGACGCGGTGCGCAGAGCCGGGCTCGCGACGGGGCAGCGGCCGGACCGTCTGCCGGGCCCGGCGGCGCTGTCCCCGACCCCGCTGATCCTGCTGCCGAAGCTGGTGCCGGGCGGGCCGGCCCGATTCGCCGTGTTCGATGTGGCGGACCGCGCCGAACTGGTCCGGCGCGGTGCCGGGACCTGCGTGGCGACCGTGATCGGAGGACGGCTGGTGTACCGCGGCCGCTGATCACGGCCCGTACCGGGGACGCCCGGCTCAGCCCGCGAAGGCCCGCGCGAACGCGCCCGTGCTCTGCTTCACCCCGCTGCAGTCGGTCGCCGCGTCGTCCGCCCCGGAGTCACCCCTCTCGCAGCGTCGGTCCCGGAACGCCGACCACATCGACACCCAGGCGATCTCCTTCCGCCCGGCGAACTTCCGCACCTGCGCGGCGTCGGAGAGCGTGAAGGTCTCCCCGGCCACGTCGTTGACGCCGATCATCGAGGTGAGTGCCATGCCCCGCCAGGCGGCCGCGTCGGACAGCCCGAACACCTTCTTCAGCTGGGTGTGCGCGGCCTCGGCGGAGGTGAGGGCGTAGTCGCCCATGTCGCCGGTGTAGGACTCGCCGTAGTTCATCGTCATGAGGTTGACGGTGGAGACCTGGACGTCGTGTGTGTTGGCGGACTCCAGCAGGGCGAGGCCGTCCGCGTCGAGCCCGGAGGGCATCACCGGCAGGGTGAAGGAGACCCGCACGCGCGGCCGTTCCTTCTGCAGCCGGGCTATCGCCTCGGAACGCAGGGCGACCGTGCGGGAGTCGGTCAGCTCGTCGCCCTCGATGTCGAAGTCGGCCTGCGTGGAGCCGGCCGCGTCCAGCGCCCGGGCGTAGGCGGCGGCCAGCGCGGAGGCGCTGTCACAGGCGGCGGCCAGTTCCTTGCCGGAGGCCCCGCCGAAGGAGACCCGGACCGTGGCGCCGTCCTGCTTCAGGCGCGCGATCCGGGACTTCACGGCGGAGTCGCCGATCGCCTCGGTGCCGTCCCACTTCGGTGTGCAGTCGCCGCCGCCCGAGATCACGAAGGCGAGGTTGTACGTCGCCGGCGATCCGGCGGAGTCGGTGGCGGAGGCCTCGGTGGCGCTGACGTAGGGGGCGTAGTCGGCGCTGTAGGAGGCGTGGGCGGGCGTGCCTGCACTCCCGGCCGAACACCCGGTTGCAACGACTGCAAACATGCAGGTGAACCCGGTGATCCACGTCAGGGAACTCCTCATCGCACGCTTACCCATTCTTGAAATCTCTGTCGCGGGACGGAAACGAAATTGGTTGCTCGGGCGGAAATCTCTCATACGTAGTAGCTATTCACCTTGGCATTCTCAGGAAAAATACAGCTTGGTGGGTCTTTCACGGGCGGCTCACAAGAATCCCCGGGAAGGTGTCACATAAAGGCTTTCTAATGTCCGAGGAATGCATTCCGAACCCGCCGTGCCCGCCATACCCGCCATCGAAAGTCGCGCCGCCAGACGTGGTCGCCACAGCAAACATGGCAACGGGTCCGTCGAGGGGCTCGTGTTCGTCGACTCCAGCGGACGTCGCTCGAAGGTGCTGCGCCGGATCGGCCTGCTCGTCGGCGTCGTCTGTCTCGCGTACGCGGGTGTGCTCGGAGCCGCGTTCATGGGCTGGGGCACCTCCCTCAGCCCGTCCTCGCTGCTTCCCTTCGGTGACGCCCCGGACGGCCGGGACTCCGGCGGCATCCGCCCACAGGGCGGGATCGGCCGCCGGGCGGATCTCCCGAGCGGCATCCCTTCGCCCTCCGCATCCACTGCCGTCTCCGTGCCCTCGTCCCCGTCCCCGTCCCCGTCCACGTCACCGTCCCCGTCCGTGGCCGTGGCCGTGTCCTCGTCCGCGGCCGCCGAACCGACCGGGCGCGGGCGGCAGTCATGACCACTTCCACGCCCTCCCGCGGTCGCAGGCGCGCCCCCACCCGCATCGAGCGGGCGGCGGTCCGGGCGGCGGCGCTGCAGCGCCCCCGCGTCATTCTCGCCCTGCTGCTCCTGCTGGCACTGACCTGTGTGCTGCTGCTCGACGGCTATCTGCGCGCCGAGGTCGGCGGCGACCAGCGCGTGCGCACCGGCGCCGGCTCCGGCGAGGTCCCCGCCAAGGTCCTCGACGGCGGCCCGATCCTGACCTTCCGGGGTGGCCGGGCCACCCCGGTCTCCGTCCCCTCCAGGACCATCGCGCTCACCTTCGACGACGGCCCCGACCCGACCTGGACCCCCCAGGTCCTCGCGATCCTGCACAAGTACGCCGTCCCCGGCACATTCTTCCTGGTCGGCTCGATGGTGTCGCGTCACCCGGGCGTCGTGCGGACGATGGTCCAGCAGGGCAACGAGGTCGGCATCCACACCTTCACGCACGTCGACCTGTCGTACCAGAGCGACGCCCGCGTCGCCCGCGAGATGCAGCAGACGCAGCTCGCCCTGGCCGGGGCGGCGGGCATCACCACGACCCTGTTCCGCGCTCCGTACTCCTCCGAGACGGACGCCATCGACAACTACAGCTGGCCGGTCTACAAGAAGCTCGGCCGGGACGGCTACACCAGCGTGTTCGTCGACACCGACAGCGACGACTGGAAGCGGCCGGGCGTCTCGAAGATCGTCAAGTGGGCGACCCCGAAGGGCACCCGGGGTGCGTCGGTCCTCTTCCACGACGCCGGTGGCGAACGCTCCCAGACGATCGAGGCACTCCCGAAGTACATCGAGAAGATGAAGGCGAAGGGGTACACCTTCACGACCATCAGCGGGGTCATGGAGAAGCAGCGCCCGGCCGGGAGGCAGGCGGGGTCCGCGGACCCCGCCGGCACGACGGCCGCCTCCCGCCCGCAGGCCGCCCACCGCACGGCCACCGGCACGACCCTGTACGAGGGCAAGGCCCTCGTCGCGGCCGTCGCCGTCGCCGAGTGGACCGTGCCCGCGCTCGCGGCCGGGCTGCTCGTCGTGGGCGTGGCTGTCCTGGGCCGCTTCGGGATGATGCTGGTCCTGGCCCGCCGCCACCACCGGCAGCGCAACAGAAGGCGGTTCTGCTGGGGGCCGCCGGTCACCGGCCCGGTGAGCGTGATCGTCCCGGCGTACAACGAGAAGGAGTGCATCGCCAATACCCTCGCGTCGCTGGCGCGCAGTACCCATCCGATCGAGATCATCGTGGTCGACGACGGCTCGACCGACGGTACGTCCGGGATCGCGCGCAGTGCGGCCGAGTCGCTCGGCATGGCGAACGTCCGGATCGTCCGCCAGGAGAACGCGGGCAAGCCGGCCGCGCTCAACAACGGCGTCCGCAGCGCCTCTCAAGACATCGTCGTGATGATGGACGGCGACACGGTCTTCGAACCGGACACCGTACGGCAGCTCGTGCAGCCCTTCGCCGACCCCGAGGTGGGCGCGGTCGCCGGCAACGCCAAGGTCGGCAACCGCGACACCGTCATCGGAGCCTGGCAGCACATCGAGTACGTCATGGGCTTCAACCTCGACCGGCGCATGTACGACCTGCTGCGCTGCATGCCGACGATCCCGGGCGCGATCGGCGCGTTCCGCCGCGAAGCCGTCCTCCAGGTGGGCGGGATGAGCGAGGACACCCTCGCCGAGGACACCGACATCACCATCGCCCTGCACCGCGCGGGCCGGCGGGTCGTCTACCAGGAGCACGCGCGTGCGTGGACCGAGGCCCCGGGCTCGCTGAAACAGCTCTGGTCCCAGCGCTACCGCTGGTCGTACGGCACGATGCAGGCCCTGTGGAAGCACCGCGAGTCCCTGACGGACAGGGGCCCTTCGGGCCGCTTCGGCCGGGTCGGCATGCCCCTGGTGGTGATCTTCCAGATCGTCACGCCGGTCTTCGCCCCGCTCATCGACGTCTTCACCGTCTACTCGATGATCTTCGTCGACCTCCGGGCGGCCCTGCTCGCCTGGCTCGCGGTGCTGGGCGTCCAGCTCCTCTGCGCGGCCTACGCCTTCCGCCTCGACCGCGAGAAGTACCGCTACCTGCTGATGATGCCCCTGCAGCAACTGGCCTACCGGCAGATGATGTATCTCGTCCTCATCCACTCCTGCATCACAGCCCTCACGGGCGGCCGCCTGCGCTGGCAGAAGCTGAAGCGCACGGGCGAGGTCGGGACGCCGGCGGGGGTGGACTAGTGGGTTCCCATCGCAGGGACGCGTCCGCAACCGCCGCCGTGGGCAACACCGCCCGGCCGCAGCAGCCACGCGACCGCTACTTCGACACCCTCCGAGCGGTGGCCCTGGTGAGGGTCGTGACCTACCACACCTTCGGCTGGGCCTGGTGCGGCATGCTCTTCCCCTCGATGGGCGTCATGTTCGCCCTCGCCGGCACCCTCATGGCGAAGTCCCTGGAACGCCCCGCCCCCAAGGTGCTGAGGAGCCGCCTCAGGCGCCTGCTCCTCCCGTTCTGGTTCTGGGGCTTCTTCGTCGTCCTGGCGATGCTGGTCCACGGCTGGATGCCGGGCCCACAGATCGTCTACTGGATCGTGCCGCTCGGGGACCCGCCGGGCAGCGCATGGGCCGAGCAGGCCTGGGACATCCTCTGGTACCTGCGCACGTACCTCTGGTTCGTCCTGCTCTCCCCGCTGCTGCTGAGGATCTTCCGGCTCGCCCCCGTCCCGGTGCTGCTGCTGTCCCTCACCCCGGTCCTGGTGCTGAACTTCCTGTGGCCGGGCCCGGCGGGCCGCTTCGGCAGCGCCCTGTGGGACCTGTCGACGTACCTCTTCTGCTGGATCCTCGGCTTCGCGCACCGCGACGGGGTGCTGCAACGCCTGAAGCCCTCCGCGGTGCTCGCCCTGTCGCTCGCCGCGCTCGGGTACGGCGGCTGGTACGCCTTCTCGCACCGGGCGGACTTCGGCACGTACGACCTCGACGAGAACCCGCTCGCGCAGGCCTTCTGGTCGGCCGGCTTCGTGCTGCCGCTGATGTGGGCCAAGGCGTACTTCCGGACCGACTTCGCCCGGCTCACCGGACTTCGGCGGACCGACCGACTCGTGACGATCTTCAATGCCCGGGCCGTGACGATCTACCTCTGGCACGAGATCGCGCTGATCCTTGCCGTCCCGCTCATCGACCGGTTCTGGAACGTCCCGGCCTTCGAGAGGTACCTGCCGCTGGAGAGCCAGTGGTTCATGTTCGCCGTCGGCTGGGTCCTGATCGCCGGCTTCGTCCTGGCGTGCGGCTGGGTGGAGGACGTGGCCGCGAAGAAGAAGCCGCGACCGGTCCCGGGAGGCCGTGCTGCAAGAATGGGCGGGTGACCCGCGCTTCCCTGAACAAGCAGCCGCACGAAGTCGCCTCGATGTTCGACGACGTGGCGGAACGGTACGACCTGACGAACGACGTGCTGTCGCTCGGCCAGGACCGGCGCTGGCGCAAGGAGGTGGCGAAGGCGGTCGACGCGCGCCCCGCGCAGAAGGTCCTCGACCTCGCGGCCGGCACGGCGACCTCCTCGCTGCCCTTCGCGCAGACGGGCGCGTACGTGGTCCCCTGCGACTTCTCGCTGGGGATGCTCCAGGTCGGCAAGAAGAAGCACACCTGGCTGCCGTTCACCGCCGGCGACGCGACGAGGCTGCCGTTCAAGGACGACACCTTCGACGCCGTGACGATCTCCTTCGGCCTGCGCAACGTGCAGGAAACGGACGCGGCGCTGCGTGAGATGTACCGGGTGACCCGGCCCGGCGGCCGGGTGGTGATCTGCGAGTTCTCGCACCCGACGTGGGCGCCGTTCCGGACCGTCTACACCGAGTACCTGATGCGGGCGCTGCCGCCGGTCGCGCGCGCGGTGTCCTCGAACCCGGACGCCTACGTCTACCTCGCCGAGTCCATCCGTGCCTGGCCCGACCAGCCCGCGCTCGCCGAACGGCTGCGCAAGGCGGGCTGGTCGAAAGTGGCCTGGCGCAACCTGAGCGGCGGTGTGGTCGCGCTGCACCGGGGCTTCAAGGAGAGCTGAGCCCCGGCGGCGGGGCCGGCGTCTCACCGGTCGATCATCTCGAAGGCGTCGCCGGGCTCGCCCAGTTCGCGTTGCATTCCGCCTCTGGGCGGCCGTGGGATGCGTGGCTCGCGCACGCCCCCGCCGCCCTCGCCCTCACCGAAGTCGAACCACACGTACACCATGGAGTCCCGCGGCACCTCGGCGCCGGGCTGCGGGTACTGCCGTACGACGTAGTCGACGACCGTGAGATGGAATTCCGGGCGGTCCGGCGCGTTCAGGAACAGACCCCGCGCCTGGGCCGTCTCGCGCGCGTCCATGGCCATGAGGCCGACCAGACGAGGAACGCGCACTTCGGGTGTTTTGGGTGTTATGTGCACAGATGTCACCCCCAGCGGTACTGGAAGGGTAACCCGGGTGTGCGTCCCCCGGAAGCGTCATGTGGCTTTCTGTAACACTTGGTTACTCAAAGTCACAGATCAAGTCGGTAGCAGTGCCCCTCGCGTTCCGAGGACGGGGTCACGAACGTCTGCGCGAGCCGCATGTCCAGGCGCCGGGTGACCGCGATGGAGCGCTCGTTGCGCGCGTCGACCATCGCCACCACCTGCGGCACCCCCAGCGCCCGCAGCCGCTCCAGGGTCGCCTCGGCGGCCGCCGAGGCGTACCCCCGGCCCCAGTGCGCCCGGCCGAGCCGCCAGCCGATCTCGATCTCGCCCGACGGCCCCCACTCGTGCGGCCACGGCTGGGCGCCGGTGAATCCGACGACGTCACCGGAGTCGTCCAGCACCGACCACAGGCAGAACCCCCGCTCCGCGTCGTGCCGGCGCTGGCGTGCGGTCAGCTCCTCGTAGACCGAGAGCTCGGCCGATCTGCCGCCGTGGAACTCCATGACCTCGGGGTCGTCGAAGACCCGGTGCCAGGCGAACGCGTCCTCGTCGGTGGGCACTCGCAGCTGTACTGCGGGGAGAGCTCGGTTCACGGGGCAGCCCTTCAGCCGGGTGATCAATTCTGCTGAATAGACTGCCCATGTCCAGTGCCGGTCGGCACGCAGATTTCGAACCTTGGGGAGATCCCGCCGTGACCGAGCCCCTCTCCGACAACACCGCCGATGTGATCGTCGTGGGCGCGGGGCCAGCCGGCTCCACCACCGCGTACCACCTCGCCAAGGCCGGACTCGACGTCCTCCTGCTGGAGAAGACCGAGTTCCCCCGGGAGAAGGTCTGCGGTGACGGCCTCACCCCGCGCGCGGTCAAGCAGCTCGTGGCCATGGGCATCGACATCTCCGAAGAGGCAGGCTGGCTGCGCAACAAGGGCCTGCGCATCATCGGTGGCGGCTCGCGGCTCCAGCTGGACTGGCCGGATCTCGCCGCCTACCCGAACTACGGTCTCGTCCGCAAGCGCGACGACTTCGACGAGCAACTCGCCCGCCAGGCCCAGAAGGCGGGAGCGCGGCTCTTCGAGCTGTGCAACGTCAGCGGTCCGGTCGTCGACGACCGGACGGGCCGCATCACCGGCGTGACCGCCAAGCTCGGCGAGGAGAAGCGCGAGGTCACCTTCCGCGCGCCGCTCGTCGTCGCCGCCGACGGCAACTCCACCCGCCTGTCCCTGGCGATGGGCCTGCACCGCCGTGAGGACCGTCCGATGGGTGTCGCGGTGCGCACGTACTTCACCTCGCCGCGCCACGAGGACGACTACCTGGAGTCCTGGCTGGAACTGTGGGACCGCCGCGGCGCCCAGGACCGTCTGCTGCCCGGCTACGGCTGGATCTTCGGCATGGGCGACGGCACCTCCAACGTGGGCCTCGGTGTGCTCAACACCTCCGCCTCCTTCAAGGAGCTGGACTGGCGGGAGGTCCTGAAGGCCTGGTGCGCGTCCATGCCGCAGGAGTGGGGCTACACCCCCGAGAACATGACCGGGCCCATCCGCGGCGCCGCCCTCCCCATGGCCTTCAACCGCCAGCCGCACTACACCAAGGGCCTGCTGCTCGTCGGCGACGCCGGCGGCCTGGTGAACCCCTTCAACGGCGAGGGCATCGCCTACGCCATGGAGTCCGGCCAGATCGCCGCCGACGTCATCGTCCAGGCCCACGCGCGGGCCACGCCCGCCCAGCGCGAGATCGCCCTGCAGCGCTACCCGCGCGTCCTCAAGGACACCTACGGCGGCTACTACACGCTCGGCCGCGCCTTCGTGAAGCTCATCGGCAACCCGAAGGTCATGCAGATCGCCGCCCAGCGCGGTCTCACCCACCCGCAGCTGATGAAGTTCACCCTGAAGCTCCTCGCGAACCTCACCGACCCGACGGGCGGCGACGCGATGGACCGCATCATCAACGGCCTGAGCAAGGTGGCCCCGAAGGCGTGATCAGGCGCTGAGAGCCGCCGCGTTGGCGGTCCGGCGGGCGTACACCTCGTCCCGCCGGTCCGCCATCTGCCGCAGCGCGTCCTTTTTATCCCGCTTGGAGAGCCGATCCAGGTAGATGTACCCGTTGGTGTGGTCGGTCTCATGGGCGAGGCAGCGCGCGAAGTACCCCGTGCCCTCGACGACCACGGCCTTGCCGTCCCTGTCCTGCCCGCGTACGACGGCCCGGTCCGGCCGCGGTACGGCCATGACGGCGCCCGGCACCGACAGGCACCCCTCGCCCTCGTCCAGCAGCCGCCGGCCGCTCAGGGGCGTCTCCAGCACGGGATTGACGATGTGCCCGACATGCCGGACTCCGTCGTCATCGGGGCAGTCGTACACGAACAGGCGCAGATCGACCCCGACCTGGTTCGCCGCCAGCCCCGCGCCCTCGGCGACGTACATGGTGAGGAACATGTCGTCGATGAGCGCGGCGAGGTCGGGCCCGAACTCCGTGACGTCCCGGCAGGGCTTGTGCAGGACCTCCTCCCCGACCTCGGTGATACGGCGCACCGCACCGCGCCCGGCCTCGGGGGCGTGGCGCGGGTAGTGGTCGGCGGGGCTGCCCTGGACGAACACGCGTGGCATCGCTGTGTCTCCCTGTGTTTGCGAGGATGCTGTGGGCGACAGGGCAGCGGGCCTCCGGCGCCCCTCCTGCCCTCCGGGACTCATGACAACAGAACACGCGCAGCAGTCACAGGGGCTCGCCGGACATGTCGGCCCTCCCGGAGACGCTTCCTGACAGCGGCCGGGGAACGGTCGCCGGGGGCGTGGCCGCTGCCGCCCCGGGGACGGCCTCGACGGCCGCTGCGGCGACCCCGGCCGCCGGCAAGCGGGTCGCCGTCCTCGGCGGCGGGGTCTCCGGCCTCAGCGCCGCCCGCGAACTCGCCGAACGCGGCTACGCCGTCACCGTCTACGAGTACTACGACCACCTCGGCGGCAAGGCCCGCTCGTTGGACGTCCCCGCTGCGGGCACTCGGCCCGGGACGGCGGCCCCGAGCGCACGGCCACCGCCGACCACTACGTCTCCGCGCTGCCCGTCGAACACGCCCGCGCGCGACCTGGGGCCGGGCCCTGCGCGCCGCCGACCCCGGCTCGGCCGCTGCGACGCGCTGAGGACCGACTGGATGACCGGCGTCCAGTTCTATCTGCGCACGCCCACACCGGTGGTCCACGGGCACATCAACTGCCTCGACTCACCCTGGGCGGTGACGGGCATCGGCCAGGCCCAGTTCTGGGACGTGCGGGACTTCGCCCGCGACTGCGGGGACGGACAGGCCCACGACTGTCTGTCCGCGATCGTCTCCGAATGGGACAAGCCCGGCATCCTGTACGGCAAGACGGCACGCGCCTGCACCGAGGAGGAGATCGTCGCCGAGCTCTGGGCCCAGCTGAGCACGGGGTGAACGACTCCGGCAGGGTGACGCTCAGGGACTAGGGCCGGCTCGGCTGGTTCGTGGACCCCGCGGTGACCGGCCTGGGCGGCCCCGACCCGCAGAACCGGGAACGGCTCCTCATCCACCCCACGGGAACGCTCTGCAACCGTCCGCCGGCGAGGACGGCGGTGCCCGACTTCTTCCTCGCCGGCGACTACGTCCGCACGGATGTGGACCTGTCGACGATGGAGGGCGCCAACGAGTCCGCGCGCAGGGCCGTCAACGCTCTTCTGGACGCGGACAATTCGGACACCGGGCGTTGCCGGATCCGGGAGCTGTTCCGCCCGCCCGAGATGGAACCGCTCAAGCGTGTCGACGAGCTGCGCTACCGGCTCGGTCTGCCCAACACCTTCGACCTGGGATGAGTCCAATAGGGCGAATTTGCCTGGATCGTCCAGAAGGTGAGGGGCGGGACGAGCCCGAAGGGCCGCTGCCCCCGAGCGGCTGCGGCCCTACGCGCGTGAGTGGTGTGCCGAGTGCTCAGAGCACCCGCACGGCGCCGGTCGGCGGGTCGTATGACAGCGGCTTCTCCACGATGCCCGTCGACGGGTTCTGCGCACCGACGAACATGCCGTCGCCGGCATAGATCGCCACGTGGTACGCGCTGCCCGCGCTGCCCCAGTAGAGGATGTCGCCCGGCTGCAGGTTGCTCAGCGAGACCTGGGTGCCCTGGGTCGACTGGTCCTGGGAGACGCGCGGCAGGCTGATGCCGACCTGCTTGAAGGCGGCCTGCACGAGGCTGGAGCAGTCCCACGCGTTGGGGCCGGAGGCACCCAGAACGTAGCTCTTGCCGATCTGCGCCTTGGCGAAGGCGAGCACCGCCGCGGCCGAACCGGTGGCCGTGGACGTGCTGGTGGAGGTGCTCGAGCCGGTGCTCGCCGTGGTGGAGAGGGTCGTCCGCTCCGCGTTGCGCGAGGCACGCTCGGCGGCGGCCTTGCGGGCGGCCTCCTGAGCCTTCTTCTTGGCCTCCGCCGCCTTCTGCTTCGCGTCCGCGAGGTCTGACTTGGCCTGCTTCGCGGCGTTTGCGGCGGCCTGATCGCGCTCGGCCTGCAGCTGGTAGTTCGCGGCGGCCTGCTGTGTGGCGTCCGCGGACTGGGCGACCTGAGAGGCCAGGTCGGCCGTCAGGGTGGGCAGTTCGAGGGTCTGCGTCACCGGCTCGGCAGCGTTCGCCGCGCCGGACGCCCCGGCGACTGCCAGGGTGCTGAGGACGCCACCGGCGACTCCGGCCCGCACGGCGATGGTCGACGCGCTGCGGCGGGGCTTCCGGTGGCTGCGTATGTGAGCGGTGTGGGACATGGGAATAACCGGTACCAGGGGCTCCTTCATATCTTCAAGAAACGTGTGCTGCGCCACAGTTGTTCAATCGAGCCCCCGAAGCCCCGGCGTGTCGCTCTTTATTGACGCCGTAACGGACATTGCGGACGACCGTGATCAAGGCCTTGATCACGGTCTTTGATCATTACGTCCGAATTGCCCCGCGCCTACCACTGGTTCGGGTGGATGGCCAAGCCCGGTTCTCAGGCCGCTCTCATGGATGTGGCGGAGGTCACGGAACGGTTACCGGAGGGGCGGCGTCACGCGCGGGCGGGAGCTCGTGAACGTGTGCACGCATTCGCCGCACGTCCACATCCCGCCTCGGGGCTCCCTCTGATGTGTGAACGCGGTCCTCTATCAGGACGCCGGGTCCAGCACCAATTTGCATGCAGAGGAACTCTCTTGATATTGAGACGCCCCCTCCGGCCTGCGGTGACGAGCGAAAATGTCACTTCTGGTGATCACCTGGACGCTTCGCGTACGAAGATCACCCATCATCCGACTTCATGATCCTTCGTCAGGTGGTGGAGATCACAAAGCTTGTGTAATACCCCGTGTCGCAGATCACAGAGCGGCGGGCATAAGATGCGAGGCAGTTGGGCTTGTGACCTGCTTCACATGTTCTCGATCTTCGCCCGGGACGAGCGGGGCTCGTGGGACCGGTGAGGCGGGTGTGAGCCCAGTGCAACCGCCACCAGTCAGTGCCGACTGAGAGGAGCGAGGAGCGGTGAACGCGTATGCGCCCATCCTCGTACTGGGAGCCCTCGGGGCAGGCTTTGCGATCTTCTCCGTGGTCATGGCCACGCTGATCGGTCCGAAGCGGTACAACCGCGCCAAGCTCGAGGCCTACGAGTGCGGTATCGAGCCGACCCCCACGCCGGCCGGCGGCGGGCGCTTTCCCATCAAGTACTACCTGACGGCGATGCTCTTCATCGTCTTCGACATCGAGATCGTCTTCCTCTACCCCTGGGCCGTCACCTTCGACGCCCTGGGGATCTTCGGGCTCGTGGAGATGCTGCTCTTCGTGCTCACCGTCTTCGTCGCGTACGCGTACGTATGGCGGCGCGGCGGCCTGGAATGGGACTGAGGGGCCTTTAGAGACATGGGACTCGAAGAAAAGCTGCCGAGCGGCTTCCTGCTGACCACCGTCGAACAGGCCGCGGGCTGGGTGCGCAAGGCGTCCGTCTTCCCCGCCACCTTCGGCCTGGCGTGCTGCGCCATCGAGATGATGACCACCGGCGCCGGCCGCTACGACCTCGCGCGCTTCGGCATGGAGGTCTTCCGCGGCTCACCGCGCCAGGCGGACCTGATGATCGTCGCCGGCCGGGTCAGCCAGAAGATGGCGCCGGTGCTCAGGCAGGTCTACGACCAGATGCCCAATCCCAAGTGGGTGATCTCCATGGGCGTCTGCGCCTCCTCGGGCGGCATGTTCAACAACTACGCGATCGTCCAGGGCGTCGACCACATCGTCCCCGTCGACATCTACCTCCCCGGCTGTCCGCCGCGGCCCGAGATGCTGATGGACGCGATCCTCAAGCTCCACCAGAAGATCCAGACCTCCAAGCTCGGCGTGAACGCCGAGGAGGCGGCCCGCGAGGCGGAGGAGGCGGCGCTCAAGGCCCTGCCCACCATCGAGATGAAGGGGCTGCTGCAGTGAGCGACGCGAACGGCACCAACGGCGCGAACGGGGTGAACCCCGAGAAGGACCTCGCCGCCTCCAACCTCCCCGGCCAGCGCGGCCAGGGCGGCGAGGAGATCCGCGTCCAGCGCGGCATGTTCGGCGCCGACAAGGGCGGCGACACCTCCGGCTACGGAGGCCTGGTCCGCTCGGTCCGGCTCCCGGGACCGGCGAACCGGCCCTACGGCGGCTGGTTCGACGAGGTCGCCGACGAGCTGGAGGGCGCCCTGGAGGAGCAGGGACTCCTCCCGGAGAACGCCATCGAGAAGACGGTCGTCGACCGGGACGAGCTCACCTTCCACATCGAACGCGAGCACCTGCTCCGTGTCGCCCGCACCCTGCGCGACGACCCGGCCCTTCGCTTCGAGCTGTGCACGGGCGTCAGCGGCGTCCACTACCCGAGCGACAAGGGACGCGAGCTGCACGCCGTGTACCACCTGCGCTCGATCACCCACAACCGGCTCGTCCGCCTGGAGGTCAGCGCCCCCGACAGTGATCGGCACATCCCGTCCCTGGTCTCCGTCTATCCGACCAACGACTGGCACGAGCGCGAGACCTACGACTTCTTCGGGATCGTCTTCGACGGTCACCCGGCCCTGACGCGGATCATGATGCCGGACGACTGGCAGGGCCATCCGCAGCGCAAGGACTACCCCCTCGGCGGCATCCCCGTCGAGTACAAGGGCGCCCAGATCCCGGCTCCGGACCAGCGGAGGTCGTACTCGTGAGCACGCAGTCAGCATCCGCGGCCTCCACCGCCTCGGCACGCGAGACCACCGAGGGCACCGTATATACGGTCACCGGTGGCGACTGGGACGAGGTCGTCCAGTCCGCGGCCCGCGCCGACGACGAGCGCATCGTCGTCAACATGGGGCCCCAGCACCCGTCCACCCATGGAGTGCTCCGTCTGATCCTGGAGATCGAGGGCGAGACGGTCACCGAGGCCCGCTGCGGCATCGGCTACCTCCACACGGGCATCGAGAAGAACCTCGAGTACCGCACGTGGACGCAGGGCACCACGTTCGTGACGCGCATGGACTACCTGACGTCCTTCTTCAACGAGACCGCCTACTGCCTCGCCGTCGAGAAGCTCCTCGGTATCGAGGACCAGATCACCGAGCGCGCCAAGATCATCCGGGTGCTCCTGATGGAGCTGAACCGGATGTCCTCCCACCTGGTGTGCATCGCCACCGGTGGCATGGAGCTGGGCGCCACCACGGTCATGATCTACGGATTCCGTGATCGTGAAATGATTCTCGACATCTACGAGCTCATCACGGGCCTGCGCATGAACCACGCGTACATCAGGCCCGGCGGACTCGCCCAGGACCTGCCGCCCGGCGCGGTGGACCAGATCCGCGAGTTCGTGAAGAAGATGAAGAAGAACCTCCCGGAGTACGACAAGCTCGCCACCGGGAACCCCATCTTCAAGGCCCGTATGCAGGACGTCGGCTACCTCGACCTGGCCGGCTGCATGGCCCTCGGCGCCACCGGTCCGATCCTGCGCTCCGCCGGCCTGCCGCACGACCTGCGCAAGGCCCAGCCGTACTGCGACTACGAGACATACGACTTCGACGTCCCGACCGCCGACAGCTGCGACTCCTACGGCCGCTTCCTGGTCCGCCTGGAGGAGATGCGCCAGTCGCTCCGGATCGTCGAGCAGTGCCTGGACCGGCTCCAGCCCGGCCCGGTCATGGTCGCCGACAAGAAGATCGCCTGGCCCGCCCAGCTCGCCCTGGGACCGGACGGACTCGGCAACTCCCTCGACCACATCAAGAAGATCATGGGCACCTCCATGGAGGCCCTGATCCACCACTTCAAGCTGGTCACCGAAGGCTTCCGCGTCCCGCCCGGACAGGCGTACGTGGCCGTCGAGTCACCCAAGGGCGAACTCGGGGTGCACGCCGTCTCCGACGGCGCCACCCGCCCCTACCGGGTCCACTTCCGCGACCCGTCCTTCACCAACCTGCAGGCCATGGCGGCGATGTGCGAGGGCGGCCAGGTCGCCGACGTCATCGTCGCGGTGGCGTCCATCGACCCCGTGATGGGAGGCGTCGACCGGTGACCACCAGTTCCTCGGAGCGGGGCGTCAGCCTGGGCATGCCCGAACTGCCCGCACCTGCGTACCCGGACGACGTCCGGGCCCGGCTGGAGACGGACGCGCGCGAGCTGATCGCGCGCTACCCGGACTCCAGGTCCGCCCTGCTGCCGCTGCTCCACCTCGTGCAGTCGCAGGAGGGGCATGTCACGCGCACCGGAATGCAGTTCTGCGCGGACATGCTGGACCTGACCACGGCCGAGGTCACCGCCGTCGCCACCTTCTACACCATGTACCGGCGCAAGCCGTCCGGTGACTACCAGGTCGGCGTGTGCACCAACACGCTGTGCGCGGTGATGGGCGGCGACGCGATCTTCGAGACCCTCCAGGAGCACCTGGGCGTCGGCAACGGCGAGACCACCGACGACGGCAAGGTCACCCTGGAGCACATCGAGTGCAACGCGGCCTGCGACTTCGCGCCGGTCGTGATGGTCAACTGGGAGTTCTTCGACAACCAGACCCCCGGCAGCGCCAGGCGTCTGGTCGACGACCTGCGTGCCGGACGGCCCGTGCAGCCCACGCGCGGGGCGCGGCTGTGCACCTTCAAGGAGACCGCGCGGATCCTGGCCGGCTTCCCCGACGAGCGGCCAGGGGCCGTCGAGGAGAGCGGCAGTGCGGGACCCGCTTCGCTGGTGGGCCTTCGCCTGGCAAGGGGAGAGGCCGCACCCGCGCGCGTGGTCCATCCGCGCGGCCAGGAACCACAGGACGCTCCGTCCGCGGGCCGTGTCGAGGAGGAGGGGGAGTGATGACCGTGACCGAACTCAAGGACACCAGCCCCGAGAAGCTGCTCGCACCCGTGCTGTCGGCCTTCTGGGACGAGGACCGGTCCTGGACTCTGGACGTCTACCGGAGGCACGAGGGGTACGAGGGGCTCCGCAAGGCGCTCGCCATGTCGCCGGACGACCTGATCGCGTACGTCAAGGACTCAGGTCTGCGCGGGCGCGGCGGCGCGGGATTCCCGACCGGAATGAAGTGGCAGTTCATTCCCCAGGGTGATGGAAAACCGCACTATCTAGTTGTCAACGCCGACGAGTCGGAGCCCGGGACCTGCAAGGACATCCCGCTCCTCTTCGCGAACCCGCACAGCCTCATCGAGGGCATTGTGATCGCGTGCTATGCCATCAGGTCGTCGCATGCCTTCATCTATCTGCGTGGTGAGGTCGTTCCCGTTCTGCGGCGGTTGCACGAGGCCGTGCGCGAGGCCCACGCGGCGGGATACCTCGGCGAGAACATCCTGGGCAGTGGACTCGACCTCGAACTCACCGTGCACGCCGGCGCCGGCGCGTACATCTGCGGTGAGGAGACCGCACTGCTCGACTCGCTCGAAGGCCGCCGTGGTCAACCGCGGCTCCGTCCCCCTTTCCCTGCGGTCGAGGGGCTCTATGCCTGCCCGACTGTTGTGAACAACGTCGAGTCGATCGCGTCGGTTCCCGCCATTCTGAAAAACGGCAAGGAATGGTTCAGGTCGATGGGGAGCGAGAAGTCGCCCGGCTTCACGCTCTACTCGCTCAGCGGTCATGTCGCGAGCCCCGGCCAGTACGAGGCGCCGCTCGGCATCACCCTGCGCCAGCTCCTCGACATGAGCGGCGGCATGCGGCCCGGGCATCGCCTCAAGTTCTGGACGCCGGGCGGGTCCTCGACGCCGATGTTCACCGACGAGCACCTCGACGTCCCGCTCGACTACGAAGGAGTGGGCGCCGCGGGTTCCATGCTCGGCACCAAGGCCCTGCAGTGCTTCGACGAGACGACCTGCGTGGTGCGGGCGGTGACCCGCTGGACCGAGTTCTACGCCCACGAGTCCTGCGGCAAGTGCACACCCTGCCGTGAAGGGACCTACTGGCTCGTGCAATTGCTGCGGGACATCGAGGCCGGCAAGGGCGTCATGTCCGACCTCGACAAGCTGAACGACATCGCCGACAACATCAACGGCAAGTCCTTCTGCGCCCTCGGCGACGGCGCCGCCTCGCCGATCTTCTCCTCGCTCAAGTACTTCCGCGAGGAGTACGAGCAGCACATCACGGGCCGGGGCTGCCCCTTCGACCCGGCAAAGTCGACGGCCTGGGCCGACCGCCCGGAGGTGAACGCATGACCGTGACCACCAGCGCTCCCTCCGGAGGGGGAGAGGCGGCGGTCCCGCCGGAGGACCTCGTCACGCTGACGATCGACGGTGTGGAGATCAGCGTGCCCAAGGGCACCCTGGTCATCCGCGCCGCCGAGCAGCTCGGCATCGAGATCCCCCGCTTCTGCGACCACCCCCTCCTGGACCCGGTCGGTGCCTGCCGTCAGTGCATCGTCGAGGTCGAGGGCCAGCGCAAGCCGATGGCGTCCTGCACGATCACGTGTACGGACGGGATGGTGGTGAAGACCCACCTCACGTCCCCGGCCGCCGAGAAGGCGCAGCACGGTGTGATGGAGCTGCTGCTCATCAACCACCCGCTGGACTGCCCGGTGTGCGACAAGGGCGGCGAGTGCCCGCTGCAGAACCAGGCCATGTCGCACGGCAACGCGGAGTCCCGCTTCGAGGGCCGCAAGCGGACGTACGAGAAGCCCGTCCCGATCTCCACTCAGGTGCTGCTCGACCGCGAGCGGTGCGTGCTGTGCGCCCGCTGCACCCGCTTCTCCAACCAGGTCGCGGGCGACCCGATGATCGAGCTGCTCGAGCGGGGCGCGCTCCAGCAGGTCGGCATCGGCGAGGGCGACCCCTTCGAGTCGTACTTCTCCGGGAACACCATCCAGATCTGCCCGGTCGGCGCGCTCACCTCAGCGGCCTATCGTTTCCGCTCCCGCCCCTTCGACCTCGTCTCCTCGCCGTCGGTGTGCGAGCACTGCTCCGGCGGCTGCGCGACCCGCACCGACCACCGGCGCGGCAAGGTCATGCGGCGGCTCGCCGCCAACGACCCCGAGGTCAACGAGGAGTGGATCTGCGACAAGGGACGCTTCGCGTTCCGGTACGCGCAGCTCAAGGACCGCCTCGACACCCCGCTCGTGCGCAACGCCGAAGGTGTCCTGGAGCCCGCCTCCTGGCCCGAGGCGCTGGAAGCGGCGGCACGCGGCCTGAGCGCCGCCCGCTCCCGGGCCGGTGTCCTCGTCGGCGGCCGCCTGACCGTCGAGGACGCCTACGCGTACAGCAAGTTCGCGCGCGTGGCACTCGACACGAACGACATCGACTTCCGCGCGCGCGTGCACAGCGGCGAGGAGGCCGACTTCCTGGCTGCCCGGGTGGCCGGCCGCGGCCGTGACCTCGACGGCACGGGCGTCACGTACACCTCCCTGGAGAAGGCGCCCGCCGTCCTGCTCGTCGGGTTCGAGTCGGAGGAGGAGGCGCCCGGCGTCTTCCTGCGGCTGCGCAAGGCTTGGCGCAAGCACAAGCAGCGGGTGTTCTCACTGGCCACACACGCCACCCGCGGCCTGGAGAAGGCGGGCGGCACGCTGCTGCCGGCCGCTCCCGGCACCGAGAGCGAGTGGCTGGACGCCCTCGCGAGCGGTGTCGGCCTGGAGGAGCCCGGCACGAAGGCCGCCGAGGCTCTGCGCACCGAGGGCGCGGTGATCGTGGTGGGAGAGCGGCTCGCCGCGGTGGCCGGCGCACTCACCGCCGCCGTACGCACTGCCGCCGCGACCGGCGCACAGCTCGTGTGGATCCCGCGGCGGGCGGGCGAGCGCGGCGCCGTCGAGGTGGGCGCGCTGCCGGCGCTGCTGCCGGGCGGCCGCCCGGCGACCGACCCGCGCGCGCGGGAGGAGGTCGCCGCCGCCTGGGGGATCTCCGAACTGCCCCTGCGCTACGGCCGCGACACCCACCAGATCATCGAGGCCGCCGCCACCGGCGAACTGTCGGCCCTGGTGGTCGCCGGTGTCGAGGCCGCCGACCTGCCCGACCCCGCACGCGCGCGTGAGGCGTTCGACAGCGTCGGCTTCCTGATGTCGCTGGAGCTGCGGCCCAGCGAGGTCACCGAGCGCGCCGACGTCGTCCTGCCCGTCGCCGCGGTCGCCGAGAAGGCCGGCACCTTCCTCAACTGGGAAGGCAGGGTCCGCTTCTTCGAGGCCGCGCTCAAGCCCGACCAGATGACCCGCCGCCTCGCCCCGACCGACGGGCGTGTGCTGCAGATGCTGGCCGACGCGATGGACGTCCACCTGGGCCTGCCGGACCTGCGCACCGCGCGCGCGGAGATCGACCGGCTCGGCGCCTGGGACGGCCCGCACGCCTCCGAGCCCACGGAGACCGCGGCCTCGCTGCCCCGCCCCGCCGCGGGGGAGGCCGTACTCGCCGGACACCGGCTGCTGCTCGACCACGGTGTCCTGCAGGAGGGCGACGAGGCGCTGGCCGGCACCCGGCACGCCGCACGCGCGCGCGTGTCGTCGGCGACCGCCGCCGAGGCCGGCGTCGGGGACGGCGATCTCCTCGCCGTCACCGGATCGGCCGGCACGGTCGAACTCCCCCTCCAGATCACCGAGATGCCCGACCGGGTGGTCTGGCTCCCGCTGAACTCCGTCGGCTCGGGCGTCGCCTCCGGCACCGGCGCGCAGCCCGGCTCCCTCGTCCGCATCGGCCCGGCGGCACGCGCCGACGCGGCCCCCAAGGAGGTGGAGGCATGAGCCCGTACCTCGCCGCTGAAGACCTCTCGATGTTCGGCCGCGACCCCTGGTGGCTGGTCGTCATCAAGGCGGTGTTCTGCTTCGCCTTCCTGATGGTGACCGTGCTGTTCTCCATCGTCTGGGAGCGCAAGGTCGTCGCCTGGATGCAACTGCGCATCGGCCCCAACCGGCACGGCCCCTGGGGCATGCTCCAGTCGCTCGCCGACGGCATCAAGCTGATGCTCAAGGAAGACATCATCGTCAAGCGCGCGGACAAGGTGGTCTACGTCCTCGCGCCGATCGTCGCGGCCATCCCGGCCTTCATGGCGATCGCGGTGATCCCCTTCGGCCCGGCCGACGACGAGATCTCGATCTTCGGGCACCGCACCACGATGCAGCTGACCGACCTGCCGATCGCGATGCTCTACATCCTCGCGGTCGCCTCCGTCGGCATCTACGGCATCGTCCTCGCGGGCTGGAGTTCCGGATCCACCTACCCGCTGCTCGGCGGCCTGCGCTCCTGCGCGCAGATGATCTCCTACGAGATCGCCATGGGCGCCGCGTTCGCCTCCGTGTTCCTCTACTCCGGCTCGATGTCGACGTCGACGATCGTCGAACAGCAGCAGGACCGCTGGTACATCCTGCTGCTGCCGGTCTCCTTCATCCTCTACATCGTCACGATGGTCGGGGAGACCAACCGCGCCCCCTTCGACATGCCGGAGTCCGAGGGCGACCTGGTCGGCGGCTTCAACACCGAGTACTCCTCGATCAAGTTCGCGATGTTCATGCTCGCCGAGTACGTGAACATGGTGACGGTCTCGGCCGTCGCGACCACCCTGTTCCTCGGCGGCTGGCGCGCCCCGTGGCCGATCAGCGGCTTCTGGGCGGGCGCGAACCACGGCTGGTGGCCGCTGCTCTGGTTCGTCATCAAGGTCCAGCTGCTGCTGTTCTTCTTCATCTGGCTGCGCGGCACGCTCCCGCGCGTGCGCTACGACCAGCTGATGAAGCTCGGCTGGAAGGTTCTCATCCCGGTCTCGCTGACCTGGCTGATGCTCGTCGCGACCGTGCGGGCGCTGCGCAACGAGAACTACGACTTCGCCGACATCGCCCTCTACGTCGGCGGCGGGGTCCTGGCCCTGCTGCTGATCTCCTTCATCGCCGACATGTTCCGCGAGAAGGTGAAGACGGCCGAAGAGCCCGCCGCCCAGCAGCCCGGGTTCGACCCGATGGCGGGCGGATTCCCCGTACCGCCGCTGCCCGGACAGGAGCTGCCGCCGGTGCCGAGGCGCAGCTCGCGCCGGGACCGCGAGCTGATTGTCAGTGGCGGATCGGACACTGTCAGTGACGGATCTTCGGATGGAAAGGAGGCGTCCGATGGCTGAGGAGCCCAAGGAGACCAAGCCCGGTTTCCAGAATCCCGTGGCCGGCTTCGGCGTGACCTTCAAGGCCATGTTCAAGAAGCGGCTGACGGAGCAGTACCCCGAGCAGCAGAAGACCACGGCTCCGCGGTTCCACGGACGGCACCAGCTCAACCGCCATCCGGACGGCCTGGAGAAGTGCGTCGGCTGCGAGCTGTGCGCCTGGGCCTGCCCCGCCGACGCCATCTACGTGGAGGGCGCCGACAACACCGACGAGGAGCGCTACTCCCCGGGCGAGCGGTACGGCCGCGTCTACCAGATCAACTACGCCCGCTGCATCCTGTGCGGGCTGTGCATCGAGGCGTGCCCCACGCGCGCGCTGACGATGACCAACGAGTTCGAGCTGGCCGACTCCAGCCGCGCCAACCTCATCTACACCAAGGAGCAGCTGCTCGCCGGCCTCGAAGAGGGCATGGTCGACACGCCCCACGCGATCTTCCCGGGGACCGACGAACAGGACTACTACCGGGGTCTGGTGACCGAGGCCGCGCCGGGGACCGTACGGCAGGTGGCCGTCTCCAAGGGAGAACAGCCGCAATCGGCAGGCCCTTCGGGCGCCGCCGAGGACCAGGAGGTGGAAGCATGAGCCCGCAGCTCGCGGCCTACACCACCTCCACCGGTGAGGCCTTCCAGTTCTGGGTCCTCGGCGCGATCGCGGTGATCGGCGCCCTGTGCACCGTCTTCATGAAGAAGGCCGTGCACAGCGCGCTCTGCCTCGCCGGGACCATGATCGTCCTGGCGGTCTTCTACCTCGCCAACGGCGCCTACTTCCTCGGGATCGTGCAGATCGTCGTCTACACCGGCGCGATCATGATGCTGTTCCTCTTCGTGGTGATGCTCGTCGGCGTCACGGCCGCGGACTCGCTGAAGGAGACCATCAAGGGCCAGCGCTGGCTGGCCCTGCTGTGCGGGGTCGGCTTCGGAGTCCTGCTGTTCGCCGGCATCGGCAACGCCTCCCTGAAGGAGTTCAACGGCACCGGCCAGGCGAACGCGCACGGCAACGTGGAGGGCCTCGCCGCCCTCATCTTCACCAAGTACGTCTTCGCCTTCGAAATCACCGGCGCCCTGCTGATCACGGCCGCCGTCGGCGCCATGGTGCTCACCCACCGCGAGCGCACCGAGCGTGCCAGGACGCAGCGCGAGCTGGCCGAGCAGCGCGTCCGCGAGGGCAAGCACCTGCCGCCCCTGCCGGCCCCCGGTGTCTACGCCCGGCACAACGCCGTGGACGTCGCGGGCCTGCTGCCCGACGGCACCCCCTCCGAGCTGACCGTCAACAAGACGCTGCGCGAGCGCGGCCAGATCCGTGACGTGTCGGCGGAGGCACTGGGCGACCTGCGGGCCCTGGAACAGCGCGCCGAGGAGCGCCTGGAGCGGACCGAGACCGAGCCGACGACGTTCAAGCGGCCCGAGGAGGCGTCGAAGTGAACCCCGTCAACTACCTCTACCTCGCCGCTCTCTTGTTCACCATCGGCGCGACCGGGGTGCTGATCCGGCGCAACGCGATCGTCGTGTTCATGTGCATCGAGCTGATGCTCAACGCCTGCAACCTCGCGTTCGTCGTCTTCTCCCGGATGCACGGCAACCTCGACGGCCAGATCATCGCCTTCTTCACGATGGTCGTCGCCGCCGCGGAGGTCGTGGTGGGCCTCGCGATCATCGTGTCGCTGTTCCGTACCCGCCACTCGGCCTCGGTCGACGACGCCAGCCTGATGAAGCTGTAAGGGGTCGGAAGAATCGTGGAGAACCTGATCGCGCTGCTCATCGCGGCGCCCCTGCTCGGAGCGGCCGTCCTCCTGGTCGGCGGCCGGCGGCTGGACGCCGTCGGCCACTGGATCGGCACGCTCCTGTCGGCCGCCTCCTTCGTGTTCGGCCTGATCCTCTTCGCCGACCTGCTCGGCAAGAACGCCGAACACCGCACCCTGACCCAGCACCTGTGGACGTGGATCTCGGTCGGCAGCTTCCAGGCGGACGTCACCTTCCGCCTCGACCAGCTGTCGATGACCTTCGTCCTGCTGATCACCGGCGTCGGCTCGCTGATCCACCTGTACTCGGTCGGGTACATGGAGCACGACGAGCGCCGCCGCCGCTTCTTCGGCTACCTGAACCTGTTCCTCGCGGCGATGCTGCTGCTCGTCCTCGCCGACAACTACCTGCTGCTGTACGTCGGCTGGGAGGGCGTCGGGCTCGCGTCGTACCTGCTGATCGGCTTCTGGCAGCACAAGCCCAGCGCGGCCACGGCGGCGAAGAAGGCCTTCCTGGTCAACCGCGTCGGCGACATGGGCCTGTCGATCGCGATCATGCTGATGTTCACCACCTTCGGCAGCTTCGCCTTCGGCCCGGTCTTCAGCCACGCCGGTGACGCCTCCGAGGGCAGGCTCACCGCGATCGGCCTGATGCTGCTGCTCGCAGCCTGCGGCAAGTCCGCCCAGGTGCCGCTGCAGTCCTGGCTCGGGGACGCCATGGAGGGCCCGACCCCGGTGTCGGCCCTGATCCACGCCGCGACGATGGTGACCGCGGGCGTGTACCTGATCGTCCGCTCCGCGGCCATCTTCAACCTGGCCCCGGACGCCCAGCTCGCCGTCACCGTCGTCGGCGCGGTCACGCTCCTCTTCGGTGCGATCGTCGGTTGCGCGAAGGACGACATCAAGAAGGCGCTGGCCGGATCGACCATGTCGCAGATCGGCTACATGATCCTCGCCGCCGGCCTGGGCCCCATCGGCTACGTCTTCGCGATCATGCACCTGGTGACGCACGGCTTCTTCAAGGCCGGGCTGTTCCTCGGCGCCGGTTCCGTCATGCACGGCATGAACGACGAGGTCGACATGCGCAGGTACGGCGGCCTCAGGAAGTACATGCCGGTCACGTTCATCACCTTCGGTCTCGGCTACCTCGCCATCATCGGTTTCCCGTTCCTGTCGGGCTTCTTCTCCAAGGACGCGATCATCGAGGCGGCCTTCGCGAAGGGCGGCACCCAGGGCTGGATCCTCGGCGGCGCGGCCCTGCTGGGCGCGGCCATCACCGCGTTCTACATGACCCGCGTGATGCTGATGACGTTCTTCGGCGAGAAACGCTGGCAGCCGGACGAGAACGGCAACGAGCCGCACCCGCACGAGTCGCCGAAGGTCATGACGATCCCGATGGTCCTGCTCGCGTTCGGGTCGGTCTTCGCCGGCGGGCTGTTCAGCATCGGCGACCGCTTCCTGCACTGGCTGGAGCCGGTCACCGGCCACAGCGAGGGCCACTCGCCGGTCAGCGCGGCCACGGTCACCGGCGCGACGATGGTGTGCCTGGTCATCGGCGTCGGCATCGCCTGGGCCCAGTACGGCCGCAAGCCCGTGCCGGCCGTCGCCCCGCGCGGATCGCTGCTCACCCGGGCCGCCCGGCGCGACCTGCTCCAGGACGACTTCAACCACGTCGTCCTGGTGCGCGGCGGCGAGCACCTCACGCGCTCCCTGGTGTACGTCGACCACACCCTGGTCGACGGCGTCGTCAACGGCACGGCGGCCGGCTTCGGCGGCCTGTCGGGCCGGCTCCGCCGGGTCCAGAACGGCTTCGTCCGTTCCTACGCGGTCTCGATGTTCGGCGGCGCGGCACTCCTGGTCGCCGCGACCCTGCTGATGAGGGCGGTCTGATACCGATGTCCTTTCCTCTGCTGACAGCGACGGCGGCGCTCCCGGCCATCGGGGCCGTCGCCACGGCCGCCGTACCGGCCGCACGGCGCACCGCCGCGAAGTGGCTGGCGCTGCTGGTCTCGCTCGCCACGCTCGCCCTGGCGATCACCGTCCTGGTCCGCTTCGACCCGGACGGTGCCCGCTACCAGCTCACCGAATCGCACGCCTGGATCGCCGACTTCGGGGTCCGCTACGAGGTGGGCGTCGACGGCATCGCGGTGGCGCTCATCGCGCTGACCGCGCTGCTGATCCCGTTCGTGATCCTCGCCGGCTGGCACGACGCCGACCCGCTGGAGACCGGCAGCCGCCGCTGGAGGCCCACCCAGGGCTTCTTCGCGCTGATCCTGGCGGTCGAGGCGATGGTGGTCATCTCCTTCGAGGCCACCGACGTCTTCCTCTTCTACATCTTCTTCGAAGCCATGCTCATCCCGATGTACTTCCTCATCGGCGGCTTCGGGGACCGTGCCCACGAGCACGGCGAGGAGGCGGCCTCCACGCAGCGGTCGTACGCGGCGGTGAAGTTCCTGCTCTACAACCTGGTCGGCGGCCTGATCATGCTGGCCGCGGTGATCGGCCTCTACGTGGTCGCCGGGAACTTCAGCCTCCAGGAGATCGCGCAGGCACGCGCCAACGGCTCGCTGCACATGGCGACGAACACCGAACGCTGGCTGTTCCTAGGCTTCTTCTTCGCCTTCGCGGTGAAGGCGCCGCTGTGGCCGCTGCACACCTGGCTGCCCAACGCCATGCAGGAGGCCACCGCCCCGGTCGCCGTCCTCATCACCGCGGTCGTCGACAAGGTGGGCACCTTCGCGATGCTCCGCTTCTGCCTCCAGCTGTTCCCGGGGGCCAGCAAGTGGGCGACGCCCGTCATCCTCGTACTGGCGCTCATCAGCATCGTCTACGGAGCCCTGCTCGCCGTCGGCCAGCGGGACATCAAGCGCCTGGTCGCCTACGCGTCGATCTCGCACTTCGGCTTCATCATCATGGGCATCTTCGCGATGACCACCCAGGGCCAGTCCGGCGCCACGCTCTACATGGTCAACCACGGCATCTCCACGGCCGCGCTGATGCTGGTCGCGGGCTTCCTGATCTCCCGGCGCGGCTCGCGCCTCATCGCCGACTACGGCGGTGTGCAGAAGGTCGCCCCGGTGCTCGCCGGCACCTTCCTGATCGGCGGCCTCGCCACTCTGTCGCTGCCCGGGCTCGCGCCGTTCGTCAGTGAGTTCCTGGTCCTGGTCGGCACGTTCACGCGCTACCCGGCGATCGGCATCATCGCCACCTTCGGCATCGTGCTCGCCGCGCTCTACACCCTCGTGCTCTACCAGCGCACGATGACGGGCCCGGTCAAGCCCGAGGTCTCGGCGATGCCCGACCTCCGCGCGCGCGAGCTGGTGGTCGTCGCGCCGCTGATCGTGCTGCTGATCTTCCTGGGCGTCTACCCGAAGCCCGTCACGGACATCGTCAACCCGGCGGTCAAGCAGACCATGTCCGACGTACACAAGACCGATCCCAAGCCCTCGGTGGAGGCGGCCAAGTGAGCGCAACAGCCGTCCACAGCCTGTGGACAAACGCGGCCGAGCCGATCTCGAAGATCCCCACGCCGAAGATCGAGTACGGGCAATTGTCGCCGACCCTGATCGTCGTCGGCGCGGCGCTGGTCGGCGTGCTGATCGAGGCGTTCGTCCCGCGCAGGTCCCGCTACTACGCGCAGGTGTTCGTGTCTGTCGTGGCCCTCTGTGCCGCGTTCGCCGCGGTGGTCGCCCTGGCGGCCGACGGCTACGGCACCACGAAGGCGCACATCGCGGCCATGGGAGCGATCGCGGTCGACGGTCCGGCCCTGTTCCTGCAGGGCACGATCCTGCTGGCCGGTCTGGTCGCCCTGTTCACCTTCGCCGAACGGCGTCTGGACCCGGCGGCGCACGGCAACCGGGTCGACTCGTTCGCGGCGCAGGCCGCGTCCGTGCCGGGCGGTGACGGCGAGAAGGCCGCAGTGAAGGCCGGCTTCACCACCACCGAGGTCTTCCCGCTGCTGCTCTTCGCGATCGCCGGCATGCTGATCTTCCCCTCGGCCAACGACCTGCTGACACTGTTCGTGGCCCTGGAGGTCTTCTCCCTGCCGCTGTACCTGCTGTGCGCGCTGGCCCGCCGCAAGCGGCTCCTGTCGCAGGAGGCCGCGGTCAAGTACTTCCTGCTCGGCGCATTCGCCTCGGCGTTCACGCTGTTCGGCATCGCCCTGCTGTACGGCTACGCGGGCTCGATGTCGTACGCGCGCATCGCGCAGGTCGTCGACGGCACGGTCGGCAACGTCGACCCGGCGCTCGCGGGCACCATGGGCAACGACGCTCTGCTGCTGCTCGGCAGCGCCCTGATCGTGATGGGCCTGCTCTTCAAGGTGGGCGCGGTGCCGTTCCACATGTGGACGCCCGACGTCTACCAGGGCGCGCCGACCCCGGTGACCGGCTTCATGGCGGCGGCGACGAAGGTGGCGGCGTTCGGCGCGCTGCTGCGCCTGCTGTACGTCGTCCTGCCCGGCATGCGCTGGGACTGGCGGCCGGTCATGTGGGCGGTGGCCGTCGTCACCATGCTGGGCGGCGCGATCATCGCGATCACGCAGACCGACATCAAGCGGCTGCTGGCGTACTCGTCGATCGCGCACGCCGGATTCATCCTCGCGGGTGTCATCGCGACCTCGAAGGACGGCGTGTCGTCCGTGCTGTTCTACCTGGCCGGGTACTCGTTCGTGACGATCGGCGCCTTCGCGGTGGTCACGCTGGTGCGCGACGCGGGCGGCGAGGCGACGCACCTGTCCAAGTGGGCCGGGCTCGGCCGCCGGTCGCCGCTGGTGGCGGCCGTGTTCGCGGTGTTCCTGCTGGCCTTCGCCGGTATCCCGCTGACCTCCGGCTTCGCCGGGAAGTTCGCCGTGTTCAAGGCGGCGGCGGACGGCGGTGCGGCCCCGCTGGTCGTGATCGGTGTGATCTCCTCGGCGATCGCCGCGTTCTTCTACATCCGGGTGATCGTGCTGATGTTCTTCAGCGAGCCGAGGCCCGAGGGCCCGACCGTGGCCGTGCCGTCGCCGCTGACCATGGCGGCGATCGGGGTGGGCGTGGCGGTCACGGTGGTGCTCGGTGTGGCGCCGCAGTACTTCCTGAACCTGGCGAGCCAGGCGGGCGTGTTCGTGCGCTGAGGCCCGCGCGACGTCCTGCGGCCCCGGTTCCTCCGAGCGAGGAGCCGGGGCCGTCGCCTGTCAGTGGCCCGGCATCTTCGACATGCCCGGTGTCGCCGACGAAGGGCACTTCACGGTCGGGTTCCACTGGGAGAAGAGACCGCGGGGGTTCTTCTTGTAGATCCACACGTGCAGGTCGTAGTGGGTGGGCATGCCCGGGTAGTGGCCGGCCATCGGCCCCTGGAAGTCCTGCCCGAACAGGCGGGGCCGCTTCATGTTCTTGCCGGTGACCGGGACCACCCACTCCACGCCCACGAGCCGGCGGTTACCGTTGCCGGCGTCCTCGTAGAGCAGGCCGCCCGGCTTCTTCGGGTCGAGGGAGCCGAAGCGGGACTCGTTGAAGTAGTGGAAGCCCATGGCGCCCTCGGCGCGGGCCAGGCACACATGCGGCTCGTAGCCGGCGGCGGTCGCGAGCGGCTCGTAGCGGTACAGCGCCGTCGCCGTGTACGCCGCGGTCAGCTGCGGGTCGGTGAAGGCGTCCTGGTCGGCGGCGTGGGCGGGCACCGAGGCCGGCACGGCCAGGGCCGAGACGAGGGCGAGGGCGGCTCCGGCGAGGCGAGCGATCATGGGGCGGGGCTCCTAGGGGCAGACGCGGGTGTACCGGGGGTTGGGAAGCGTGATCCGGCGGCGAGCGGGCCTCCGCGGCCCGCTCCAGCAGCCTGTCCCCGGGCGAGGGGAGTGGCCATCCAGAGGCGCCCCAATGGGTTGAGCGGCGACCTTTTGGCAGCACCTGACGCACCCGATGGGGTGCAGGATCGACTGTCCGGAAACAGTCGCTGCATTGATATGACAAGTCACTCGCACCTGTGGACAACTCCCGACGCTGTCGGCGCGGGCGCCTATCGTGGACGCAGTGGTCGAGGGACGACGCACGGGGGACAAACCCGGGGGACAGGACGATGGGCGCGACGGGCGGGATCAGCGAGATGCCAAGGACGACCGAGGGGCCGGGCGCGGCCGCGAGCGAGGCGCTGGCCACGCTGCACCGGGTCTTCGGATACGAGGCCTTCCGCGGCGAGCAGGAAGCGGTCATCGAGCATGTGGTGGCGGGCGGAGACGCCCTCGTCCTCATGCCGACCGGCGGCGGAAAGTCGCTGTGCTACCAGATCCCGGCCCTGGTCAGACCCGGTACGGGCGTGGTGGTCTCGCCGCTGATCGCGCTGATGCAGGACCAGGTGGACGCCCTGCGTGCCCTCGGCGTGCGGGCCGGCTTCATCAACTCCACGCAGGACTTCGGCGAGCGGCGCATGGTCGAGGCCGAGTTCCTCGCCGGCGAGCTGGACCTGCTGTACCTGGCCCCGGAGCGGCTGCGGGTCGAGGCCACGCTCGACCTGCTCTCCCGCGGCAAGATCTCCGTCTTCGCCATCGACGAGGCGCACTGTGTGTCCCAGTGGGGCCACGACTTCCGCCCCGACTACCTGGCCCTCTCCCTGCTCGGCGAGCGCTGGCCGGACGTCCCGCGGATCGCCCTCACGGCCACGGCCACACGCGCCACCCACGAGGAGATCACCCAGCGGCTGGACATGCCGAGGGCCCGTCACTTCGTCGCCAGCTTCGACCGGCCCAACATCCAGTACCGGATCGTGCCCAAGGCCGACCCCAGGAAGCAGCTGCTCGCCTTCCTGCGGGATGAGCACGCGGGCGACGCCGGCATCGTCTACTGCCTCTCCCGCAACTCGGTGGAGCGGACGGCCGAGTTCCTGAGCAGCAACGGCATAGAGGCGGTGCCCTACCACGCGGGCCTGGACGCGGGCACGCGCGCGGCCCACCAGTCCCGGTTCCTGCGTGAGGAGGGCCTGGTCGTGGTCGCGACCATCGCCTTCGGCATGGGTATCGACAAGCCGGACGTGCGCTTCGTCGCCCACCTGGACCTGCCCAAGTCGATCGAGGGCTACTACCAGGAGACGGGCCGCGCAGGCCGCGACGGAGCGTCCTCCACCGCCTGGATGGCCTACGGCCTCAACGACGTCATCCAGCAGCGCAAGCTGATCCAGTCCGGCGAGGGCGACGAGGCGTTCCGCCGCCGGGCCTCCGCCCACCTCGACGCCATGCTCGCCCTGTGCGAGACCGCCCAGTGCCGGCGCGGCCAGCTGCTGGCCTACTTCGGCCAGGAACCCTCCATCACGGGCTGCGGCAACTGCGACACCTGCCTGACCCCGCCGGAGACCTGGGACGGCACGATCGCCGCGCAGAAGGTGCTGTCGACGGTGGTACGGCTGAAGCGGGAGCGCGGGCAGAAGTTCGGCGCCGTACAGATCGTCGACATCCTGCTCGGCAAGCGCACCGGCAAGGTGATCCAGTTCGACCACGACCAGCTGTCCGTGTTCGGTATCGGCCAGGACCTCGCCGAGGGCGAGTGGCGGGGTGTCGTCCGGCAGCTGCTGGCCCAGGGGCTGCTCGCGGTCGAGGGCGAGTACGGAACGCTGGCCCTCACCGAGGCGAGCGGTTCGGTGCTGCGGCGGGAGCGGGAGGTGCCGCTGCGCAAGGAGCCGAAGAAGCCGGCCACGTCGCGGTCGGGATCGGGCGCCTCCTCGGGCCGGGGCGACCGCAAGGCCAAGGCCGCCGCGGTCGAGCTGCCCGACTCGCTGCTCCCCGCCTTCGAGGCCCTGCGAGCCTGGCGCGCCGAACAGGCCCGGGAACAGGGAGTTCCGGCGTACGTCATCTTCCACGACGCCACCCTCCGGGAGATCGTCACCTCCTGGCCGGGCTCGGTGCGGGAGTTGGGCACGGTGAGCGGGGTCGGCGAGAAGAAGCTGGCGACGTACGGGGAAGGGGTGCTCGAGGTGCTGAACTCCCTCGACGCGCCGGGCACGGCCGCCGGTGGCGCCCCCGCGGGCGATGTCTCCCCTGCGGGCGGCTCTTCACCGGCGCCCGTCGACTCCCCGGACGACTACTGGCCCGAGCCGACGGACGAGCCGGAGCCGGACGACTGGATATAGCCCTCCCGAGGCCCCGGGAGACCGGCCTTCCCTTCGACGCTGCGCCTGGGACGACGCAGGGGATCGTCACAATGCCCGCGCCGCGTATGCCCTGACATCCGCGTCCGAGTCGGTCGTGGCCGTGGCCAGGGCCGCACGTGCCTCCTCGGTGGCGTTGTGCCGGGTCAGGGCCAGGACCGCCGCCTTGCGCACGTCGGGGTTCGGGTCGGCCACGGCCTTGGCGAGGGCGGGGACGGCGGAGTCGGCGGATGCGACCGACAGCGCGGTGGCGGCGCCGGAGCGGACCTGCCAGGCAGGGTCGGACAGGGCGGCCACGGCACGGGCGGCGAGCGGTGCCGGGCAGCCGGGAGTGGCCAGCGCACCCAGCGCGGCACCGCGCACCAGCGGGTCGGCGTCCTCGGTGAGCCGGTCCAGGGCGCCGGTGAGCGACGCCCGGGCCCGCGGGGCCAGGGGCGCCGGGCTGACGGCGGCCAGCGCCTTGGCCACGGCCACGCGGACTTCCCGGGAGGGATCGTTCGAGGCGCTCGCCAGTGGTTCGGCCGCGTCGACCGAGACGAGGGCGCGCACGGCCTCGATACGGACCGGAATGTCGGGGTCGTCCAGCGCGGCGGCGAACACGGATGCTTCGCCCAGCCGCAGGGCGCGCAGGACATCGAGGGCTGCGGCGCGGACCACGGGGTCCGCCTCGCCGAGCGCGCCGATGAGGGCGGCGCCCAGGGCGGGCTCGGACGGCAGGGTCTCGACAAGTTCACGCATCGAGGCCGCGGCGGCCGCGCGGACCTCGGCGTCGGGGTCCGTGAGAGCGCCCGCCAGGGCCGGCCCGGTGCCGGGCGGCACGGTCTCGGTGAGGACGGAGACAGCCGTACGGCGGACCGCGGGATCGGGATCGGACAAATAGGGCTGCAGGGAAGCGAGTTCGGGCTCCTCCTCGGCCAGCCGCAGCAGCTCCAGGAGCCGGGGCGGGGCGGTGCCCGGGGCCCCGCCCGGGGCCTCCGGGCCGGCGGCGCGGACGGACGACGGTCCGGTGGCGACCGGCGCCGCATCGCGCGGACCGGCCATGGCGACGTCCTCGGGCCGGACCTCGCCCAGCTGCCGGGAGGGACCGCCGGCCGGGGCGAAGCCCTCGACCGGGACCAGATACGGAGCCACGGGCCGGACCGTGAACTCCATCGCACCAGAGGGGGACTTGTGCAGATCGAGGTGGTGGAACCAGGAGGCGTCGTCGCGCCCGGGGTGGTCGATCCGGTCGTGGTAGAGCCCCCAGCGGGACTCGGTACGGGCGAGGGAGGCGCGGGCGGCCATCTCCGCGCAGTCGCGGATGAAGGTGACCTCGGCGCAGCGCATCAGCTCGTGCGGGGTGTGGGCGCCCATCGCGGCGATGTCGGCGCGCATCCGCTCGAAGGCCTCCAGGGCGAGGGAGAGACGGACGCCGGACTTGGGCGGTGCCACGTAGTCGTTCACGAAGCGTCGCAGCTTGTACTCGACCTGGGGCTGCGGCGGGCCGTCCGGGTTGCGCAACGGGCGGTAGATCAGCTCGTGCGCCTTGCGGACCTGGTCCGCGGGAAGCTCGCCCGCGTACGCCGTGTACTGGGCGGCGTCCGCACCCGCGAGGTCCCCGAAGACGAAGGCGCCGATCATGTAGTTGTGCGGGACGCAGGCGAGATCGCCCGCGGCGTACAGGCGGGGGACGGTCGTACGGGCCCGGTCGTCGACGCGGACACCGGAGGCGGAGTGGCCGCCGCACAGGCCGATCTCGGAGATGTGCATCTCGACGTCGTGGGTGCGGTAGTCGTGCCCGCGCCCGGCGTGGAAGGTGCCGCGGGTGGGCCGCTCGGTGGAGTGCAGGATGGACTCCAGGGCGGAGATCGACTCCTCGGGCAGATGACTCAGCTTCAGGTAGACCGGGCCGCGGTCGCTGGCGACCTCCGCCGCGAACTCGGCCATCATCTGCCCCGACCAGTAGTCGGAGTCGACGAACCGCTCACCGTGCCGGTTGACCTGGTAGCCGCCGAAGGGGTTGGCGACGTAGGCGCAGGCCGGACCGTTGTAGTCCTTGATCAGCGGGTTGATCTGGAAGCATTCGATCCCGGTCAGCTCGGCGCCCGCGTGGTAGGCCATGGCGTAGCCGTCACCGGCGTTGGTGGGGTTCTCGTAGGTGCCGTAGAGGTAGCCGGAGGCGGGCAGACCGAGACGGCCGCAGGGGCCGGTGGCGAGGATCACCGCGCCCGCGCGGACGGTGACGAAGGCACCGGTGCGGGTGTGGAAGCCGACGGCGCCCACGGCCCGCCCGTCGTCCGGCGCGGTCAGCACACGGACGGGCATCAACCGGTTCTCGATGCGGATCCGCTCCCGCATCTCCCGCCGCCGCAACTGCCGGTACAGGACCTTCTTGACGTCCTTGCCCTCCGGCATCGGCAGCACGTACGAGCCCGAGCGGTGGACCTGGCGGACCGCGTAGTCCCCGTGCTCGTCCTTCTCGAACTTGACCCCGTACGACTCCAGCCGCTGGACCATCGCGAAGCCGCGGGTGGCGGTCTGGCGGACGGTGGACTGGTCGACGATGCCGTCGTTGGCACGGGTGATCTCGGCGACGTAGTCGTCGGGCTCGGCGCGGCCGGGGACGACCGCGTTGTTGACGCCGTCCATGCCCATGGCGAGCGCGCCGGAGTGGCGGACGTGGGCCTTCTCCAGGAGGAGGACGTCCGCGCCGCGCTCGGCGGCGGTCAGGGCGGCCATGGTGCCGGCGGTGCCGCCGCCGATGACGAGGACGTCGCAGGTCAGCTCCTCGGCATCGGTGACGGCGGGGATCTCCATGGTGGTCTGCGCGGGGGCGTTGGCGGGGGTGGTCACCGGGGTGCCTTTCAGGTGCCGAGCGAGGAGAGGACGGTGCGACGCAGGGCCGCGCGGGCCGGGTCGTCGAGGGCGCCACGGTCACGCGGGCGCGGCACGTCGCGTACGGAGGCCAGGCCGCCGGCCCGGAGGAGGGCGACGCGGTCGCCGAGAAAGAGCGCCTCGTCCACGTCGTGCGTGACGAAGACGACGGTCGCGCCTGTGCCGCGCAGGACCTCCACCAGCAGGTCCTGCATGCCCGAGCGGGTCTGGGCGTCGAGGGCGCCGAAGGGTTCGTCCATGAGGACCGCGCGCGGGCTGTCCGCCAGGGCGCGGGCCAACTGGGCGCGCTGGCGCTGCCCGCCGGAGACCCGGTGCGGCAACTGCCCCGCCTGCGCGTTGAGTCCGACGCGCCCGAGCCAGGACTCGGCCCGCGAACGACGCTCGGAGCGCGGTACGCCGCTGATGGCCAGGGGGAGCTCGACGTTTCCGCGCAGGGTGCGCCAGGGCAGCAGCGCGTCCTCCTGGAAGACCAGCGCACGGTCGGCGGACGGCCCGGTGAGCGGGCTGCCGTCCTGCTCCACCGCCCCGGCCAGCGGTGACAGCAGTCCGGCGAGCGTGCGCAGCAGCGTCGACTTGCCGCAGCCGGAAGGGCCGACGACGGTGAGGATCTCGCCCGGCGCGACATCCAGGTCGACGTCGTGCAGGACCGGGGCGTCCGGTCGGCCGAGGACGGCGGCACGGAAGGTGAGCCGGGTGCCGCGTACGACCTCTCGTGACGTCACCGCAGGGGCGACGCCTGTCACGACCGTCTCAGACGAGGTGCTCATCCCGCGCCCCCTGCTCGCTTTCGTCGTGGCCCTGGTGCTGGGCCTCGGGCTGGTTCTCGGGGTTGCCGTCGGCCTTCACGGCGACCGGGGCGGCGATGCGGGGCACCCCAGCGCGCCCCCGGCCGGCGGGCACGTACGAGGCGCGGGGCAGCCAGCTGGTCAGGCGGCGGCCGAGGAGTTCCACAGCCGTGGAGGTGACCCAGCCGAGGAGGCCGATCGTGACCATGCCGACGAAGACGCCCGGGTAGTTCACGACCGTGTAGTCCTGCCAGGTGCGGTAACCGACGCCGTACTGGCCGGAGATCATCTCGGCGGAGATCACGCAGATCCACGAGACGCCGATACCGACCGACAGGCCGCCGAAGATGCCGGGCAGCGCCCCCGGCAGCACGACCGAGCCGAGGATCCGCAGCCGGCCACCGCCGAGGGTACGTACCGCCTCCTCCCATACGGGGGTGAGCGCACGGACCGCGTGCCGGGTGGAGACCAGCACGGGGAAGAAGGCGGCGGTGCACGTGATGAAGACGATGCCCTGTTCGTTCGAGGGGAAGAGGAGGATCGCGACGGGGACGAGGGCGATGGCCGGGATGGGGCGTACGACTTCCAGGACCGGGCCGAGCAGGTCCTCGGCGAGGCGCGAGCGGGCCACGAGCACGCCCGTCGCCACGCCCAGGACGGCTGCCAGCGCGAAGCCGGTGAGGATGCGGGTGAGGCTGTCGGTGAGGTCGGTCCAGTAGTCGGCCCCGGAGACCCGGTCGGCGAAGGCCCCGGCCACGTCGGTGACCGTCGGGAACTGCGAGAAGCGCAGCCACAGGTCGACGTCCAGGCTGGTCAGCAGCTGCCAGAGCCCAAGAGCGGTGGCCAGGGACGCCGCCCGCAGCGCATAGCGGGCGAGCGGCCGCCTGGTCATGAGGACCGCCCGAGTGCGTCGGTGTACGAGACGGTACGGGCGCCGCCGTGAGCCGTGATGTACGCCTGCGCTGTATCTGGAGCGACGAACGGCAGCAGCTGGTCACCGTCGGCCACCCAGACCGCCTTGTCGGCGAACCAGAGGGTGCCGGTGGTTGCGTCGGGGACGTAGGCAGCGCGGATGCCGCCCCGGTGCCCGGCCACGTAGGTCAGCAGCTCCTTCGGCGACTTGAAGGAGACGGTCTTCTTGCTGCCCTTGGGCCATACCTCGCTCGCGGCCGGCGAGGGTGCGGCGGCGAGCCGCTCGGCGTAGGAGGCGCCGAGGGCCTTCTTCACGTACCGGTCGTCGATGAAGGAGTCCACGTCTATGTCGCCGGTGAGCTTGGCGGCCTTGAGGACGGAGACGTCCTGCTTCAGCGCGGCGACGAGCTGGGGTTTGACGGCCGGATCGAAGGTGGCGATGCCGTGCGCGCCGTTGTACAGGTAGACGACCTCGGCGGGCAGACCGGTGGCCCCGGCGACCTTCTCCGCGGCGGTCACAGGGTGGTCGTCGAGATAGTCAGAGGCCTGCGCCTGGGCCTTCAGAAAGGCGTCGAGCACGGCCGGGTGCTGCTTGGCGAAGTCCTCGCGGGCGGTGACACCGTGGAAGGTCGGCAGGTTCAGCCGGGCGCCGTCGTACAGGGCCTTCGCCTTGCCCTGGTAAGCGAGCAGGCCCGGCCAGGCGACGAACTGCGACAGTGCGTCCACGCTGCCGGCGGAGAGGGCCGAAGCGCCGACGGCGGGTTGCTGGTTGAGCTTCGAGACACCGGTGTTCGGGTCGATGCCCGCGCGCTGCAGGGCCCGTACGAGGGTGCCGTCGGCTGCGGAGCCGACACTCGTGGAGACCTTCCTGCCCTTCAGGTCCTTCAGGGAAGCGAGCTTGGAGTCCGGGGCGATGACCACGGTGTTGAGGCCGCCGCGCAGGTTGTAGCCGGTGACCGACACCAGGTGCGTGGGCTGGCCGAGCTGCTTGCCGCGCGCCGCGTTGAGCAGCAGGGGGAAGTCGCCCATCGACCCGATGTCGATCTTCCCGGCGGTCATCTGGGCGGTGATCGGGGCGCCGGTGGCGTAGTCCTGCCAGTCGACCTTGTAGGTGTGGCCGTCGTGCAGGGCGTTCAGCTGCTTCTCGAAGTAGCCCAGGGAGCGAAGCAGGGTCCCTGCGGTGACCGTGTTGATGGTCTTGGACTGGTAGCCGACGGTCACGGTGACCGTGGAGCCGCTGCCCGCTTCGGCGCTGCCGCCACAGGCGGACAGAGGCAGGAGGAGCGCGGTGGCGGACAGAGCGACTGCCTTGCGTTTCATGGTTGTTCGGCCTCTCGCCGGAGCAGGTCGGAAGGGTCAGCGGAGCAGGTAGGGCATGTTGACCGTGACGGCTCCGGTGGGGCAGCGGGCCGCGCACGGGCCGCAGTACCAGCACTCGTCGACGTGCATGTACGCCTTGCCGCTGCTGTCGTCGATGGCGAGTGAGTCCAGCGGGCACATGTCCACGCAGAGCGTGCAGCCGTCGATGCACTTCGACTCGTCGATGGTCACGGGCACGTCGGCCCGGTGGGGCGCCAAGGGCATGGCTGTCTCCAGGAAACGGGTCAGGCAGGGTGGTTACAGCGACCGGTGGAGCAGGCCGCTCATGGTGATGCGGTCGCCGCGGAAACGGATGAACTCCAGGTCGACGGGGCGGCCGTCGGCGAGGTGTGTGAGGCGTTCCAGCATCAGCACGGCGGCGCCGCGCGGGGCCTGGAGCACGGCGGCGGAGTGGGCGTCCGCGTTCACCGCCTCCAGGGTGATCTCGGCGTGGCCGAGGCGCTGGCCGGTGATGGCTTCCAGCAGACGGAAGACATCGGTGTTCTCCAGGTCGGCGCCGAGCAGGGCTGTTCCGATGTCGAGGGGGATGTAGGTGAGGTCGAGGGAGAGGGGGAGGCCGTTCAATCGGCGCAGGCGTTCGATGTAGAGGACGTCGGCGCCGGCCGGGACACGGAGGCGTTCGGCCACCGGGACGGGCGCGGGGGCGGGGCCCAGGGTGCGGACCTCGTTGGTGACGCGGCCGTGTTCGCGGAGGGTTTCCGCGAGGCCCATCAGGTGGTCGAGCCCGTGTGGGTACTTCTGGGCCACGACTACGGTGCCGACCCCCGGCAGCCGCTCCACCAGGCCTTCCACCCGAAGCAGGTCCAGGGCCTGGCGGACGGTGTTGCGGGAGGCGCGGTAGTCGGCGGCGAGGGTGGACTCGTGGGGGAGGGTGCCGTTCTCGAAGGCGCCGGTGAGGAGCTGGTGGCGCAGGAGGTCGGCGAGCTGCCGGGCCCGGTCCGCGCGCAGCCGGCGACGCACGCGGTGGGCGGCGACGGTGGTCGCGGCGCCCTGACCGGCGTGGTCTCGGGAGCGGTCGGTGGGTGGCATGGCTGGAACCATACCGAGCAGGTAGGGAATGGGGTGTTTCTGGAGTGTTGCGCCAGGTGAGGGTGCGTGGGATAGGCCACTGAGCTGGGGTTTTCCGAGAGGGCGGGCTAGAACTGCCACTCGGCTGCTCTTGGGTTCACGCTGATCGGAGCCGGGTGGGGCGCATGCTCGCGCGGGCGGGAGGCCGCCGGCTGGATGTGACGACGGTCCGGCTGCGGCTGCCCCGGGTGGCGTCGGGACACCGGGTCAGGACAGTGCCGTGAGTCCCGGCGCGAACGTGATCAGCAGCGGCAGCAGCGGGACCAGTGCCGCCACCGTCGTCGTCAGGGCCCGGTGCCGGCGGAGCAGGCGTGGTGGGGGTTCCAGGAGGCGGTCCACGCGTTCGCCGAGGAGGCGGCGGCTGGAGGCGCAGGACAGGACGCCGCGGTGCTGGTTCAGCTCGATCAGGGCCAGGGCGGTGGTGAGGTGGCCACAGCGGCGGGATGCCGTGTCGTCGGCGGCCAGTTCGACCAGCCGGTGCGTCTGGTCGCAGAAGTGGGCGAAGAGCGGGACGTGCGGGAAGCCCGTGGCGAGCGCGGTGGACAGGTGGAGCAGCCAGTCGTGGTGGGCGCGGGCGTGGCCGCGCTCGTGGGTGAGGACCGCGTCCAGCTGATGGTCGGTCAGGCGGTGCAGCGCCCCGGTCGTCACGACCAGCTGGGGCGGGTGGCCCGGCATCCACCAGGCGTCCGGGTACTCGTCCTCGAGCACCAGCATCGGTCCGCGTGCCGCCGGCAGTCCCGCGGGCAGGTCGGGGGCGCGTTCGCGCAGGTGCGCCCGGGTCTGGCCGCGGCGGCGGCGGGCCTCGGCGATCTCCCGGGCGAGCATCGCGGTGGTCCAGGCGGCCCCGCAGGCCAGCAGCAGGGTGAGGGCGACGGCCCAGACCGGGGCGGTGGAGAGGTCGTACGCGGCGGTGACGGCGGGCGGCGCGGGGGCGAAGACATGGTCGCGGACCGTGTGGAAGACGGCCGCCGCGCCCAGCACGAGCGCGGTCAGACAGCACAGCAGGACCGTGGCGACCAGGCACTGCCACACCCACAACGCGACCACGGGATCCCGCTCGGGCCAGGCGGCCCGGGTCAGCGCGCGCGGCGCCGGTACGGCGGCCGTCAGGGCGACGACGCTCAGCAGGAGCAGGCAGACGGTCATGCCGGGGCTCCGGTTCCTGGTCGGAGACGGGTGCGGGTGCCGGGTGGTGCGGAGGCGGTGCACGGGGGCGCATCTTCTGGTGCGTGTCCCGTCAGTATGACGGGACGGGCGGCACGAGTGTCAGGGTCGAGCAGCGATCGTCTCTTCCCCGGCCCTCGTGGCGTGCTCCCACTGAGCCGTCTCCCGGCTCCCGAACGCGCCCCCTATGCGCGCAGCGCCGCCCGGACCGCCGCGGTCACCTGCTCCTCCGTCGCCCCGAGCGCCCGTGCCTGTCCCACGAACCCGTCGGCCAGTGCCGCGAGTTCGGCTGCTGGGTCCGGGCGGTCGGCCGGGGCCGGCAGCGGGGCCACGCGGGTGCCCGCGCCGCGCCGTGTCCGGATCAGGGAGGCCGCCTCCAGCTCGCGGTAGGCCCGGGCCACCGTCCCTGCCGCCAGGCCCAGGTCGGCCGCCAGCTGCCGTACCGTCGGCAGCCGTTCGCCCTCGGGCAGGCGGCCGGTGGTGATCAGGGCGGCGAGCTGGGCGCGGATCTGTTCGTAGGGCGGGACGGGACTGGTGGTGTCGACCCGCACGACCGCGCCGTTCACCGGCGTTCCCCCGAGCCCGGCCGGCGGAGCGCCCACCGGCGACGGTCACCGGAGGCGGACCGGCGCCCCCACGACGCCTGCGGGGAGCACACCGTGACCAGCGTCCACGGCACGGTCACGAGCGCGAGCGTGGCCAGCGGCCACAGCACCGCGTTGGCCACCGTCCCGGCGGTGCCGTCGCAGCTGATGTCCATCAGCGCTCCGGACGCCGTCGAGGCGGCGCCCAGGAGGGAGGTGGACACGACCAGTCCCCAGGCGGCGACGACGGCGAGGCTGCGGTCGCGGCGGGACTGCTCGTCGCCGGGCCGGGTCGCGATCCGCCGCAGGGACCAGCCGCAGGCTGCCGTGGCGACGGCCAGGGAGGCCAGCATCGGCAGGCCGTAGTGGAAGCCGGGCCAGGGTGTGGCCGACTGGGTGACGCCCCGGCAGGTCGCCGTGAGGGCACGCCCCGCGTGCCCCAGGTCGTCCGGCGAGGCGATCGCGCCCGCCACCACGAGCAGCACCACCAGCGTCCCCGCGAGGGCCAGGAGCAGCCAGGTCACGCGCGGTGGCACATAGGCCCGGACGCGTCGCGGGGCGAGCCCCGCCGTGCGGACGGTGCCCTGAGCCGGTGGGGTCAGCGCGTCGCCCGCCAGGACGCCGGCCACCGCGCACAGTCCGAACGCCGGGATGGCGTACAGCACCCCGTCGCCGTGGTCGAGCGAGGACAGCCAGCGGCCGGCGAGCGCGCCGACGATCAGACCCGTCCAGCGGGCGTAGCGGTCGACCGGCGCGCGGGACGCCGGAGCGGTCGTACCAAGGTCGGCATCAGCCATGAAAAACCCCCGTGGAAAGCGAGCATCTTGTACTCACCGCTTGTATCAAGCGGTGAGTACAAGATGGCGTCACGGCGGGCTTGTGTCAATTGCTTGCTACAAGTCTCGGCCCGTCCGGTGCAACGCTCGGTCCGTCCGGTGCAAAGCACGGCCCGAGACGACCCGGAACAGCGCTCAGCCCGAGACGACGCGCCCGCTGACCTCCCCGAGTCCCACCCGGCCCCCGTCCGCGCCCGGCGCCCACGCCGACAGCGTCACGACGTCGCCGTCCTCCAGGAACGTCCGCTTGCCGTCCGGGAGTTCGAGCGGGTCGCGGCCGTTCCAGGTCAGCTCCAGCAACGAGCCGCGCTGGTTCTCCGCCGGACCGCTCACCGTGCCCGAGCCGTACAGGTCGCCGGTGCGCAGGGAAGCGCCGTTCACCGTCATGTGGGCGAGCTGCTGGGCCGCGGTCCAGTACATGCTGGAGAACGGCGGCTCGGACACCACATGTCCGTTGATCGCGACGGAGATCCGCAGGTCGTAGCCGCCGGGCTCGATCTCCGGCGCGGCGTCGTCCAGGTAGGGCAGCAGCGGGTGGGTGCGCTCCGGAGGAGCCACGCGCGCGTGCTCCAGCGCCTCCAGCGGGGTGATCCACGCCGACACCGAGGTCGCGAAGGACTTGCCGAGGAACGGGCCGAGCGGGACGTACTCCCAGGCCTGGACGTCCCGCGCCGACCAGTCGTTCAGCAGGCACAGCCCGAAGACGTGCTCCCGGAAGTCGCCGAGCGCGACCGGCCTGCCCTGCTCGGAGGGCACGCCCACCACGAAGCCGACCTCGGCCTCGATGTCCAGCCGGATCGAGGGGCCGAAGACGGGTGCCGGGTCGGCGGGGCCCTTGCGCTGCCCGGACGGCCGTACGACGTCCGTGTCCGACACCACCACGGTGCCCGAGCGGCCGTGGTAGCCGATCGGCAGGTGCTTCCAGTTGGGGGTCAGGGAGTCCTCGGCGTCCGGGCGGAACATCTGGCCGACGTTCCGGGCGTGGTTCTCGGAGGCGTAGAAGTCGACGTAGTCCGCGACCTCGAAGGGCAGGTGGAGGGTCACCGACGACAGGGGGTGGAACAGCGCTTCGATCGTGGACCGGTGCGAGGGCACGGTCACCCACGCCGTCAGCGCGCGCCGCACGTCCGACCATGCCGTGCGCCCGGCCGCCAGCAGGGGCGTGAGGGTGGGCTGCGCGAGCAGGGAGACGTACGGCGAGCCGAGGGCGGCGGCCGCGGCGCCCGCGTCGAGGACGTGGTCACCGAGCCGGACGCCGACCCTCCGCTCCGTGCTGCCGGAGGGCGAGAACACGCCATAGGGAAGGTTGTGCGGACCGAAGGGGTCGCCCTCGGGGACGTCGAAGGGGGGCATGGGGTACTGCCTCGCTCTCATCCGGGCCATGCATGGCGGTGCGTTCCATGTGGTCGCGGCACACGTTACGGCCGAGTCGGGACCACATGGAACGCACCACCAGGCGTTGCTCGAAAGGTTGCTCGGACAGTGTCTAAAGAGTTCGCAATGTCCGAATAGCCCTTGTGGGAGGCGGCAATTCCGGCTTAGCGTCCTTTGGGGGACACGGACGGGTTGGGTCCGGTCCGTAGGGGGGACACGTGGGGGGACCCGTGGCCAGAAGCACCATCGGCGTGCCTTTCGAGGCGGACCGTGACGTGCCGGGACTGATCGTCAAATTCGGGGACTACCCGCTGCACCACGGCGGTGTCGGTGCGATCCGCAGCCTGGGCCGCCTCGGCGTCCCGATGTATGCGATCACCGAGGACGCCTACACGCCCGCGGCCGCCTCTCGCTATCTCGAGCGGGCGTTCGTGTGGCCGACGACCGGCGCCGAGGACCCGGGCCGGCTGGTCGAGGGCCTGCTGCGCATCGGCCGCCGGATCGGCCGTCCGACCGTCCTGGTCCCGACGGACGAGGAGGCCGCCGTCCTGATCGCCGAGCACCAGGACGATCTGGCCGGTCCCTTTCTCTTCCCGCGTGTCGACCCCGCGCTGCCGCGCCGGCTGGCCAGCAAACGTGGCCTGCACGAACTGTGCGCGGAACACGGCATCGCGAGCCCGGCCGCCGCGTTTCCGGAGGCGTACGACGAGGTCGTCGCCTTCGCCGACACATCCCGCTTCCCGGTGGTGGCCAAGAACCGCGAGGCGTTCGTGCGGCGCAGCCGGCCCGCCGTCAACGGCACCACGAGGATCGCCACCCGCGAGGGACTGCTCGCGCTCGCCCGGGACTGGGGCGAGCAGCCCGGCGTGATCCTGCAGGAGTACCTGCCGAGGGAGGAGGCCGAGGACTGGATCGTGCACGCCTGCTTCGACGCCGACGCCAACCCGCTCGCGCTCTTCACCGGCGTCAAGGTCCGCTCCTGGCCGCCGCACGCGGGCATGACGGCGAACGCCTACGTCGTCGACAACCCGGAACTCGCCGACCTCGCCGCGCGTTTCGTCAAACAGATCGGCTTCACCGGCATCATCGACCTCGACCTGCGCTTCGACCGGCGCGACGGACAGTACAAGCTCCTCGACTTCAACCCGCGCATGGGCGCCCAGTTCCGGCTCTTCGAGAACGAGTCGGGCGTGGACGTCGTACGCGCGATGCACCTGAACCTGACCGGCCGTGCCGTACCGGAGGGGGAACAGCGCGCCGGCCACCGTTTCGTCGTGGAGAACATCGACCTGCCCGCCCTCCTCGCCTACCGCCGCAGCGGCTACACGACGCCGCACGCGCCGGCGAAGGCGAGCGGGACGGAACTGGCCTGGCTCGCGGGTGACGACCCGATGCCGTTCCTCACGATGCTCGCCCGGTTCGTGCGCCCGGGCGCGAAGCACCTGTATCAGCTGTGGCGCACCAGCCGGCGCGGCAGCAGCACCACTCACACCACGAAGTAGGCAAGGCCACGAAAGTGGCGCACCGCGTCCTGGGGAGGGACTTCGTGATTCGACCGGTTGCAGTCATCGGTGCCGGGCCGTACGGCCTGTCCACCGCCGCCCATCTGCGGGCGCGCGGCATCCCCGTCCGCGTCTTCGGCGACCCCATGGTCAGCTGGCGCGACCACATGCCCGAGGGCATGCTCCTCAAGTCGACCCCCGCCGCCTCCAGCCTCGACTGCCCGCAGCCCGGCCACACCCTCGCCGACTACTGCGACGCGGCCGGTGTCCGCCGGCTGGTGACCGACGAGGACATCGTCCCGGTGGAGACCTTCATCGCGTACGGCGAGTGGTTCCAGGAGAAGCTGCTGCCCGGCCTGGAGCAGGTCCGGGTCGTCTCCGTGGACCGCGACGAGAGCGGCGGGTTCGAACTCAAACTGGACTCGGGGGAGCTGTTCACCGCCCGCGTGGTCGTGGTCGCCACCGGGCTGTCCGGGCTGGCCCATCTCCCGGCGGAGCTGGCGGCAGCGGCGGCCGACGGTCCGGCGCTCACGGGCCCGGTCTCGCACAGCTCCCAGCACCACGACCTCACCCGCTTCGCCGGCAAGGAGCTGATCGTCGTCGGCGCCGGCCAGTCCGCACTGGAGACGGCCGCCCTCGCGGCCGAGGCCGGCGCCCAGGTGCGCGTGGTCTCGCGCGGCCGCGGCCGCGTCGCCTTCGGCGCCCCGCCCTGGGGCCAGCCCAGGCTGCGCCCCGAGTCGCCCTTCGGGCGTGCCTGGTCCCTGTGGGCGCTCAGCTACTACCCCCAGCCGTACCGCTTCCTGCCCGCCCGCACCCGCCACTACCTGGTCCGCCGGGTCCTCGGCCCGCTCGGCGCCTGGTGGCTGCGCGACCGCTTCGAGGGCAAGGTGCAGGTCGAGGAGGTCGAGCGGGTGGTGGGCGCCGAGGCCCCGGGCGGCAGTCCGGTCCTCACCGTGAGCACCCACGGCGGGCGCACCGAGCGGCTCTCGGCCGACCACGTCATCGCGGCCACCGGCTACCGCGTGAACATCACCGCGATGGACTTCCTCGGCCATGAGCTGCGCACCCGGCTGGCGGTGAGCCGCGGCGCGCCCAGGCTGGGACCCGGGTACGTCTCCTCCGTCCCGGGCCTGTACTTCACCGGCCTCCCGGCGGCGTCCTCGTACGGCCCGGTGATGCGGTTCGTGTGCGGCACGGAGTTCGCCTCGCCGCGTCTGGCCGGGCACCTGGCGGCGGCACACGGCTGAGCCGCGGAAGGCGCCGTTCCGCTCACCCGCGGGTCCGATCGCGTCAACTCCACCACCATCAGGGGTCCCGCAGGCGCCACTTGAGGCCGAGGAGCACACAAGTCCGGGAACTCCAGGGTGAGTCGGCGGGGCGTGGGATCCGTATTCTCTGATCATGGCCGCACCCCCCGCATACACACTGATCGCCACCGACCTGGACGGGACGCTGCTGCGCGGCGACGACACCGTCTCCGACCGGTCGCGCGCCGCGCTCGAGCGGGTGGCGCGGGCCGGTGCCCGGCACCTGGTGGTGACGGGCCGCCCGGCCCCCCGGGTGCGGCCCCTCCTGGAGGGCCTCGGCAGCACGGGACTCGCGGTGTGCGGGCAGGGCGCGCAGGTCTACGACGCCGGCACCGACCGTCTGCTGTGGTCGGTCCGGCTGGACCGGGAACTGGCCGAGACCGCGCTCGGCAAGATCGAGGCCGAGGTGGGGCAGGTCTACGCGGCCGTCGACCAGGACGGCGTGGACGGGCTCACCCTGATCGAACCGGGGTATCTGATGCCGCACCCGACCCTGCCCGCCGTGCGGGTCGGCCGCCGCGACGACCTGTGGTGCGAGCCCATCAGCAAGGTGCTGCTGCGCCACCACACGCTGTCCGACGACGAGTTGGCGGAGACCGCGCGCGCGGCGGTGGGCTCGCTGGCGACGGTCACGATGTCGGGGCCCGGGACCGTGGAGCTGCAGCCGTGCGGCGTCACCAAGGCGACGGGGCTTGCGCTGGCCGCCGAGTACCTGGGGATCGCCGCCGACCGGGCCCTCGCGTTCGGCGACATGCCCAACGACATCCCCATGTTCGACTGGGCCGGACGCGGTGTCGCCATGGCCAACGCCCATCCCGAACTCAAGGCCGTCGCCGATGAGATCACCACGTCGAACGAGGACGACGGCATCGCCGTCGTCCTCGAAAGACTGTTCCCGACCGACTGACCGGGCTAGCCGCAGGGCCCGCCGCGGGCGCCGGTCAGTAGGCGCCGAAGACGTTGTCGATCGACCCGTAACGCGCGGCCGCGTAGTTGCAGGCGGCCGTGATGTTCGCGACCGGGTCGTAGATGTCGAAGGACGTTCCGGCCACGTGGTACGTGTTGAACGTCGGGTCGATGACCTGGAGCAGGCCCTTGGACGGGATGCCCTTGGCCGCGTTGGAGTCCCAGAGGTTGATGGCCGCCGGGTTGCCCGACGACTCGCGGATGACGTTGCGGTGGATGCCGTTGTACGTCCCCGGGATGCCCTTCTGAGCCATGATCGCGAGCGACTCGCGGATCCAGCCGTCGAGGTTGTTCGGGTATCCGGCGAGCGTGGTGGGCGCCGTGCTGGCCGTGGGGGTGGCGGCGGAGGCGCCGGTCGCGCCGATGAGCGGGAGGGCGAGCACGGCGGCGCCGGTGCCGATGACGGCGAACTTGCGGACGAGGCGGTTGGTGCGGGTGCGGCGGGGCAGAGCGGCAGCAGACATGGGGACGTTCCTCTCCGTCGCCTGCGAGGTGAGCTGTCGGGTTCGGGCGGGGAGGTGCCCGGCCGTACCTCTGGGGGGAGGTACGGCTTCACCCCTAGCCGTCCCGGTGCGACGTGCGTCGTCCGGTCCGGCGGCTTACCTGGGTCCCCCGCTCCTGCCGTACGAAATGAGTTCGTCGATGGGTGGTGTCAGACGCGGCAGGATTCGGCGTTCGTCCGACTGGCCCGGAAGCTATGCGACAGCACATGTCCGGAACAAGTAGTGAATTCACCCAATGAGGCAGTTGACCTTGATCTATTCCCAATGGGGTACTTGATCCTTTGCGGTTGCCAACGCTCAACTGGCCGATGCGGCAAGGGGAGAACGCGGTGGCGGCCAATGGCTGATTCACGGACCCGCGTGACCCAACTCACGAAATGGCAAAGGGTATCAAATCAGACATGGGGGATTCGGGAGATTTGCCGAGTGTGGTGCAAAAGGAGTACTCCGCCCGCCGTGCGGTTCGCGACAAATCGGACGAGATCCTGTTAAGTCGTTGTGTACCAACACTTATCAGATGATCAAAAACATACCGGCCCTGATCCGATACCGCCCGGGCTGGACCGGTGGGCGCTATCGGTGATCGAAACAGGACCGGATACGCTGACTTGAGTGATGGCAACGACCTATCGACAAACCGTGTAATCGCCAGCAGACACCAGCAGACAGGAGACCCCTCGTGACCGTCGTCGGGCCGTTCGGGCTGAGCGTGCGGGACCAGGCTCTGGAAGCCGATGTCCAGGCCGGATTGGCGGCTGTCGAGGAAGGCTTGCTCGAAGCCACCAAGAGCGAGGTCCCGTTCATCACGGAGGCCGCGCAGCACCTCGTCCGGGCCGGCGGGAAGCGGTTCAGGCCGCTGCTCGTGATGCTCGCGGCGCAGTTCGGCGACCCGTACGCGCCGGGCGTCGTGCCGTCGGCCGTCGTCGTGGAGCTGACCCACCTGGCCACGCTGTACCACGACGACGTCATGGACGAGGCGTCCGTGCGGCGCGGCGTGGACAGCGCCAACACCCGCTGGGGCAACTCGGTCGCGGTCCTCACCGGCGACTTCCTCTTCGCCCGCGCCTCCCAGATCCTCGCCGACCTCGGCCCCGAGGCGGTCCGGGTCCAGGCCCTCGCGTTCGAGCGGCTGGTCACCGGGCAGATCCTGGAGACCGCGGGCCCCTCGGACGGCCGTGACCCGGTCGACCACTACCTGGACGTGCTCGGCGGCAAGACTGGCTCCCTGGTGGCCGTGTCGTGCCGGTTCGGCGCGATGATGTCCGGCGCCGACGAGACGGTCGTCGACGTGCTCACCCAGTACGGCGAACGGCTCGGGGTCGCCTTCCAGCTCGCGGACGACGTCCTGGACATCGCCTCCGACTCGCACGAGTCCGGCAAGACCCCGGGCACCGACCTGCGCGAGGGCATCCCGACGCTGCCCGTGCTCCGGCTGCGCGAGCGGGCCGCCCGCCTCGGCCTGGCCGAGGACATCGCGCTGTGCGAGCTGCTGGACTCCGACCTCAGCGACGACGCCCGGCACGCAGAGGCGCTGACCGCGCTGCGCGCGCACCCCGCGCTGGAGCAGGCCCGCCGGGACACCGTCCGCTACGCGGAGGAGGCGCGGGCGGCACTGGCCCCGCTGCCGGAGTGCGACGCCAAGGCGGCGCTGCTCGAGCTGTGCGACGCAGTGGTGCACCGGGCCGGCTAGCCGCCCGCACACCCGACCCGACGGCGGTGTCTCCCGCACGACCCCTACGGGTCGGGGGAGGCACCGCCCTCGTGTGTCATACCGCAGGCGTACACGGAGTTGGCTCCGTGGTCTGACGCTTCCTCACGGCCGATTTGGTCAGATGGAAACCACGGAAATCACCACTCCTCACCGATTCGGGTGAGAATGGCGGCTCAGGTGGACCAGTGTGGGGACAGCCGCCGCCGACGACGGAGGTAAGGCACAGATGGCACCGTACGAATCCGACGAGGCAACGGGCGCCGGACAGGGCGAGGACCTGCCCACCGGACGCCGCAAAGCCGCCCGGTACGTGGTCCCGGTCGCGGTGGTGGGGGTGGCGGCGGCCACGATCGGGCTGGTCCCGGCGCTCGCCGACTCCGGCTCGCCCGATCTGCCCAAGATCACCGCGCAGCAGCTCATCGAGAAGATCGCCAAGTCGGACGTGCAGCAGCTGTCCGGCACGGTGAAGGTCAGCACCGACCTCGGCCTGCCGAACCTCGGCGGCCTGGAGAGCAGCCTGGCGTCCGGGGCGGCCCGGGGCGGCGACGGCTCCTCCGCCGACCCGACGTCCAAGCTCACCGAGCTGGTCTCCGGCACGCACACCCTGCGCGTGGCGACCGACGGCCCGGACCGGCAGAAGCTCTCGGTGCTGGAGAGCGGCTCCGAGTACAGCCTCATCCACGACGGCAAGAACGTCTGGGGCTACGACAGCAAGAGCAACGAGGTCTTCCACGGCACCGCCGCCGACTCCGGCAAGGAGCACCGGGCCGAGCCGCCGGCCACGCCCAAGGGCTTCGCCGACGAGGCCCTGAAGTCGGTCGACGACACCACGTCCGTGACCGTCGACGGCACCGCGCAGGTCGCCGGACGCGACGCCTACAAGCTGCTGATCAAGCCCAAGCAGTCCGGTTCGACGGTCGGCGCGATCAGCATCGCCGTCGACGCGAAGACGGGCATGCCGCTCAAGTTCACGCTCACCCCGAAGAGCGGCGGCGCCGCCGTCCTCGACGCGGGCTTCACCCAGGTCTCCTTCGCCAAGCCGGCCGTCTCCACCTTCGATTTCACCCCGCCCAAGGGCGCGAAGGTCACCGAGGGGAAGAAGGAGTCCAAGGCTCCCGGGCACGCCCCGAAGTCGGGTGAGGACTTCACCCAGGGCCTGCAGGGTGCCAACGTGCTCGGCAAGGGCTGGACGTCCGTCGCCACCTTCGACACCGGCGCCAAGGGCGGCATGCCGTCCGGCTCCGAGGGCGGCGCCTTCGGCGGCTTCCTCGGCTCGCTCGGCGACCACGTCTCCGGGAAGTTCGGCAAGGGCACGGTCTTCTCCACCCGCCTGGTCAACGCGCTGATCACCGATGACGGCAAGGTGTACGCCGGAGCGGTCACCAAGGACACGCTGGTCAAGGCGGCCGACGAAGCGAAGTAACCCTTCCGGGGTACGGCACACGACGAATCGAGGGAGCCGATGGGCGAACCGTCCGCCACGGAGCAGGACTCTGGGGAGGCGCCGGCGCACGTCATCGCCACGCGCGGCCTCACCAAGCGCTACCGCGGCGGACAGCTCGCCGTCGACGGTCTCGACCTGACCGTCCCGGCGGGCAGCGTCTTCGGCTTCCTCGGCCCCAACGGTTCGGGCAAGACCACCACCATCCGCATGCTGATGGGTCTGATCGAGCCGACCTCGGGCACGGCCCGCGTCCTGGGCCGCCCCATGCCCCGGGCCGGCCGTACCGTCCTCCCGCAGGTCGGCGCGCTGATCGAGGGCCCCGCCCTGTACGGCTTCCTCTCCGGCCGGGACAACCTGCTGCGCTACGACGCCGCCGACCCGACCGCGGACCCGCGCACCCGGCGGACCCGTGTCGCGGCCGCCCTGGACCGGGTGGGCCTCACGGCCGCCGCAGGCAAGAAGGCCAGGGCGTACTCGCTCGGCATGAAGCAGCGCCTCGGCCTGGCCGCTGCCCTGCTCCAGCCGCGCAGGCTGCTCGTCCTGGACGAGCCCACCAACGGCCTCGACCCACAGGGCATGCGGGAAATTCGCGCCCTGATCCGGGAGTTGGCCTCCGACGGCACCACCGTATTCCTCTCCTCCCACCTCCTCGACGAGATCGAGCAGGTGTGCACGCACGCGGCGGTGATGGCACAGGGCCGCCTGATCACGCAGGGCGAGGTGGCCGACCTCGCGGCCGGGGCGCGCGGCCGGCTGGTGGTGACCACGCCGGACCCGGGCGAGGCGGCCCGGCTGCTGAAGGAACAGGGCGTCGGGGACGTCACCGTCGACGGCGACCGGGTGACCGGCGAGCCGCCCGAGCGGGACCTCGCCGAGATCAACGCCGCCCTTGTCACGGCGGGTGTCCGGGTCCGGGGCCTCACACTCGAACGAGCCTCCCTGGAGGACGCTTTCGTGGCACTGACGGGAGAGGGATTCGATGTCGCGGGCTGAGGCCGAGGTACTCCGGGCACCGGCCGCCGCGGCCGGCCCCGGCCGCCCGAACCCCCTGTGGACCTTCGGGCTGCTGCGCAGCGAGCTGGTCACCACCGTCCGCCGCTGGCGCACCCTCGCGCTGCTCGGGGTGCTGGCAGCGGTGCCGGTTCTGGTCGGGATCGCGGTGCGGATCGAGACGCGGGGCGGCTCGACGGCGGGCCCGGGCGGCGGTGACGGGCCGGCGTTCATCGCGCAGATCACCAACAACGGCCTGTTCCTGGTGTTCACGGCACTGGCCGCGACCCTGCCGTTCTTCCTGCCGATGGCGGTCGGCGTGGTCGCGGGCGACGCGATCGCCGGCGAGGCGGGCGGCGGCACCCTGCGCTATCTGCTGGTCGCCCCGGCCGGCCGCACCCGCCTGCTGCTCACCAAGTACACGACGGTCATGGCCTTCTGTGTGCTGGCCACCCTGGTCGTGGCCGTCTCCGCGCTGATCGTCGGCGCGCTGCTGTTCCCGCTCGGCGACCTCACCACGATCTCCGGCACCCGGATCAGCTTCGCCGAGGGCCTCGGCCGGGCACTGCTGATAGCCCTGGTCGTCGCGGCCTCACTGGTCGGTGTCGCGGCCCTCGGCCTGTTCGTGTCGACGCTGACCAACAGCGGCATCGCGGCGATGGCGACCACCGTGGGCCTGCTCATCACCGTCCAGATCCTCGACCAGATACCCCAGCTGCACGCGCTGCAGCCGTACTTCTTCCCCCACTACTGGCTGTCCTTCGCCGATCTGATGCGCGACCCCGTCTACTGGGACGACCTGGTCAGGAATCTCGGTCTCCAGGCGCTGTACGCGGCCGTGTTCGGCTCGGCGGCCTGGGCGCGGTTCACGACGAAGGACATCAACACCTAGGGCGCGGCGAACCGCGCGGGACGGGACTCAGGCGTCCTGGTGCGGGAAGCGGGCGAGGGGTGTCTCCTGCGCGAAGAACGTCTTGGCGCGCGCCAGCGCGTCGGTGTCCTTCCGTACGTCCCCGGGCGCGCTGCCGTTGCCGAGCAGCACCCCGCCGAAGCGCATCTTCAGATACGCGGCCGAGTTGTTGAGGGTGCCGACGAGGGGCTGGGCGACCGACGGCTCCCGGTCGGCGAGCGCGGCGACACCCCACAGCGTGCGCCCGGCCATCGCCGCCCTGAAGTCGATGCCGGGGGTGCGCAGCCAGCCCGACCAGTAGTCCAGGTACCGCTTGGTGAGGCCGGAGACCGAGTACCAGTACAGCGGCGAGGCGATCACGATGTCCGTGGCCGCGAGCGTGGCGTCCAGCAGCAGGCCGGTCTCGGTGTCCGCGGCCGGTCGTACGCGGTCGCTGTCGTGCCGCACGTCCTCGAAGTCGGGCAGCGTGTGCTCGGCCAGGCGGATCCACCGCTGCTCGACGTCACCGGGCAGCTGCGCGGCGGCCTCGCGGGCCAGCAGTTCGGTGTTGCCGTCGAGGCGGGCACTGCCCAGCACGAACAGGAAGCGGCGGCTCATGGGTCCCCCAAAGCGAGCGATGTCGATACGCGAATACCAGCGCATGCATTTTATGCACACGCAAGCACTTGGTAGCAAGAGGCGTCAGGCGTGCGGCTGGTGCGATGCTGTGACGTCGCGGTTACGCGGGAAGCGGGCTGAGCCGACAGACTGGTTGGCAGGACGCGTACGACCGGGGTGCGACGCCGGGGGAGTGAGGAAACCGATGTCTCGACTCAGCTTCGAGAAGAAGCGGGTGCAGCAGCCCGTGACGCACCCTGCGGTGGTGCAGGTCCGGGTGTCCGGCGAGGGCAGCGCCTCGGTGGGCGGGACGTCGGTCGTCGCGGCTCCGGGCGAGGAGATCCAGCACGCCGTGCTGAACCACCTCCAGCGCCTGGCCATCAGCCTGGGCACCTCCATACGGGCCACGATCCACGACGACCGTGCCGGCTGCGTGGTTCCCCTCGAGGTCTCGGCGGACGGCTCCAGCAGGGTGGCGGGAGACCCCGTCCGGGTCGCTCCGCGCGGCCCGCAGCCGGGTTCCGCGCGGCCGGTCTCCCCGAAGCCGGTTTCCCCGGCCGCGGCGGGTAAGGCCCAGGCTCCCACCGGGCAGTTCGGCCCGCCGCCGGTCATGGACGCGCCCTCGGCTCGCGTCGCCGTACCGGACACCGTGGAGTCACCCCCCGCCTCCGCCGCCGTACCCGAGAGCGACTCCGCCCCGAAGCCCGACCTCGTGTCCGCGTCCTCTTCGGCGTCCGATCTCGTGTCCGCGTCCGCCCCGAAGCCCGACCTCGTGTCCACGTCCACTCCGAAGGCCGACGCTGTGTCCGTGCCCGCCCTGAAGCCCGCCCCTGTGCCCGCCCCCGCCCTGAAGCCCGCCCCCGTGCTCGCCCCCGCTCCGAAGCTCGCCCCCCTGCTCGACCCCGAGCCCGCCCCGGTCGCGTCTGCGACCCCCACCCCCACCCCCGCCCGCGGCTTCGACGCCGTGGCCGAGGAGGTGCTCGGGGACGAGCCCGTGACCGAGACCGCGGAGGGGGCCGAGTTGCTGACCGAGCCGATGGCGCGGATCAACGAGGCTGTCCGGAGCGGCCGTATCGAGGACGCGGCGGAACTCGCCGACCGCACGGTCGTCGAGGCCTCCGGGGTGCTGGGCCCCCGCCACGCCGAGGTGCTGCACCTGCGCGAACTGACCGCCTACATCGCCTACCTGGCGGGCGACCCGGTCCGCTCCTTCGGACTCTCCCTGGACCTCGCGCAGATGCGCCGGCAGGCCGCGGACGCCGAGGGCGCCTACGGCAACGTGCGGAGCGCGGCCACCGCCTGGCGGGCCGTACGCGACCCCGAGGAGGGCCTGCGGATGGGCCGTGACCTGATCGGCCTGTGGGCGGATCTCATGGCGGAGCCGGGACCCGCGGCCGAGGACCCGCAGCCCCTGGAGTCGGCCCGCGCCCGCATGGTCCGCCTGACCGACCGCGCGGCCAAGGCGGCGCAGGCGCAGGCGTAACCGGTCACCCCGCTCCCTGTTCGCGCGCCCGGGCTACTGCACGCAGAACTCGTTGCCCTCCGGGTCCGCCATCACCGTCCAGTCACCGGCGGGCCCCTCGACCTCGTGCAGGACCCGCGCGCCGAGGGCCGTCAGCCGCGCCACCTCGTCCGCGCGCCGCCCGGCGCCGGGGTGCAGGTCGAGGTGGAGCCGGTTCTTGGCCGTCTTGGCCTCCGGGACGCGCTGGAACAGCAGCCGCCGCCCCAGCCCGGTGCCGGAGTCCGGGGCGTAGGGGTCGTCGGGGTGCCGTACGGCGATCAGATCACGGAAGGCGGGGCGGCCGTGGTACTCGACCGTGGCCTCCTCGGGCAGCGCGCCGAGCGACAGCAGTCGTTCGACGAGCGCACTGTTGTCCTCGGCCGTGTAGTGCAGCGCGGCGGCCCAGAAGTCGGCCTGGGCGTGCGGGTCGGCCGCGTCGATGACGAGCTTCCAGTGCAGTGGTGCGGGCGTCTGCGTCGACATGGGCACCACTTATAGCGCCCCCACTGACAGCCGGCCCCTGCGTCAGGCGTCCACCGCGGCTGAGCTGGGCGTCTCGGCGCGGGGCGGCACGACGACCGCCCGCGGCCTCCGCGCGGCACGCAGCGCGTCCGTGGTGAGCAGGATCAGCGCCAGCCACACCAGTGCGAAGCCTGCCCAGCGCGCGGCGGGCATCTCCTCGTGGAAGTAGACGACGCCGAGCAGGAACTGGAAGACGGGGGCCAGGTACTGCAGGAGCCCCAGCGTGGACAGGGGCACGCGGATGGCCGCCGCGCCGAAGCAGACCAGCGGCAGCGCGGTCACGATGCCGGTCGAGGCGAGCAGGGCCGTGTGCCCCGCGCCCTCGCTCGTGAAGGTGGACCGGCCGTGCGCGGAGAGCCAGAGCAGAAAGGCCAGCGCGGGCAGGAACTGGATCGCGGTCTCGGCGGCCAGCGACTCGATGCCGCCGAGGGCGACCTTCTTCTTCACCAGCCCGTAGGTGGCGAACGAGAAGGCGAGGCAGAGGGAGATCCACGGCGGACGGCCGTAGCCGACGGTCAGGACGACCACGGCGGCGACGCCGACGCCGACCGCGGCCCACTGCACGGGCCGCAGCCGCTCCTTCAGGATCAGCACGCCCATCGCTATGGTCACCAGCGGGTTGATGAAGTACCCGAGGGACGTCTCGACCACATGGCCGGCGTTCACGGCCCAGATGTAGACGCCCCAGTTCACGGTGATGACGGCCGCGGCGAGCGCGATGAGGCCGAGCCGCCGCGGCTGCCGCAGCAGTTCCCCGGCCCAGGCCCAGCGCCGTACGAAGAGCAGGGCGACGGCGACGAAGGCGAGGGACCACACCATCCGGTGGGCCAGGATCTCCAGCGCTTCGGCGGGCTTCAGCAGGGGCCAGAACAGGGGGACCAGTCCCCACATGCCGTACGCGGCGAAGCCGTTCAGCAGGCCTGCCCGGTGTTCTCCCTTGGACGTCCCGGCCACGGGCCCCTCCTTCTCGCCTCACTCACGCACGCGAGAACGAAGGTAGCGCCGAGCACCCCCGTCTGTCATGCCCGTATCGGCATACGGTCATGACAGGCGGGGGTGCGGGTCGGTCTCCCGATCCGTCAGCCCTTGAGGGCGGTGGCGACCGCCTCGGCGAGCGGGGTGGTCGGGCGGCCGGCCAGGCGGGACAGGTCGCCGGAGGAGACGACGAGTTCGCCCTTCTCGATGGACGCGTCGACGCCGACGAGGATCTCGACGAACGGCGCGGGCACGCCGGCGCCCGCCAGGATGCCCTTCAGGACCTCACCGGTGACGGCGTTGTAGGCGATCTCCTTGCCGGTCTGCCGGCTCAGCTCGGCCGCGTACTCGGCGAAGCTCCACGCCACGTCGCCGCCCAGCTCGTACGTCGTGTTCTCGTGGCCCTCGCCGGTCAGCACGGCGACCGCGGCGGCCGCGTAGTCGGCGCGCGAGGCCGAGGAGACCCGGCCCTCGCCGGCCGCCGAGACGACCGCGTCGTGCTCCAGCACCGGGGCCAGGTTCTCGGTGTAGTTCTCGTGGTACCAGCCGTTGCGCAGCAGGCTGTAGGGCAGGCCGGAGGCGAGCAGCGCCTCCTCGGTGGCCCGGTGGTCGTCGGCGAGCGCGGCCTTGAGGCCGCCCGGGGCGCTGGTGTACGCGAGCAGCGCCACGCCGGCCGACCTGGCGGCGTCGATGACGACCCGGTGCTGCTGTATCCGGCCCTTGTCGAACTCGTTGCTGGAGATCAGCAGGACCTTGTCGCCGGCCGCGAACAGGCCGTCGAAGGTGTCGGGCGCGTTGTAGTCGGCGACCGCGAGCTTCACCCCGCGGGCCGCGAAGTCGGCGGCCTTCGCCTCGTCGCGGACGACGGCGGTGATCTGCTCCGCCGGAACCTTCTCCAGCAGCTGTTCCACGACGTGACGGCCGAGGTGTCCGGTGGCTCCGGTGACGACGATGCTCATGGTCAGGAATCTCCTTGTGGGGTGGCTATGGCACTCACCCTAGGAGGTGCACTAACCAAGCGAAAGTACCCACTTTGAAGTAAGGTACTGGCATGGCAGTAAGTAACTCGCGTGCGCGCACCGGAGCCGAGGCCGAGGCCATGTGCCCCTACCGGCTCGTCCTGGAGCACGTCACCAGCCGCTGGGGCGTGCTCGTCCTGATCGAGCTGATGGAGGGCTCGCGACGGTTCAGCGAGCTGCGGCGGGCGATCGACCAGGTGGGCCGCATCAGCGAGAAGATGCTCACCCAGACCCTGCAGACCCTGGAGCGCGACGGCCTGGTCCACCGGGACGCCAAGCCGGTCATCCCGCCCCGCGTCGACTACTCGCTCACCGGCCTCGGCCGGGAGGCGGCGGAACAGGTGCGGTCCCTGGCGCAGTGGACGCACGACCGCATGGGCGACGTGGAGAAGGCCCGCCGGACGTACGACGAGGCCCGGGAACTCCGCTCCCGGGCCTCGTGATCACAGAAGAGCGGGATCAGCCGACGACCGTCCAGGTGTCCCCGCCGGCCAGCAGCGCGGCCAGGTCGCCCTTGCCGTGCTGCTCGATGGCCGTGTCCAGCTGCTCGGACATCTGGACGTCGTACACCGGCCGCTCGACGGAGCGGAACACACCGATCGGGGTGTGGTGCAGCGTGTCGGGGTCGGCCAGCCGGGAGAGGGCGAAGGCGGTGGTGGGGGACGCGGACCTCGCGTCGTGCACCAGGATGTCCGCCTCGTTCTCCGGGGTCACCGTCACCACCCTCAGGTCACCGGTCTGCCGGTCCCGTACGACACCATGCCTGCCGTTGGTGCCGAACCGGATCGGCTGCCCGTGCTCCAGGCGGATCAGGGCCTCGTCCGCCTGCTGCTTGTCCTTCAGGGCGTCGAAGGCGCCGTCGTTGAAGATGTTGCAGTTCTGGTAGATCTCGATCAGGGCCGTGCCCGGGTGGTCGGCGGCTGCGCGCAGCACCTCGGTCAGGTGCTTGCGGTCGGAGTCGATCGTGCGCGCGACGAAGGACGCCTCCGCGCCGATCGCCAGCGACACCGGGTTGAACGGCGCGTCCAGCGAGCCCATCGGGGTCGACTTGGTGATCTTGCCGACCTCGGAGGTCGGGCTGTACTGGCCCTTGGTCAGGCCGTAGATCCGGTTGTTGAACAGCAGGATCTTGAGGTTGACGTTGCGGCGCAGGGCATGGATCAGATGGTTGCCGCCGATGGACAGGGCGTCGCCGTCACCGGTGACCACCCACACGCTCAGATCCCGGCGGGAGGACGCCAGGCCCGTCGCGATGGCCGGGGCGCGGCCGTGGATGGAGTGCATCCCGTAGGTGTTCATGTAGTACGGGAAACGGGAGGAACAGCCGATGCCCGAGACGAAGACGATGTTCTCCTTCGCCAGGCCCAGCTCCGGCATGAACCCCTGGACGGCGGCCAGGATCGCGTAGTCACCGCAGCCCGGGCACCAGCGCACCTCCTGGTCGGACTTGAAGTCCTTCATGGACTGCTTGGCCTCGGCCTTGGGGACCAGCTGCAGCAGCGAGTGGGTGGCTTCAGTCATCGATGGCCTCCTTCAGCGCGGCGGCGAGCTGTTCCGCCTTGAACGGCATGCCGTTGACCTGGTTGTACGAGTGCGCGTCGACCAGGTACTTCGCCCGGATCAGGGTGGCGAGCTGCCCGAGGTTCATCTCGGGGATCACCACCTTGTCGTACGAGGTGACCACCGCTCCGAGATTGCGCGGGAACGGGTTGAGATGGCGCAGATGGGCCTGTGCGATCGACTCGCCCGCCGTGCGCAGCCGGCGTACCGCGGCGGTGATCGGCCCGTACGTCGAGCCCCAGCCCAGGACCAGCGTCTTCGCCCCGTGCGGGTCGTCGACCTCGAGATCCGGCACGTCGATGCCGTCGATCTTGGCCTGGCGGGTGCGGACCATGAAGTCGTGGTTGGCCGGGTCGTAGGAGATGTTGCCCGTGCCGTCCTGCTTCTCGATGCCGCCGATGCGGTGCTCCAGACCCGGCGTGCCCGGGATCGCCCACGGGCGGGCCAGGGTCTGCGGGTCCCGCTTGTACGGCCAGAAGACCTCGGTACCGTCCTCCAGCGTGTGGTTCGGGCCGGAGGCGAACTGCACGCGCAGGTCCGGCAGCTCGTCCAGGTCCGGGATCCGCCACGGCTCGGAGCCGTTGGCCAGATAGCCGTCGGAGAGCAGGAAGACCGGGGTGCGGTAGGTCAGCGCGATCCGGGCGGCCTCCAGGGCCGCGTCGAAGCAGTCGCCCGGGGTCCTCGGGGCGACGATCGGGACCGGGGCCTCGCCGTTGCGGCCGAACATGGCCTGCAGCAGGTCCGCCTGCTCGGTCTTGGTCGGCAGACCGGTCGAGGGTCCGCCGCGCTGGATGTCCACGACCAGCAGCGGCAACTCCAGGGAGACCGCCAGGCCGATCGTCTCGCTCTTGAGCGACACACCGGGACCGCTCGTCGTCGTCACCGCGAGCGAGCCGCCGAAGGCCGCCCCCAGCGACGCGCCGATGCCGGCGATCTCGTCCTCCGCCTGGAAGGTCCGCACGCCGAAGTTCTTGTGCTTGCTCAGCTCGTGCAGGATGTCCGACGCCGGCGTGATCGGGTACGAGCCCAGGAACAGCGGCAGATCCGCCTGCTGCGACGCGGTGATCAGGCCGTAGGCCAGGGCCAGGTTCCCGGAGATATTGCGGTAGGTGCCGACCGGGAAGGCCTCGGTGGCCGGGGCGACCTCGTAGGAGACCGCGAAGTCCTCGGTCGTCTCGCCGAAGTTCACGCCCGCCCGGAACGCGGCGATGTTGGCGGCCGCGATGTCGGGCTTCTTGGCGAACTTGGTCTGCAGGAACTTCTCGGTGCCCTCGGTGGGCCGGTGGTACATCCAGCTCAGCAGGCCGAGGGCGAACATGTTCTTGCTGCGCTCGGCCTCCTTGCGGGAGAGGTCGAACTCCTTCAGTGCCTCGACGGTGAGGGCGGTCAGCGGCACGGGGTGCAGGCTGTAGCCGTCCAGCGAGCCGTCCTCCAGCGGGGAGGCGGTGTAGCCGACCTTCTGCAGGGCACGCTTGGTGAACTCGTCCGTGTTGACGATGATCTCGGCGCCGCGCGGCAGGTCGCCGATGTTGGCCTTCAGAGCGGCCGGGTTCATCGCGACCAGCACGTTCGGCGCGTCGCCCGGGGTGAGGATGTCGTGGTCGGCGAAGTGGAGCTGGAACGAGGAGACGCCGGGCAGGGTGCCGGCAGGGGCGCGGATCTCGGCGGGGAAGTTCGGCAGGGTGGAGAGGTCGTTGCCGAAGGACGCGGTCTCCGAGGTGAACCGGTCACCGGTGAGCTGCATGCCGTCACCCGAGTCCCCCGCGAACCGGATGATCACCCGATCCAGGCGCCGCACGTCCTTGGCTCCGCCCGGTTTGCGCTGCTCTCCCACGACGGTTCCGTCGGCCTGCTCCGCTGGGCTGCTGACCTGACTGGTCACTGAACTGGACCTCCTTCGAGGCGGCTGTTCCGGGGATGGTCGTCCCAGGGACCATCCCGGTATCAACCCTACGTCGGTTAGGGTCGCCTTCCCGTGGCCATCCGCGGACGGGTGGCTTTTCGGGACGGCTGGTCGCGCTGACTTCTCATGATTTCCCGTATCACTGGAGCATCGATCAAGACGCTCCCCGCGTATTTCCCGGTTGTCTCCTGCGGCCTCCCACCCGGACGTCCGGTCTCCACAGAAGCCGGACGGACTGACACGCTGCTGACACAGTGTCAGCCCGTTACGAGTTCAGGTAGGTGAGAACGGCCAGAACACGCCGGTGATCGCCGTCACTCTGGGAGAGCCCGAGCTTCAGGAAGATGTTGCTGACGTGCTTCTCCACGGCCCCGTCGCTGACCACCAGCTGCCGGGCGATCGCCGAGTTCGTCCGGCCCTCCGCCATCAGCCCCAGCACCTCGCGCTCACGCGGGGTGAGCCCCGCCAGCACGTCCTGCTTACGGCTGCGCCCGAGCAGCTGCGCGACCACCTCGGGGTCCAGCGCCGTACCGCCCTCGGCCACCCGCACCACGGCGTCCACGAACTCCCGCACCTCGGCGACCCGGTCCTTGAGCAGATAGCCCACGCCCCGGCTCGAACCGGCCAGCAGTTCGGTGGCGTAGCGCTCCTCCACGTACTGCGACAGCACCAGCACCCCGAGCCCGGGGTGCGCCTTGCGCAGCCGTACGGCCGCCCGCACGCCCTCGTCGGTGTGCGTCGGCGGCATCCGTACGTCCGCCACCACCACGTCGGGCAGCGTGCCCTGCGCGTCCAGGTCGGCGATGGTCTTGATCAGCGCCTCCGCGTCCCCGACGCCCGCCACGACATCGTGCCCGCGGTCGGTCAGCAACCGGGTCAGGCCCTCCCTGAGCAGCACCGAGTCCTCGGCGATGACGACCCGCACTCTGTCCTCCACGATCTCCCGGCCCCCCACAGCCCGACCTTCCGACGGTGTCCTGTACGAAGGTCCAGCATTCCAGCATTCGGGCCGCCGCGCCCAGGAGCTGCGGAATCGGGGGATGTCGCAGGAGGCCGTACCGCGGTCGAAGTGCGCCCTCAGACCTCCCGGAACGGCTCGCGCCCTCAAGTACGCCGGGGCAGCCGAGACGCTCTCAAGCACGCCGGGGCGGCTCGCGTCTCAGGCCCGCCAGGGCAGCTGGCACCCTTAGGCCCGCCGGGGCAGCTGGCACCCTCAGGCCCGCCGGGGCGGCTCGAGCCCTCAGGCCCGCTGGGGCGCCAGCACCCTCGTGCCCGCCGGGTCACCCGCATCCTCACGCCCGCCAGGGCAGCTCCGCGATCACCCGGGTGGGGCCGCCGGCCGGTGAGTCCACCACCAGGATCCCGTCCACCGCGTCCAGACGGCCGGCCAGGCCCGCCAGGCCCGAGCCCCGGGTCGCGTCCGCGCCGCCCACCCCGTCGTCCACCACCTGGAGCATCAGCCGGTCCTCCGCGTGCCACACGTCGACCGAGGCGGAACGCGCCCGGCTGTGCTTGCTGATGTTCTGCAGCAGCTCGGAGACGGTGAAGTAGGCGATCCCCTCGATGGCGGCCGCCGGCCGGGCCGGCAGGTCGACCTCCACCCGCACCGGGACCGTGCAGCGGGAGGCGACCGAGGAGAGGGCCGCGTCCAGGCCCCGGTCGGTCAGCACGGCCGGATGGATCCCGCGCGCGAGGTCGCGCAGCTCCTGCAGGGCCGTCTTCACCTCGCCGTGGGCCTCCTCCACCATCCGGGCCGCCGCCTGCGGGTCCTCCTGCAGTTTCTCCTTGGCCAGGCCCAGATCCATGGCCAGGCTCACCAGCCGGGCCTGCGCCCCGTCGTGCAGGTCCCGCTCGATGCGGCGCAGATCGGCGGCCGCCGTGTCCACCACGACCCCGCGGTCCGACTCCAGCTCCACGACCCGCGCCGACAGCCGCGACGGACCGAGCAGCCCGCGCACCAGCAGCCCGTCCACCGTGGTCAGCCCACGTACGACCCAGGGCGTGGCCAGCGTGAACAGCAGGCCGACCAGCGCGGTCACGGTGATCTCGAACGGGTTGTCGAGATAGACGCTGTGCTGCGCGTCGCCGTACAGCTGCAGACCGCCCTGGCCGCCGTACATCGGGAACACCCAGAACCACAGCGGGTACGTCAGCAGCGCCCAGCCGTACGCCCAGAAGTTCACCGCCACGACGAACGAGAACAGCGACCAGGGGAACTGCAGCAGCGTGTACAGCAGATGCCGCCACGACGTGCCGCTCTTCAGCACCGCGCCCATCCACGCGAACGCGCCCTGCCGGCGCGCCCGCAGCGGCTCCGGGTCGGCCACCTCCAGGCGCAGCAGCGCACGCGCGCGCGTGCGCTCCAGCGCGCCGAAGCCGCGGCAGCTCGCGAGCGCCGCCGCCAGCACGGGGATGCCGAGGAAGGTCACCAGCAGGCCCGCGCCGAGCGCCACCATGGTGACCGTCCAGCTGAACAGCACGACCGAGATCGGCAGGCTCAGCAGCACATAGCCGAACTCGCGCCAGCTGCGCGCCTCGAACGGTGCCCGCAGCGCGGCGGGCAGCAGGTGGCGGCGCTCCCCGTCGGGGGCGGGGAAGCCGGATCCGGCCGGGTGCCCGTGTCCCCGCCCGTACTCCTGTCCGTACTCCGTGGCCATCGGTGTCGTCCCGTTCTCCTCGTCCTGGCGGCGTGCTGCCGTGACTCCCAGCCTGGTGCGCGGCGCCTTCCCGGGCCATGGAGGCCGTCGGCCTCTTGAGCCGGGGGTTTTCCCCACCCTCCGGGGGCGTGCCGGGTGCGCCGGGCGTGCGCCTACTCCTTGCGGTCCCGCCAGGGCAGCTCCGCCGTGACCACCGTCGGGCCGCCGGCCGGCGAGTCGACCACGAACAGACCGTCCACCGCGCCCAGCCGCTCCGCCAGCCCCCGCATCCCGCTGCCGCCCTCCAGAGTGGCGCCGCCGCGGCCGTCGTCCCGTACCTGGATGAGCAGCCGGTCGTCCGAGCGCCACACCTCCACCGCGGCCGAGCGCGCCTGGCTGTGCTTGCTGATGTTCTGCAGCAGCTCGGAGACGGTGAAGTAGGCGATCCCCTCGATGGCGGCCGCCGGCCGGGCCGGCAGGTCCGCCGTCACCTTCACCGGGACCGTGCAGCGGGAGGCGACCGAGGAGAGGGCCGCGTCCAGGCCCCGGTCGGTCAGCACGGCCGGATGGATGCCCCGGGCGAGGTCGCGCAGCTCCTGCAGCGCGAGCTTCACCTCGCCATGCGCCTCCGCCACCATCGTGGCGACGTGTTCGTCGGCCTGGCCCTCCCGCAGCTTCTCCTTGGCCAGGCCGAGGCCCATCGCCAGGTTCACCAGCCGGGCCTGCGCCCCGTCGTGCAGGTCCCGCTCGATGCGGCGCAGATCGGCGGCCGCCGTGTCGACCACGATCCCGCGGTCCGACTCCAGCTCGGCGATACGGCGTTCCAGCTCGTCTGAGGGCGACAGCAGCCCGCGCACCATCGCCCGGTCCACGTTGGTCAGTCCCCGCGTGATGAACGGCAGCACCGGCCACAGCACGAACAGCGAGGTCAGCACGAGGGTGAAGGTGAGGATTCCCCAGGGCAGCCGGATGAAGTCGTACAGCAGTGTCCGCCAGCCCACCGGGTCCTTCAGCGCCAGCCACAGCCGCTGCATCGGCCCCCCGCCCCTGGCGATCGGCAGCGGCGTCGGCTCCTCGACCCGCACGCCGAGCAGCGCCCGGGACCGGATCCGCTCCAGCTTGCCCAGTTGCCGGGCGCCCAGCAGACAGACGGCCAGCAGCGGGAGTCCGATCACCGTGAGGGTGAGTACTCCGCTGACCAGCACCACGGTGAACACGTAGGTGAAGCCGAGCAGCGCCACCGGCAGGTTCAGCAGGAGATGCGCGATCTCCCTCCAGGTGTGCGGGCCGAGGGCGAACCGGGCCGGAGGCAGACGGTCGGGGCCGTCGGTCCGGTCGGCGGCGGAGGCGGGAGTGGTCATACCGGCCAGCCTGCCGTGCCCGGCACCCCTTGCGCCATGCGGTCCACCGCCCCTGTTCCCGGGGGAAAACCCCACCCTCCGCACGGTCCCCACATCTCACGGTGTGACGGGCTGCTTACCGTGTCTTTATCAGGGCCTAGACTCCGGTGCGTACAGATCCTCGAATCACGTTGCATCACAGGGTTCACCAAGTCACGAGGTCAGGGAGCGAGGGCGGACGGTGCGGGAGACGTTGGGGCACTCGACGATCGCCGCGGCGGACGTCGCGGCCGGCTACTTCCGGTCCTATTCGGTCGTGGGACTGCTCGCCCTCATCGGCGTGCTCTTCGTCGCGGTCGCGTTCGGCGCCGGACGGCTGCTGCGCCCGGTCGTGCCCACCCCCGAGAAACTCCTGACCTACGAGTGCGGGGTCGACCCCGTCGGCGAGGGCTGGGCCCACACCCAGGTCCGCTACTACGTCTACGCCTTCCTGTACGTGATCTTCGCGGTCGACTCGATCTTCCTGTTCCCCTGGGCGACGGTCTTCGCCGCCCCCGGCTACGGCGCGACGACCCTGGTGGAGATGTTCATCTTCCTCGGCTTCCTCGCCGTGGGCCTGCTGTACGCCTACAAGAAGGGGGTCCTGACATGGGCGTGAACCCGTCCGGTGACGTGAACCCGTCCGGTGCGGAGCCTCTCCTGCTTCCCGAGCCGAAGCGGCTGGGCGCTCTCGCCCGGCTCGCGCCCGAGCCCATGAAGGTGGTCCTGAACTGGGGCCGCCGCTACTCGCTGTGGGTGTTCAACTTCGGCCTCGCCTGCTGCGCGATCGAGTTCATCGCCGCGTCGATGGCCCGCCACGACTTCATCCGCCTCGGTGTCATCCCCTTCGCGCCGGGCCCGCGCCAGGCCGACCTGATGGTCGTCTCCGGCACGGTCACGGACAAGATGGCCCCGGCCGTGAAGCGCCTGTACGAGCAGATGCCGGAACCCAAGTACGTCATCTCCTTCGGCGCCTGCTCCAACTGCGGCGGTCCGTACTGGGACTCCTACTCCGTGACCAAGGGCGTCGACCAGATCATCCCGGTCGACGTGTACGTCCCCGGCTGCCCGCCGCGGCCCGAGGCGCTCCTCCAGGGCATCCTCAAGCTCCAGGAGAAGATCGCCCGCGAGTCGCTGGAGGAGCGGTACGCCTCCCACCGGCCGTCCACCGCCGCCCTGCAGAGCGGCCTGGTGAAGCCCCCGGCGCCTGCTTCGGCCTCGGCCTCGGCTTCGGCCTCGCCCGAGGAGGGTGCGCGATGAGCACGGTCGGCTGGCTGCCCGCCCCCGCCGAGGAACTCTTCGGTCCGCAGGCCACGGCCGAGGAGTCGTACGAGGTCCTGACGGTGGACGTCCCGCCGTCCTCCTGGCTCACCGCCCTGGAGACGGCCCGTACGACCCTGTCCTGCACCTACTTCGACTGGCTGAGCGCCGTCGACGAACCGGGCACGGGCTTCCGCGTCTCCGCCCACGTCGTCGCCCTCGCGCCGGTCCGCCGCCTGCTCGTGCGGACGACGGTCCCGCACGAGGCGCCGAAGCTGCCTTCCGCCGTCGGCGTCTACGCGGGCGCGGCCTGGCACGAGCGCGAGACCCACGAGATGTTCGGGGTCGACTTCGAGGGCCACCCGGGCCTGGAGCACCTCCTCCTCCCGGAGACCTTCGAAGGCCACCCCCTGCGCAAGGACTTCGTCCTCGCCGCCCGTGTGGCCAAGGCCTGGCCCGGCGCCAAGGAGCCGGGCGAGTCCGAGCACGGTGGCCCCAAGCGCCGCCAGATGCTCCCGCCGGGTGTCCCGGACCCGAACGAGTGGGGCCCGCTGAAGGGCCAGCTGCCGCCTGCCCCGGCCCGCCCGGCCCGTCCGGCCCGCGCGGCGGGGGAGCGGCCGGCACGTGCGGCCACAGAGCGCGCCGCGGCCGGCGAGCGTCCGGCACGGCGGACGCGTACGGCGGCGGAGGGCTCGGCCAGCCAGGCATCCGACCAGGCCGCGGAGACTGCGGCTGGAGCGGCTGGAGCGGCTGGAGCGGCTGGAGCGGCTGGAGCGGCTGGAGCGGCTGGAGCAGCCGGGGCGGCCGGGACCGGTGGTGCTGCCGCGCGGCCGCGTCGGACGAGGAGCGCGAGCGAGGGCTCGGCGAGCCAGGCGGCGGCCGGGGCTGCGGCGGAGGCACCGGCAGGTCCGCGCCGCGCGCGCAGTGCCTCGGAGGGCTCGGCCTCCCAACACACCCCGCGCAGCTCGGACGCCCCCTGGCACCACGCGCGCCCGGCGTTCGAGGAGCAGCAGAAGCCGGAGCAGGCACCGGAGCGCGAGCAGGCACCCGACGAGAACCGCGCTCCCGAGCCGCAACCCGAAGCACCTCAGGCACCCGAGGGCCCCAAGGCACCCGAGGCCCCGAAGGCACCCGAGGCCCCGAAGGCACCTGAAACCCCCAAGGCGCCCGAGGACCGGAGCACCTCCGACAGCTCTGACGCCCCCCGCGGCTCCGAAACCCCCGAAACCCCCGACGACCCCACAGGAGGCCCGCAGTGAACGACGCGCTGGACGTCGCCCTGCGACTCGTGGCCGTGTTCGTCGTCTTCCTGACCTTCCCCCTCATCGTCGGCCAGACCGAGCACAAGGTGATGGCCCACATGCAGGGCCGCCTCGGCCCGATGTACGCGGGCGGCTTCCACGGCTGGGCCCAGCTCATCGCCGACGGCGTGAAGTTCGCGCAGAAGGAGGACGTGGTCCCGGCGGGCGCCGACCGCCGCGTCTTCCAGCTGGCCCCCGCCGTGGCCCTGCTGCCGTACCTGCTCGTGCTGCTTGCCGTCCCGATCGGGCCGAGCGCGGGAGCGGTCGGCCAGGTCCTGGACGCGGGCATCTTCTTCGTGCTCGCGGTGATGGGCGTCGGCGTCCTCGGCTCGCTCATGGCCGGCTGGGCCAGCGCGAACAAGTTCTCCCTGCTCGGCGGCCTGCGCACGGCCGCCCAGCTGCTTGCCTACGAACTCCCGATGCTGCTCGCCGCGGCCTCCGTGGCCATGGCGGCAGGCACCGTCTCCCTGCCGGGCATCCTGCACGCCTTCCACTGGTGGTGGCTGCCCTGGCAGATCGTGGGCGCCGTCGTGTTCTTCGTGGCCGGCCTCGCCGAACTGCAACGCCCGCCCTTCGACATGCCCGTTGCCGACTCGGAGATCATCTTCGGCGCGTACACCGAGTACACCGGTCTGCGCTTCGCGCTGTTCCTGCTCGCCGAGTACGCCGGAATCATCGTCCTGTGCGCTCTGACCACCGTCCTCTTCCTGGGCGGCTGGCACGGCCCCTGGGGCGCCGACGGCCTGGGCTGGCTGTGGACCCTGCTGAAGACCGCGATCCTCGCCTTCGTCGTCATCTGGCTCCGCGTCACCTACCCCCGCATGCGCGAGGACCAGCTCCAGAAGCTCTCCTGGACACTCCTCGTCCCCCTCTCCCTCGCCCAGATCGCCCTCACCGGCGTCGTCAAGGTGGTGATCTCCTAATGGCCCCCATCCCTGGCTCCGGCCTGGCCAAGGGCCTGGCCGTCACCCTCCGCACGATGACGAGGAAGTCGGTCACCGAGCAGTACCCGGATGCCCAGCCCGAACTGCCGCCCCGCACCCGCGGGGTCATCGGCCTGTTCGAGGAGAACTGCACGGTCTGCATGCTGTGCGCCCGCGAGTGCCCGGACTGGTGCATCTACATCGACTCCCACAAGGAGACGGTCCCGCCGGCCGCCCCCGGCGGCCGCGAGCGCAGCCGCAACGTCCTCGACCGGTTCGCCATCGACTTCTCCCTGTGCATGTACTGCGGTATCTGCATCGAGGTCTGTCCTTTCGACGCGCTGTTCTGGTCCCCGGAGTTCGAGTACGCCGAGACCGACATCCACGAACTCACCCACGAGCGCGACAAGCTCCGCGAGTGGATGTGGACCGTCCCCGCCCCGCCCGCCCTGGACGCGGGCGCGGAGGAGCCGAAGGAGATCGCCGCCGCCCGCAAGACCGCCGAGAAGCTGGCCGCCGCACAGGCCGAACCGCAGGAGGGGGAATCGTGAGCCTCGCCGCAGCCCAGCACGGCTTCCTGTCCCCGACCGGTGTCGAGATCGCCTTCCTGCTCGTCGGCCTGGTCACCTTCGGCGCGGCCCTCGTCACCGTCACCACCCGGCAGCTGGTGCACGCCGCCCTGTGGCTGGTGGTCACGCTCGGCGGCCTCGCCGTCGAGTACCTCCTGCTCACCGCCGAGTTCATCGCCTGGGTGCAGGTCCTCATCTACGTCGGCTCCGTCGTCGTCCTCCTCCTGTTCGGCCTGATGCTCACCAAGGCCCCCATCGGCCGCTCCCCGGACGCCGACTCCGGCAACCGCTGGATCGCCCTCGCCGTCGCGGTGGCCGCCGCCGGCGCCCTGGTGTGGGTGGTCGCCGACGCGTTCCGCACGACCTGGATCGACCTGACCGGCCCGGCTGCCGGCACCACCAGGGTCACCGGCGAGAGCCTCTTCCAGAACTGGGTCCTGCCCTTCGAGGCCCTCTCGGTCCTCCTCCTCGCGGCCCTGGTCGGCGCGATCGTCCTGTCCCGCAAGGCGAAGGCGGACACGGCCTCCGGCACGACGGGCCAGGCCTCCGGCACCCCGGCCACGGCCTCCGGCGCCCCGGCCACCCCGGTGACCGTCCCCGGCGACAAGGAAGGCGCGCGCTGATGCACCTCGTCTATCCCGCCGTTCTCTCCGCCCTCCTCTTCTGCACCGGCCTGTACGGCGTCCTCGCCCGCCGCAACGCGATCCTGGTCCTGATGTCGGTCGAGCTGATGCTCAACGCCGTCAACCTCAACCTGGTCGCCTTCGACGTCTGGCTCAGCCGGGCCGCCGCGGAGACCCTGCACTCCGGTCAGGCGCTGACCCTGTTCACCATCGCCATCGCCGCCGCCGAGATCGGCATCGGCCTGGCGATCGTGCTCGCCGTGTACCGCAACCGCGGCACCTCCGACATCGACAAGCTCCGCGACACCGCCGAGGGCCACGGCGACGACACCGACGGCCCCGGCACCGACACCCCAGCGGCCGAGAAGGCTGAGGCCACCGCGTGACCACGACCACCCTCGCCGTCCTCGTCCCCCTCCTGCCGTTCCTGGGCGCCGCTGCCGGCCTGCTGCTGGGCCGCACCGCCCCCGGTTTCGTCCGCCCGCTCGCCGTACTGCCGGCCCTGGCCGCGCTCGTGCTGGCCGCGCTGGTCGCCGTACGCCAGGGCGGCGGGCCGCCCATCGTGGCCCACACCGAGATGACCCCGACCGGTTCGGTGCCGATCGAGCTGTCCCTGGACATCGACGGCTTCGCCGCGCTCGTCGCCGTCCTGGTCGCCTTCGTCGCGACCTGCGTGCAGATCTACTCGACGGGCTACCTGCGCGACGACCCTCGCTACCCCTCGTACGCGGCCCTCGTCTCCCTGTTCACCTCCGCGATGCTCGTGGTCGTCTACTCCGGCGACCTGATCGTGCTGCTGGTCGGCTGGGAAGTCATGGGCATCTGCTCCTACTTCCTGGTCGGCCACTACTGGGAGACCCCCGAGGCCCGCGCCGCCTCCCTGAAGGCCTTCCTGGTCACCAAGCTCGGTGACGTGCCGTTCCTCATCGGCCTGTTCGCCCTGGGTACGGACGCCGGCTCGTTCCAGATCACCCGCGTCCTGGGCGCCGTGGCCGGCGGTGGCATCGACCACCCGACCCTGGTCGCCCTGCTGCTGCTCGCGGGCGTGGCCGGAAAGTCGGCGCAGTTCCCGCTGCACACCTGGCTCCCCGACGCGATGGCGGGCCCGACGCCCGTCTCGGCGCTGATCCACGCCGCGACGATGGTCGCCGCCGGTGTCTACTTCGTCGCCCGTCTCCTCCCGGTGTTCGAGGCGTCCCAGGCCGCGATGGTGGTCCTCGCCGTCATGGCCGCCGTCACGATGACCGGCTCCGGCCTCGCCGCGCTCGCCCAGGACGACATCAAGCGCGTCCTCGCCTACTCGACGATCGGCCAGCTCGGCTACATGACCGGCGCGCTCGCCGTCGGAGACCGCGGTGCCGCCGTCTTCCACCTCCTGTCGCACGGCGCTTTCAAGGCGCTGCTGTTCCTCGCGGCCGGCGTGATCATCCACGCCGCCGGCACCAACTCGCTGGCTGCCATGTCCCGCATGAGCCACCTGCGCGACCGCGTCCCGGACGCCTACTGGACGATGACCGTGGCGCTCCTCGCGCTCGCCGCCGTCCCTCCCTTCAGCGGCTTCTTCTCCAAGGAGTCCGTCCTGGGCGCCGCCGAGCACGTGGCCACCGGCCACACCGACCACGCCCCCGGCGCGGCGGGCTGGACCGTCCTCGTCGCCGGTCTGCTCACGGCCCTGCTCACCGCCGCCTACGCCACGCGCCTGTGGCTGCTGGCCTTCCGCGGCAAGGGCGCCGAAGCCCCCGACCACGGCCGCCAGCCGCTCACGATGACCGTCGTGCTGTGGGTGCTGGCCGTGCCGTCCCTGGCCTTCGGCGGGCTGGCCTACCGCTCGCTGCCCGCCTGGTTCGACGGCCGCGACCTGACCCCGACGCTCCTCACCTCCGTCCTCGGCACCGGCCTCGCCCTGGTCGGCGGGCTCGTCACCTACGGCACCTGGCAGCGCACCCGTGCGCTCGCCGCCCGCGTCCCGGCAGCGCCCACGCCCTCCTTCGAGTGGGAGAGCCTCCAGGGCGAGGCCGCCGCCCACCCGGAGGGCGACGCGAGCCTGGTCGAGGCCCACGCCCTCGCCGACCACGGGCCGGCCTACGGCGAACTCGCCCACGCGCCCGACCCCGGCCGGCTGCTGCTCGGCCCGCTGTACCGGCACGCTGCCGTCGGCTTCCACCTGGACGCCGTCTACTCGGCGTTGTTCGTCCGCCCGGTGCAGGCCGGAGCGAGCCTCGTGCGGTTCCTCGACAGCGCGGTCGTGGACACCTACGTACGCGGTGCGGCCGCCCTGCCCCGGCTGCTCGGGGCCGCGGTGCGGCGTGCGCAGACCGGCAATGTGCAGACCTATGTGAGCGCGCTGCTCGCCGGTGCCGTCGTCCTGACGGTGACCGTCCTCCTCGTCGCCACGGGAGCGTGAGCAGGCGTGATCGATATCAACGAGTCCGTGATGCAGTTCCTTCTGGCGTTCGTCGTCGTCGGCCCGCTCCTCGGGGCGGTCGCCGCTCTCCTGCCGGCCCCGCCCGGGCTGAAGGGGAAGTCGCCCGGGCAGGCCGTGCTGCGGCACGGTGTGACGGTGACCGGCGCGATCCTCATCGCGGCGATCGTCCTCGCGCTCGGCTTCGACCACGACCAGCCGTCGAAGATGCAGGCCACGACCGACATCAGCTGGATCCCCGCACTCGACGTGCGGATCCACCTCGGCATCGACGGCATCTCCCTCCCCCTTCTGGTCCTGACCGCGCTGCTGACCTTCCTCTGCGCGCTCTACTCGTACTTCAAGCCGCCGGCGGGCCCGTCCCCGAAGGCGTTCGTCGCGCTGGTGCTCCTGCTCGAGTCCGGCACCCTCGCGACCTTCGCCGTCCTCGACCTGCTGCTGTTCTTCCTCGCGTTCGAGATGGTGCTCATCCCGATGTACTTCCTCATCGCCCGCTGGGGCGGCGAGGGCCGGACCCGGGCCGCGTGGAAGTTCATCCTGTTCACGCTGCTCGGCTCCGTCGTCATGCTGCTCGGCCTCCTCCTGATCGGAATCAAGGCGGGCACGTTCGACATGGTGGCACTCGCCACTGACAACGGCCGGTCACTGACCACATCCGTGCAGGTCATCGCCGTTCTGGCGATCGGGATCGGGCTCGCGGTCAAGACGCCGATGTGGCCGCTGCACAGCTGGCTGCCCGACGCCCACACCTCCGCCCCGACCGTCGGCTCGGTCCTGCTGGCCGGCGTCCTGCTGAAGATGGGCACGTATGGATTCGTCCGGATCCTGCTGCCGATCGCGCCGGACGGCTTCCGCACCTTCGCGCCCTACCTCGCCGCGTTCGCCGTCGTCGGCATCATCTATGGGTCCCTGGCCTGCCTGGCCCTCGCCAAGCAGGGCGCTAAGGGCGACCTGAAGCGGCTGATCGCCTACTCCTCCGTCGGCCACATGGGCTTCGTCCTGCTGGGCATCGCCACCATGACCCCGACCGGCGTGAACGGCGCCCTCTTCGCGAACATCGCCCACGGCCTCATCACCGGCCTCCTGTTCTTCCTGGTCGGCGCGCTCAAGGACCGCACCGGCAGCACCGACCTCGACACCCTCGCGGAGGAGACCGGCGCCGCGCTCTACGGCAAGGCCCCGCGCCTCGGCGGACTGCTCGCCTTCGGCGCCGTGGCCTCGCTCGGCCTGCCCGGACTCGCCGGGTTCTGGGGCGAGATGCTGGCCCTGTTCGGCGCGTTCAACCCCGCCGCCGACCTCAGTCGGCCCGCGTTCCTCACCTTCATGGCGATCGGCGCGTTCGGCACCCTGCTGACGGCCGCGTACATGCTGATCGTGGTCCGCCGGGTCTGCATGGGCGCCGTACCGCAGGACATGCCGAAGCTCGCGGACGTCCAGGGCTACGAGTTCGCGGCCTGGACCCCGCTCGTCGCCCTCACCGTCGTCGCCGGACTGTGGCCGAGGGTCCTGCTCGGCCTGACCGACCCGGCCGTGCAGCAGCTCCTCGCAGGAGGCACCCGATGAGCGCCCTGGCCCAGCCGCTGGCCCAGTCCACGGTGCAGTCCGTGGTCCAGTCCGTCGACTGGCTCGCGATCGCGCCGCCCACCATCGCCGCGGTGGTCGCGCTCGCCGTCCTCGTCGCCGACCTGTTCGTCCCCGAGGCACGCAAGCCCCTCCTCGGCTGGATCTCCGTCGCGGGCCTCGCCGCGGCCACACTGATGCTGCTGCCGCTGCTGGACGGCGACCGCAGCACCTTCTGCCTGCCCCGCGACCCGAGCTTGTGCAGCTACACGGCCGACCACTTCACCCTGGTCATCCAGTTCCTCGCCCTCGGCGGCGCCCTGCTGGCCGCCCTGATGTCGGTGACGAACCTCAGGGACGATCACCAGCGCGTCCCGGCCGGGGAGTTCTGGTTCCTGCTGCTGTCCTCCGCTGCCGGCGCCGCGCTGCTGCCCGCCTCCCGCGACCTGGCCACGCTGATCGTGGCCCTGGAGGTCGCCTCCCTGCCCGCCTTCGCCCTCGTCGGCATCCGGCACGGCGACAAGCGCTCCTCCGAGGCGGCCCTGAAGTTCTTCCTGTCCTCGGTCACCGCCACCGCGGTCAGCCTGATGGGCATCAGCTTCGTCTACGCCTCCACCGGCACCCTCTACCTGACCCGGATCGCCCAGCGGATCCAGCACGTCGACGGCCGGCTCGACACCCTCGTCCAGACCGGCGTCGTCCTCACCCTCGTCGGCTTCGCCTTCAAGACCGCCGCCGTCCCGTTCCACTTCTGGGTGCCCGACACCTACGTGGGCGCGCCGCTGCCCGTCGCCGCCTATCTGTCGGTCGTCGGCAAGGCCGTCGGCTTCTCCGGCCTGATCCTCGTCACCGTCGTAGCCCTCCCGTCCTATGCCGACGTCTGGGGGCCCGCGCTCGCCGCGCTGGCCGCCCTCACCATGACCGTCGGCAATGTCGGTGCCCTGCGCCAGCAGGCCACGCGCGCTTACAGCGCCGTACGCCTGCTCGCCTGGTCCTCGGTCGGTCAGGCCGGCTACCTCCTGGTGCCGATCGCCGCCGCCGCGTACGTCAAGGACGGCCAGAAGGCCATCGGCTCCACGGTCGCGTACGCCCTGATGTACGGCGCCGTGAACCTCGGCGCCTTCGCCGTGGCCGCCCTGGTGGGCCGTACGAAGTCCCTGAACCGGATCAGCGACTACCGGGGCCTGTACGCGTCCAACCCGGCCGCAGCCCTCCTCCTGGCGTTCTTCCTGCTCTGCCTCGCCGGACTGCCGCCGGGCGTCATCGGCCTGTTCGCGAAGGTGACCGTGTTCGCGTCGGCCGTCGACGCGGGCCTGGGCTGGCTCGCCGTGGTCATGGCCGTCAACGTGGTGATCGCCCTCTTCTACTACCTCCAGTGGACGGCCCTGCTGTTCCGCGCCCCCGAGGGCGCCCCCGCGCGGCACCGGGTCCCGGCCCCCCTCACCGCGGCGCTCGCCCTCACCGGAGTCGTCGGCGTGGTCCTCTCCGGCGCACCCCAGCTGGTCCTGCGCTTCGCGGCCACCGGACTGTTCTGAGGACGCGCACGCGCGCGTGGGGCACCCGCGACCCCACGCGCGCGGCGAGGCGCAAGAGGCGCACGGAAGGACGTAAGAGCACGTCACCCGTACGGCCGACGTGCCCCGACGTCCGCTCAAGGGAACTTGGGGCCGCCGCCTGGCGTTGACCAGAACGGGAGGGTCCACTGGACCAAAGGGTTCCCCTGCTGCACGACTTGGAGGGCGTACCGTGCACCGCCGGCACAACGGGCTCAGGACCGCCGTACTCCTCGGGGGACTGTCCGCACTCATCATCGTCATCGGCAGCTTCTTCGGCCGTACGGGACTGATCGTGGCGGTCCTGGTCGCGCTGGGCACGAACGCCTACGCGTACTGGAACAGCGACAAGCTGGCGCTCCGCGCGATGCGTGCCCGCCCGGTGAGCGAGTTCGAGGCTCCCGCGCTGTACCGGATGGTCCGCGAGCTGTCCACGCAGGCCCGCCAGCCCATGCCCCGCCTGTACATCTCCCCGACGGAGGCACCCAACGCCTTCGCGACCGGCCGCAACCCGCGCAACGCGGCCGTGTGCTGCACCGAGGGCATCCTGCGCCTGCTCGACGAGCGCGAGCTGCGCGGCGTCATCGGCCACGAGCTGAGCCACGTCTACAACCGCGACATCCTGATCTCCTCCGTGGCCGGCGCCCTCGCCTCGGTGATCATGTTCCTGGTCAACTTCGCCTGGCTGATCCCGGTCGGCCGCTCGGACGACGACGACGGCCCGGGCCTGCTCGGCCTGCTGCTGATCATGATCCTGGGCCCCATCGCCGCCTCGCTCATCCAGCTGGCCATCAGCCGCTCCAGGGAGTACGAGGCGGACGCCTCGGGCGCCCAGCTCACCGGCGACCCGCTGGCCCTCGCCGGCGCCCTGCGCAAGCTGGAGGTCGGCACCCAGCAGCTCCCGCTGCCCCCCGAGCCCCGGATCGAGACCGCGAGCCACATGATGATCGCGAACCCCTTCCGCGCGGGCCAGGGACTGTCCAAGATGTTCTCCACGCACCCGCCGATGGCGGAACGCATCGCCCGGCTCGAGAAGATGGCAGGTCACCACCAGTGAAGACCATCCTGAACGTCATTTGGCTCGTTCTGAGCGGATTCTGGCTGTTCCTCGCCTACCTGCTCGCCGGCGTGCTGCTGTGCATCACGATCATCGGTATCCCGTTCGGCATCGCCGCCTTCCGCATCGGCGTCTACGCCCTGTGGCCTTTCGGGTACACCACGGTCGAGCGCCGGGACGCGGGTGCGCCCTCGTGCGTCGGCAACGTGCTGTGGCTGATCCTGGCCGGCTGGTGGCTGGCCCTCGCCCACATCACCACCGGCATCGCCCTGTGCCTGACGATCATCGGCATCCCGTTCGGCATCGCCAACTTCAAGATGATCCCGGTCTCCCTGCTGCCGCTGGGCCGCGAGATCGTCCGCACGGACGAGCCGTTCGCGGCCCGCTGACCCAGGGCCTGCCGGGCAGGCCTAGCGCCCGGAAGCCTCGTCGGCCGTGCCGGAGCGGTGCCCCGCCCGCCATCGCCGAACGCCGTAGGCCGCCACGCCCACGGCCAGCACGCCCGCCCCGACGGCGACCGAGGCCGACGGGAGGGCGAACGCCAGCGTCGCGCAGCCGAGCAGCCCCACGGCCGGCACGAGGCGTGCCGACAGTGCCGGACTCAGCGTCCAGGCGGAGGCGTTGGCCACGGCGTAGTAGGCCAGCACGCCGAACGAGGAGAAGCCGATCGCGCCGCGCACGTCCACCGCCGCGGCCAGCACGGCGACCACCGCGCCGACGGCCAGCTCAGCCCGGTGCGGGACCTGGAACCGCGGATGCACAGCGGCCAGCGCCCGGGGCAGATGACGGTCGCGGGCCATCGCGAGCGTCGTCCGGGACACCCCGAGGATCAGCGCGAGCAGCGACCCCAGCGCGGCCACCGCGGCGCCCACCCGCACCACGGGCGCGAGCCCCGGCGCCCCCGCCGCACGCACCGCTTCGGCCAGCGGCGCCCCCGCGTGCCCCAGCCGGTCCGGGCCGAGGACGGCGAGCACGGCCACCGCCACGGCCACGTAGACGACCAGCGCGATTCCGAGCGCCAGCGGAATGGCACGCGGAATGGTGCGCGCGGGATCCCGCACCTCCTCGCCCAGGGTCGCGATGCGCGCGTACCCGGCGAACGCGAAGAACAGCAGACCGGCGGCCTGCAGCACCCCGCCCACACCCGACGACACCCCGATGCCGAGGCGCCCGGCATCGGCCTCCGCGGAGGTCAGGCACACGACCACCACACACGCGAGGACGGCCAGCACCACGGCCACGATCACCCGCGTCAGCCACGCCGACTTCTGGATGCCCCCGTAGTTCACCGCGGTCAGGGCCACCACGGCCGCCACGGCCACCGCGTGCGCCTGCGCGGGCCACACGTACGCCCCCACGGTGAGTGCCATGGCCGCGCAGGAGGCCGTCTTGCCGACCACGAACGCCCAGCCGGCGAGATAGCCCCAGAACGGTCCCAGCCGCTCCCTGCCGTACACGTACGTGCCGCCGGAGGCCGGATAGAGAGCGGCCAGGCGGGCCGAGGACATGGCGTTGCAGTAGGCCACCACGGCAGCGACGGCCAGACCGATCAGCAGCCCCGGTCCGGCGGCGCGCGCGGCCGGGCCGAGGGCGGAGAAGATGCCGGCCCCGACCATCGAACCGAGGCCCACGATCACGGCGTCCCGCACGCCCAGGGTGCGGCGCAGACCGGTGTCGGAGGTGGTCATGCGCCGCACCCTACTGATCTCCGCAACCGCGTGGTGGACCGGTGGCGTCCTCTTCATCGACACGGCACGAACACGCGCGCTACGGACAGCCGATCCTCACCGGATTCTCAAGGGCCGGACAGTGCGGACACAGCGCGGGAGGGCAGGTTCACGGCATGAGCATCATCGGTTGGATCATCCTGGGGCTTCTGGCCGGAGCCATCGCCAAGGTCCTGCTGCCCGGCCGCGACCCGGGCGGCTTCATCGGCACGACCCTCATCGGCATCGCGGGCGCGTTCATCGGCGGCTGGATATCGGCGCGCTGGCTGGACCACCCGGTCAGCAAGCACTTCTACGACGGCGCGACCTGGGCCGCGGCGATCGGCGGCTCGCTCGTGCTGCTGATCCTCTACCGCATCCTGTTCGGCAACTCGCGCGACTGACGAACGCACACCACATGCGGGAAGGGTGGGCCACCTCCGGGTGCCCACCCTTCCCGCATGTCTCCCGCCGGTGTCCTACCGGTAGTTCACGAACTGCAGCGCGAAGTCGAAGTCCTTGCCCTTGAGCAGCGAGATCACGGCCTGCAGGTCATCGCGGCTCTTGGAGGTGACGCGCAGCTCGTCGCCCTGGACCTGGGCCTTCACGCCCTTCGGGCCCTCGTCACGGATGATCTTCGCCACCTTCTTCGCGTTCTCCTGGGAGATGCCCTCCTCGATGGACGCGAAGATCTTGTACTCCTTGCCGGAGAGCTGGGGCTCGCCCGCGTCCAGCGCCTTGAGCGAGATGCCGCGCTTGATCAGCTTGGACTGGAAGACGTCGAGGACAGCGTTGACCCGGTCCTCGGAGTTCGCCTCCATGAGGATCTTGTCGCCGGACCACGAGATCGAGGCACCCACGCCCTTGAAGTCGTAGCGCTGCGAGATCTCCTTGGCGGCCTGGTTGAGGGCGTTGTCGACCTCCTGCCGCTCGACCTTCGAGACGATGTCGAAACTGGAGTCGGCCATGTCCTGTGGCTCCTTGTATCGGGTGCGAATCGGGTGCGTGGCGGCGGCCGCCTAGCCCGGTGTGGAACCGGGCCGCATCCGCACCAGCCTAGCCACCCGGCGACCAGAGGGGCGCAGATGAATCGGGTGGCGAAGCACCCCTCGGCATCGGGTATTGTTTACGTCGTTGCCAGGGAGCGCCGCCGAAAAGCGGTTCGAAGGGCAGCAACCCAGGCGGTGTGCCCGAGCGGCCAAAGGGAGCAGACTGTAAATCTGCCGGCTCAGCCTTCCCAGGTTCGAATCCTGGCGCCGCCACACTGGGGATGACCCCCTCCGACCAGCCATTACGGTAGGTCGGAGGGGGTCTCTTCGTTTCTGACGTCCGTTCGATTCGACGCCGGATTCACCGGGCGTGTCTCACTCCGTCCCACTCGTATCCCACCTCTGATCAGCGCGTCTCCCCCAGGTGTCCCCCCGGGGGAGACGCGCTCACTCGGGCTCGTTCCACTCCCGGAGCGCCGCGCCGATCCGGCTGTTAGCCCGTTCGCGGGTCTGGTCCAACACCCTGGCGTACACCCGGTGCAGGACCGCGATGATGTGGCCGGCCCGGCGGGCGCACTCCATCGCGTCCACACCGGAGCTGAGCCAGAAGAACACCCCCCGTGGCGAAGGTCATATGGTCGGAGAGTCGGCATTGAGGCGGCCTCGACCACGGCCTCTTTCGGAGGGCCTGAAGCATCGTCCTGCCGGGCCGTCCCCGGGCCGGCCGAGGTCACTCGACGACGACCGGCAGGACGGGGTGTTTCTCGCCATCCACCGGCAGTTGGCGTGCCGATTAGAGTGCCGCGCATGACCGCTTCTCCTGATCAGGTCAACAGCAGAGAAGACCTGGCAACTTTCGTCCGTTCGCTGTACCGCAGCTATGTCGCAGAGGGCGATTCGTGGGAGAACGCAGACCTGGCTGGATTCCTGGAGGCCCTCGCCGCATGGATCGACGACGCGGACGGCTGGTACAGCAACGCCGGCCGCGAGCTGGCCGCCGGTGGTGACTGGAGCTTCTTCGCACGAGCGCTTCGAGCGGCAACCATTTACGAGTAGTCAGCAATTGCGCAGCGACGCTGTGCTGACTGTCTGACTGAGTGACAACGCCGGCGGACGGCGGCGGACTGGGGCCAAAGTACAGGGCGGCTGGACTGCGAAAGCGGCTGGTGCCAGGTCACGGGCCTAGTCTGTGTGGACGACGCGCGGCCGGGCTGGGCATGCACTCGGGATTGTGCTCGTGCAGGTCAGGACACCAGCGACCGAGGCGGCAAAGGAAGACCGCCAATCTGCCGGCTCAGCCTTCCCAGGTTCGAATCCCTGCGCCGCCACACAGGGGTCTCTTCGTTGTGCGGCAGGCACACTGGCGGCATGACCTCCCGTCGCAGAACCTGCCCTGTGTGCCGTCGCGAGATCGCCGTCGTCGCGGGGCGCTTCGCGCGGCACGACCCGCCCGGGGCGCGGGAGGGCGGGGAACTCGTCTCGTGTTCCGGATCCCGGAGGACGGCCCAACTCGGTGCGGTCCAGCCGGCGTTGGACGGGTACGCCGTACCGGACTTTCCCGGGCAGCTGCCTCTGTTCTGACCTTCTGGCGCTCTGATCTTCTGACGCCCTGACGCCCTGACGCCCTGACGCCCTGACGCCCTGACGCCCTGACGCCCTGACGCCCTGACGTTCTGACGTTCTGACGTTCTGACCGTTCTGACGCTTCGACAGGTGAACGCCCGGCGGCCGGCCTCAGTTCCCCGCGACCGACTTCACCGCGACCGACACCGGCGTCGACCCGCCGATCAGCTCCAGCGTCAGGCCGGCCGTCGCCGAGGTGTCCACCAGCTCCGCCAGTACGGCCGCCACGTCGTCCCGCGGGATCGGGCCGCGCCCGGTGCGGGCCTCCAGGCGGACCTGGCCGGTGCCCGCGTCGTTCGTCAGCGCCCCGGGGCGCAGGATCGTCCAGTCGAGCGCGTCCTGACGGGTGACGTACGCGTCGGCCACGCCCTTGGCGCGCAGGTACACGTCGAACACGTCGTCGCCCTCGTGCGCGGGGTCCGCGCCCATCGAGGAGACCACCACGAAACGCCGTACGCCCGCACGTACGGCCGCCTCCGTGAACAGTACGGCCGCACCCCTGTCCACCGTGTCCTTGCGGGTCGTACCGCTGCCCGGGCCCGCGCCCGCCGCGAACACCGCGGCGTCCGCGCCCTGCAGATGTGCCGCGACCTCCTCGACCGAGGCGGACTCCAGGTCGAGCAGGACCGGTTCGGCGCCGGCCGCCCGCAGATCGTCGCTCTGTTCCGCGTTGCGGATGATCCCCGCGACGTCGTCCCCGCGCGCGGAGAGCAGTTGCTCCAGCCGCAGCGCGATCTGACCATGACCACCAGCGATGACAATGCGCATGATTCCGACCGTACGCCCGAAGAAGCGCGGCCGCCGCACGGGTTCACGCCGGGGCGTGCCGTGGCTCGGGGGCGCGCCGGGGCATGATCAGGGGCGTGCGGCGGCTTGAGGGCGCCTGGGCGCACGATCCGGGTGTACGGGCTGGAATGTGCGCCCCCCCATTGCGAACATGCGCCCCTCAACCGTACGGGCGTCCCGGGGCCTGACGTGTGCCCCGGCGCGACCGGTGCCACCTCACGACAGCTCCTTCCGCCCCTGCCGCGGCAGCCCCAGTTCCGCCGCTGCCGCCGAGCTGCAGTACTCGCGTACCGCGCTCGTGCGTGCCACCACCCGCCCCCGGTGCACCACGATCCGGCTGTAGGCGAGGGAGAGGGCGCCGGACAGGTGGTCGCCGCGCACGGCGAGGAGTTCCGCGGGGAAGCCGGCCTCCACGCGGACCTCGGGCAGGCCCAGGACCGCGCGCGCCGAGGCGCTCACCGCGTCGTAGGCGTCCTCGGGGCGCAGGCCATGGGCGGAGGAGAGGAGGTAGGCGGCCTCCAGGGGGTCGCCGCGGCCGACGGGGTTCGAGACGTCCCGCAGGGCGCCGCTGCCGGCCGCCACCCGCACCCCTGCCGCGCGCAGCAGCCGCACCGGGGCCGTGCCCCGCCGGTCCACGCCCCCGCAACCGCCCTGGGGCAGGCACACCACCGTCACGCCGGCCGCCGCGAGCTGGTCCGCGAGCCGGGAGGCGGCCTCGGTGTTCAGGCGCGCCAGACCGGCGCACGGGCCGATCGTCACGCCGGGGCGCAGGCCACCCGCCATGGCCGCGAACCGGGACAGCCGGGCCGGGTCCGCCGCGTCCGTGTGCAGATCCACCGGGCAGCCGTGCTCCGAGGCCACCTCCAGCACGGCCTCGACGTAACCCGTGGGATCCGGGTCCAGGTCCGGGCAGCCGCCCACCACGGAGGCGCCCATCTTCAGCGCGTCCCGCAGCATCGCGAGCCCGTCGGCCCCGGCCACCCCGGTCAGCAGGCGCGGCATCGCCACCGTGGTCAGTTCCGCGAGCCCCCGCAGGGAGCGCCGTGCCTGCAGTACGGCGCCGAGCGAGCCCAGGCCCTGGACGTCGCCCACGCGCACGTGTGCGCGCAACGCCGTCGCTCCGTGGCCGAGTTGGAGCAGGGCCGCCTCCGTGGCCCGGCGCTGGACGTCCTCGGGGGCGTACGAGACCGGTCCCGGCTGTTCGGCGGAGAGCGCGGTGTCGCTGTGGGCGTGCGCCTCGGCCGGGGCCGCGAGGAGCAGGTAGCCGCCGAGGTCCACGCGCGCGGCGCCCTTGCGGGCCGGCCCCGCGGTCAGGCTGCCGGCCGTGCCGACCGCCTCGATGCGCCCGCCGCCCAGCCGTACGTCCACGGTCCGGCCGTCGGTGAGCCGAGCCCCGCACAGCAGCAGGGCGGCCGGGTCGGGCTGTCCGGAGGACCCGGAAGGGTTCGACGACGAGGGTGGCTGCGGCTGGCTGTCGGGCATCGGACTCCAGGGGTCGGGCCGGGGGCTCGGGGGCAGGGCCGCGACGGGCCCAAGATCACGCAGAGTGAGTCGAGCCTAGGGTGGCGAGCAGTGCGCGGCGCGGAGGAGCGCAATAGTCGTACCGGCGTGGTCCGCCTCCGGCGGTACCCGCGTCGTCCGCCGGTGTGACCAGCGCTCATGCGTGCGCGCGCTGCGCACCGCGACCGTTTATGACCGGTGTCTCACGCGCGCGTGCCCGGGCCGCAGAGGGGACTTGCGGGGTTCCCGGGAGGCCTGGGAACGGCCCGCCGAGGGCCCGCGAACGGGCCTGTGGCGGGCGGCCGGATACGGATTTGGGTGAACGGCGGCGGACCGTGTAATGTCTTCATCGCTCGCCCCAATAGCTCAGTCGGCAGAGCGTCTCCATGGTAAGGAGAAGGTCAACGGTTCGATTCCGTTTTGGGGCTCTGGTGTGAGAGGTTCCCGTCGCAAGACGGGGACTGATCTCATCAAAGCGGTGTAGCTCAGTCGGTAGAGCAAGCGGCTCATAATCGCTGTGTCACCGGTTCAAGTCCGGTCACCGCTACTGACAGTAGCCGATTGCGGGGTCGGTCCTTCGATCGGCTACTCTTTTTGCGTTAGTTCAGTCAATCCGTTCGTCAAGGAGCACTCACGTGGCTGCCACCGACGTCCGCCCGAAGATCACGCTGGCCTGCGTGGAGTGCAAGGAGCGGAACTACATCACCAAGAAGAACCGGCGTAACAACCCGGACCGACTGGAGATGAAGAAGCACTGCCCGCGTTGCAACGCGCACACTGCGCACCGCGAAACGCGATAAATCAGGCTCGTACGTAAGGCCGCCCCCTCGAACAGGGGGGCGGCCTTACGTCGTTTCACACGCTGCCGAGACCAGGAGGTGCCGGGCCATGGCGCTCGACCAGTCCTTCGTGGGACGGACCTATCCGTCCACCGAGCCCTACGAGGTGGGCCGGGAGAAGATCCGTGAGTTCGCCGAGGCGGTCGGGGAGGCCAACCCCGTGTACTCGGACCCGGAGGCCGCCAAGGCGTTCGGGCACCCCGATGTGATCGCGCCGCCGACGTTCGTGTTCGCCATCACCTACCGGGCGGCCGGAGAGGTCGTCGAGGACCCGCAGCTCGGTCTCGACTACAGCCGCGTGGTGCACGGCAGCCAGAAGTTCGCCTACACCCGCCCGGTGCGCGTGGGTGACCGGCTCACGGTCACCTCCACCATCGAGGGGATCAAGTCCCTCGCGGGCAACGACGTGCTGGACATCCGTGGTGAGGTGCACGACGAGGCGGGCGAGCACGTGGTGACCGCCTGGACCAAGCTCGTGGCCCGTGCGGCCGAGGAGGCGTGAGACAGCGATGACGGCGAAGATCGCGTACGACGACGTCGAGGTCGGCACCGAACTGCCGGCGCAGACCTTCCCTGTGAACCGCGCCACACTGGTGCGGTACGCGGGTGCCTCCGGGGACTTCAACCCCATCCACTGGAACGAGAAGTTCGCCAAGGAGGTGGGCCTGCCGGACGTCATCGCGCACGGCATGTTCACCATGGCCGAGGCGATCCGCGTGGTCACCGACTGGACCGGCGACCCGGGCGCGGTCGTGGAGTACGGCGTCCGCTTCACCAAGCCGGTCGTCGTGCCGAACGACGACAAGGGCGCGGTGATCGAGGTCAGCGCCAAGGTCGCGGCCAAGCTGGACGACAACACGGTCCGCGTGGACCTGATCGCTACCAGCGAGGGCGAGAAGGTGCTGGGCATGTCCCGGGCGGTCGTGCGACTGGCCTGACGGCAGATCCGGGTAAGGGGCGTCGACCATGAGTGGGCGCCCCTTACGCATGGGTCGGCACAGTCACCTGCGCACGGGGTGGCACCGTCACCCCTTGACTGGTTAGTGATTGAGTACTAACTTTCTCGCATGGTCAGGATGAGCGCAGAGGAGCGACGCGAGAGCGTCATTCGCGCGGCGATCGCGGAGTTCGCGCAGAGGGGCTACTTCGGCACCTCCACCGAGGCGATCGCCAAGCGGGTCGGTGTCTCGCAGCCGTACCTCTTCCGGCTCTTCCCGGGCAAGAAAGCGATCTTCGCCGCCGCGTCCCTCCGGTGCATCGAGGACACCTGCCGGATCCTCGGGGAGGCCGCCGAGGGGCTGGACGGGGACGAAGCCCGGCACGCCATGGCGAACGCCTATGTGCGTCTGCTCACGGAGCACCCCGAGACGCTCCAGATGCAGATGCAGACGTACATCACGGTGGCGGCGGCCGAGGCGGAAGGCGACCACGCGTTCGGCGAGGCCGTGCGGGCCGGCTGGATGAAGCTCTGGGAGACCGTGCATCCGCCGCTCGGGGCGGACGTGAACGACACCACGACCTTCCTGGCGTACGGAATGCTCATCAACACCCTTACCGCCATGGGATTTCCGCCGGAGCACCAGGTCTGGCAGGGGATGTACCCGTCGGCCCGGATCACCGGGCGGCTGGAGAAGTAGCGCGCGAGAGGGCGGCGTCCCGCCCTTTTTCATGGGCTGCAAAGTTAGTCAGCAATAACTAATCAACGGCAGTGATCACCCTCTGGGGGAGAGATGTCACAGCAGACCGCACGTCGCGGGGGCGCCGTCTGGGCCCTCGTCATCACCAGCGTCGCCGGGTTCATGGCGGCGCTCGACAACCTCGTCGTCACCACCGCCCTGCCCTCCATCCGCAAGGACCTCGGCGGCGCGCTGGACGACCTGGAGTGGACCGTGAGCGCCTACACGCTCACCTTCGCCGTCCTGCTGATGTTCGGCGCCGCGCTCGGCGACCGTTTCGGGCGCCGCCGGCTCTTCCTCGCCGGAATCACCGTCTTCACCGGTGCCTCCGCCGCGGCGGCCATGGCCCCCGGCATCGGCTCCCTCATCGCCGCCCGCGCGGTCCAGGGCGTCGGAGCGGCCGTGATGATGCCGCTCACACTGACCCTGCTGACCGCGGCAGTGCCCGCCGCCAAGCGGGGTATGGCGTACGGCATCTGGGGGGCCGTCAACGGCCTCGCCGTGGCCTCCGGGCCGCTCATCGGGGGCAGCCTCACCGAGCACATCTCCTGGCACTGGATCTTCTGGCTGAACGTCCCGCTCGGCGTGGCCCTGCTGCCGCTCGCCCGTCTGCGCCTCGCCGAGTCCTACGGCGCAGGTGCCCGGCTCGACCTCCCCGGCACCCTGCTCGTCAGCGGCGGGCTTTTCGGGATCGTGTACGGACTGGTGCGCGGCCCGGTCGACGGCTGGACCGGCCCCCTCGTGCTGACCGGCCTGATCGCGGGCGCCGCGCTGCTCGGCGGATTCGTGCACCACGGCAGCCGCAGCAAGCACCCCATGCTGCCGATGCGGCTGTTCCGCTCCCGCGCCTTCTCCGGGATCAACGCCGCGAGCCTGCTGATGTTCCTCGGGATGTTCGGCTCGATCTTCCTGCTCAGCCAGTACATGCAGGGCGTGCTCGGCTACTCGCCCACCGAGGCGGGCCTCAGGATGCTGCCGTGGACCGGCATGCCGATGCTCGTCGCGCCGATCGCCGGGATCCTCTCCGACCGCATCGGCGGCCGCCCGGTCGTCGCCACCGGCCTGTTCCTGCAGGCCGCGGGGCTCGGCTACCTGGCCTCCGTGGCCACCGCCGACGTGTCCTACGCGGCCCAGCTGCCCGGCCTGATCATCAGCGGCATCGGCATGGCCCTGTTCTTCGCGCCCGCCTCCAACCTGGTCATGTCCAGCGTCCTGCCCGCGGAGCAGGGCATCGCCTCCGGCGCCAACAACGCCCTGCGCGAGGTGGGCGGCGCGCTCGGCATAGCGGTCATGTCGTCGATCTTCTCGGCCCAGGGCGGCTACGAGAGCGCCCAGGCCTTCGTCGACGGACTGCGGCCCGCGCTGGTCGTCGGCGCCGCGATGGTCGCCCTCGCCGGAGTCGCGGCCCTGCTGATCCCCGCCCGGCGCCGCACGGTCCTCGCCACCGGCACGACCGAGCCCGCGCCGGCCCTGGAGACCGCCGCGCACTGAGCGCACAGCGCTCGGCGCCGGCAGCCCGGCTCGGGGCACGGAACACCGCCCGGCACGCGCGGGGGGGGGGGGGGGGGGGGGGGAGGGGGGGGGGGGGGGGGGGGGTGGGGGGGGGGGGGGGGGGGGAGGCGGGGGGGGGGGGGGGGGGAGTCGATTGTGCGTGTTT
>NZ_JBWKFN010000015.1:195323-239870 GCF_056434245.1 Streptomyces sp. NPDC044064
CAACACCCTGCACTCAGCAACCCGGAGTCGAACCAAGAACCCCCCCCCCCCCCCCCCCCCCCCCCCCCCCCCCCCCCCCTCCCCCCCCCCCCCCCCCCCCGTGACCGGCCGGAGGAACGGCCCCCCGGCCGGGCGTACCCGTGCCACCTCGCGGTGCTGTCCGTGCCGTCTCGTAGTCTTGAGCGCGTGCAGGAACTCCACGACGCCCCCCTCGCCCCGCTGACCACCTTCCGGCTGGGCGGCCCCGCCACCCGGCTGGTCACCGCGACGACCGACGCCGAGGTGATCGCCGCCGTCCGCGAGGCCGACGACACCGGGACGCCACTGCTGCTCATCGGCGGCGGATCCAACCTGGTCATCGGCGACAAGGGCTTCGACGGCACCGCCCTGCGCATCGCCACGACCGGCGTCGAACTGCGTGGCACCACGCTGGAGCTGGCCGCCGGCGAGATCTGGACCGACGCCGTCGCCCGCGCCGTCGAGGCCGGGCTCGCCGGCATCGAGTGCCTGGCCGGGATCCCGGGCTCAGCGGGCGCCACCCCGATCCAGAACGTGGGCGCCTACGGCCAGGAGGTCTCCTCGACGATCACCGAGGTGATCGCGTACGACCGCCGGGCCGGCCGGACCGTCACGCTCACGAACGAGGAGTGCGCCTTCTCGTACCGGCACAGCCGTTTCAAGGCCGACCCCGAGCGCCATGTCGTGCTGCGCGTCCGCTTCGAGCTGGAGGAAGCGGACGGGCTGTCGGCGCCCGTCAGGTACGCCGAGGCGGCCCGGGCACTCGGTGTGGAGCCGGGGGAGCGGGTGCCGCTCGCCGCGGCCCGTGAGACCGTGCTGAAGCTGCGCGCCGGCAAGGGCATGGTCCTCGACCCCGAGGACCACGACACCTGGTCCGCCGGGTCCTTCTTCACCAACCCGATCCTCACCGACGGGCAGTTCGCCGCGTTCCACGCGCGCGTGCGGGAGCGGCTGGGCGAGGGCGCCGAGCCGCCCGCCTACCCGTCGGGTGAGGGCCGTACCAAGACCTCGGCCGCCTGGCTGATCGACAAGGCGGGCTTCACCAAGGGCTACGGCAGCGGACCGGCCCGGATCTCCACCAAGCACACGCTCGCCCTCACCAACCGGGGCGCCGCCACCACCGAGGACCTCCTGGCCCTGGCCCGCGAGGTCGTCGCCGGGGTCCACGAGGCCTTCGGGATCACGCTGGTCAACGAGCCGGTGACCGTCGGCGTGAGCCTGTAGCCGACAAGTCGGGGAAAGCCGCACGCTCAACAGGCCCGCAAGAGCCGTGCTCACATCCAGGTTCAGTACGCGACCCCCACCCCCTGCTTCACCGTTCCCATGTCGTCGATCATCGACAGCATCGCGTGGGCGACGTCCGCGCGCGCGATGAAGCGGCCCTTGGGCGGGAAGCCGCCGACGATCGTGCGGTAGCGGCCGGTGAGTGGCTTGTCCTGCAGGCGCGGTGGCCGTACCGACGTCCAGTCCGTGCCGCTGCGCGCCAGCTCGGCCTCCATCTCGCGCAGGTCGGTGTAGACGTCCTTCAGGATCGCCGAGACCAGTCCGCGCATGCTGCGGTCCAGGAGGCCGTCGTTCTCCGGCTCCGGTCCGACCGGGCCGGCGCTGACCACCAGCAGCCGTCGCACCCCCTCTGCTTCCATGGCCCCGAGCACCGTACGGGTGAGCCGGGCGGCCACCCCCGCGTCCTTGCGGCTGCGTGCGCCGAGGCCCGACAGGACCGCGTCCCGGCCGGCGACGGCGGCGCGCAGCTCCTGCGGGTCGGTGAGGTCCGCGCGGAACACCTCCAGGGTGCTCCCCGCGACGTCCAGCCGGGCCGGATCGCGGACGACGGCGGTCACCCGGTGCCCCGCGCCGAGCGCCTGCCGGACGATCTCCCGGCCGATGCCGCCGGTGGCGCCGAAAACGGTGAGTTTCATGGGGACTCCCGCCCTCCCGTGAGGTGGGTGAGCATTCACTCACCCTGCTTTCTTCTAGAGTGGGTAAGCACTCACTCACTCGTCAAGCCCCGATTGGACGTTTCATGGAGACGAAGCCGGCGCGTGTCCGCATCCTCGACGCCGCTCACGAGCTGATGCTCACCGTCGGACTCGCCCGGGCCACCACCAAGGAGATCGCCAGGGCGGCCGGCTGCTCCGAGGCGGCGCTCTACAAGTACTTCGACAGCAAGGAGGAGCTGTTCGTCCGGGTGCTCGCCGAGCGTCTGCCCCGGCTCACCCCGCTGCTGAGCAGTCTCGAGGCCGAGCCGGGCCGGGGCACCCTGGAGGAGAACCTCACCGAGATCGCCCGCCAGGCGGCCCTCTTCTACGAGCAGAGCTTCCCGATCGCCGCCTCCCTGTACGCCGAGACGCAGCTCAAGCGGCGGCACTACGAGGCGCTGCGGAAGATCGGCTCCGGGCCGCACGCACCGATCGAGAGCCTGGACGCCTATCTGCGTGCCGAGCAGGCCGCAGGCCGCGTCCGCGCCGACGCCGACACCTTCTCGGCCGCCTCGCTCCTGCTCGGCGCCTGCGCCCAGCGCGCGTTCGCCTACGACGCCACGGAGAGCGGCGAACGACCGCCCGTGGACGCGTTCGCCACCGGGCTCGCCCGGACCCTGCTGGGCGGCGTGGCCCCGTGAAACCCCGTTGCGCGGGACGGCGGCCGGTCGCGACGCTGATGCCATGAGGCATCGCACATGCGGCTGAGGCTGCGGGAGTTCCGGTTCAGGACGGGGCCGCACGAGCACCGCGTCGTCCAGCCCTGGCAGCCGCTGCGGCACACGTCACTGCACGAGCCGGCGCCCCACGGCGTCCTGACCGGCGACCACGACGGACTCAGCCGGCTGGCCGGCCTGTTCTCCTTCGCCGCCTACTCGCGCCACACCGTCGTCCACGTCCCGCTGCGCGACACCGTCACCGCGCATCACGGAGGCGGCGGCGAGCGGGTCGACCTGGTCCTGGCCCACCACACCTACGGGCTGCGGCCCGGCAAGTGGCCCGACCTGCGCCGCAGGCTGGCCCGGGGCACCCCGCTGACCGTCCGCACAGACGAGGCGCGCACCGCGCGCGACGCGGCCGCCCGGGAGCGGCGCAGCCACGACAGCGGCTTCCGGGACGAGCTGCGCCACACCACACACGCGCGGACGTTCTTCCTCATCGGCAGCCGTGACGTCTTCGCCGACACGGCCATGGAGTGCGCCTCGGCGGCGGGCCGGGGACCGCGCCAGAAGCGGATCGTGAAGGGCGGCTCAGCCCTCATGGGCTGCATCCGCGGTCTGGAGTCCGAGGCGGACCCGTGGCGCAGCCCCGAGGTGCTGATCTGCTTCCAGGCGTATCCGCCCTACGCCCACTTCAGACGACCGGGCGAGTCAGCCACTCGTCCACGCCGGCCAGCAGCCGGGCCTTGACGTCCTCCGGCGCCGCCGAACCCCGCACCGACTGCCGGGCCAGCTCCGCCAGCTCCGCGTCCGTGAAGCCGTGGTGCCGACGGGCGATCTCGTACTGGGCGGCCAGCCGGGAGCCGAAGAGCAGCGGATCGTCGGCGCCGAGGGCCATCGGGACGCCCGCCTCGAAGAGCGTGCGCAGCGGCACGTCCTCCGGCTTCTCGTAGACACCGAGCGCCACGTTCGACGCCGGGCAGACCTCACAGGTCACGCCCCGGTCGGCGAGCCGCTTCAGCAGCCGCGGGTCCTCCGCGGCGCGCACGCCGTGCCCGATCCGCGAGGCGTGCAGGTCGTCCAGGCAGTCGCGCACCGACGCCGGGCCGGTCAGCTCGCCGCCGTGCGGGGCCGACAGCAGGCCGCCGTCGCGTGCGATGGCGAAGGCGCGGTCGAAGTCGCGCGCCATGCCCCGCCGTTCGTCGTTCGACAGCCCGAAGCCGACCACACCCCGGTCGGCGTACCGCACCGCGAGCCGGGCCAGCGTGCGCGCGTCCAGCGGGTGCTTCATACGGTTCGCCGCCACCAGGACCCGCATCCCGAGCCCGGTCTCGCGCACCGTCGTGTCGACCGCGTCCAGGATGATCTCCAGGGCCGGGATCAGGCCGCCCAGCCGGGGCGCGTACGACGTCGGGTCCACCTGGATCTCCAGCCAGCCCGAACCGTCCTTCAGATCCTCCTCGGCGGCCTCCCTGACCAGCCGCCGGATGTCCTCCGGCTCCCGGAGGCAGGAGCGCGCCGCGTCGTACAGCCGCTGGAAGCGGAACCAGCCGCGTTCGTCCGTCGCGCGCAGCTTCGGGGGCTCGCCGCTGGTCAGTGCCTCGGTCAGCGCCTCGGGCAGGCGCACGCCGTACTTGTCGGCCAGCTCCAGGACGGTCCCCGGCCGCATCGAGCCGGTGAAGTGCAGGTGCAGATGGGCTTTCGGCAGCTCAGAGAGATCACGTACACGCTCCATCCCAGGATCCTGCCGTACGTCCCGGTCGCGCCGGTACCTCTTTCCCCGAACGTGGTCTTGCTCGCACATGCGAACGGGGGCCGCTCCCGGAAAGGGGAGCGGCCCCCGTGTGCGGAGCGGACCTCAGTCCCGCGCCTCCGCGAGCAGCTTCTGCATCCGGCTCACGCCCTCGACGAGGTCCTCGTCACCGAGCGCGTACGACAGCCGCAGGTAACCCGGCGTGCCGAAGGCCTCGCCCGGGACGACCGCGACCTCGGCCTCCTCCAGGATCAGCGCGGCCAGCTCGACGGTGTCCTGCGGGCGCTTGCCGCGGATCTCCTTGCCGAGCAGGCCCTTGACCGACGGGTAGGCGTAGAACGCGCCCTCGGGCTCGGGGCACAGCACACCGTCGATCTCGTTGAGCATCCGCACGACGGTCTTGCGGCGCCGGTCGAAGGCCTCGCGCATCTTCGCCACGGCCTCCAGGTCACCGGAGACGGCGGCCAGGGCGGCCACCTGGGCCACGTTGGAGACGTTCGAGGTGGCGTGCGACTGCAGGTTCGTCGCGGCCTTGACGACGTCCTTGGGGCCGATGACCCAGCCCACGCGCCAGCCGGTCATGGCATACGTCTTCGCCACGCCGTTGACCACGATGCACTTGTCGCGCAGCTCGGGCAGGAGCGCCGGCAGCGAGGTGAACTTCGCGTCGCCGTAGACGAGGTGCTCGTAGATCTCGTCCGTGAGGACCCACAGGCCGTGCTCGACGGCCCAGCGGCCGATCGCCTCGGCCTCCGACTCGCTGTAGACCGCGCCGGTGGGGTTCGACGGGGAGACGAAGAGCACGACCTTCGTCTTCTCCGTGCGGGCCGCCTCCAGCTGCTCCACGCTCACCCGGTAGCCGGTGGTCTCGTCGGCGACGACCTCCACCGGGACACCGCCCGCGAGCCGGATCGACTCGGGGTAGGTCGTCCAGTACGGCGCCGGGACGATGACCTCGTCGCCCGGGTCGAGGATCGCGGCGAACGCCTCGTAGATGGCCTGCTTGCCGCCGTTGGTCACCAGGATCTGGGACGCGTCGACCTCGTAGTTCGAGTCGCGCAGCGTCTTCGCGGCGATCGCGGCCTTCAGCTCGGGCAGGCCGCCGGCCGGCGTGTAGCGGTGGTACTTCGGGTTCTTGCAGGCCTCGACGGCCGCCTCGACGATGTAGTCCGGCGTCGGGAAGTCGGGCTCACCTGCGCCGAAGCCGATCACCGGACGCCCGGCGGCCTTCAGGGCCTTGGCCTTGGCGTCCACGGCGAGGGTGGCGGACTCGGAGATCGCGCCGACTCGGGCGGAGACCCGGCGCTCGGTGGGAGGGATTGCAGCGCTCATGGGGCCCATCGTTCCAGACCGGAAACACCCCCGGCACACGGGTTTCACGGACTGAACAGCAAGGGGTCGAGGCGTGAACAGGCATCCGAATCCGGCCTCCGGCCAGGACGATCTTCGGTGCGGCGACTCCGTACAGGCACTTTCTGTTCGACGCCGGGCCGTGGACCACGTACACTCACACCTCGTTGGCCTTCAGCAGCCGCTCCACAACAGGTGCACACCGAGCACCCGTCCGGATGCGGTACGTTGGGGGACACGCAAAGGGTCGTAGCTCAATTGGTAGAGCACCGGTCTCCAAAACCGGCGGTTGGGGGTTCAAGTCCCTCCGGCCCTGCTACACACACCGCCAGGATGTGTGCACATGTACGTACAGCGATGCACCGCCGTGCGGCTCAGACCGGGCGCGGCACGGCCACGACCCGGAATCAGGTGAGGACGAATGACGGACGCCGTGGGCTCCATCGACACGCCTGATGCCCAGGACGAGGCGCTGGAGACCAAGAAGAAGGCCCGCAAGGGTGGCAAGCGCGCCAAGAAGGGCCCGCTGAAGCGCCTCGGCATCTTCTACCGACAGGTCATCGCGGAACTCCGCAAGGTTGTCTGGCCGACGCGTAATCAGCTGACGTCGTACACCACCGTGGTGATCTTCTTCGTCGTAATCATGATCGCCCTGGTGACCGTGATTGACTATGGGCTCAACCACGCGGCCAAGTACGTCTTCGGCTGAGCCAAGAGCGAAGGGCGCCGTGGTACCGGCGCCCGTTTTCGCATGTTCTACCCCTATGTATCCAGGAAGAAGCAGCCATCGTGTCTGACCCGAACCTGAACGACGCCATCGAGCCGGACGAGACGGTGGACGACGAGCTCGACATCGTCGAGGGCGCGGACGAGCAGGACGAGTTCGAGGCTGCCGAGGCCGAGGCGGGCGAGCCTGCCGAGGAAGCCGCGCTGCACGTCGAGGACGAGGACGAGACCGAGGAAGCGGTCGAGACCGAGGACGAGGTCGAGGAAGAGGTCGAGGCGGAGGCTGCCGCCCCGGTCGACCCGATCGAGGCCCTGCGCACGGAGCTGCGGTCCCTGCCCGGCGAGTGGTACGTCATCCACACGTACGCCGGCTACGAGAACCGCGTGAAGACGAACCTGGAGCAGCGCGCCGTCTCGCTGAACGTCGAGGACTACATCTTCCAGGCCGAGGTGCCGCAGGAAGAGGTCGTCCAGATCAAGAACGGCGACCGCAAGACGATCAAGCAGAACAAGCTGCCGGGTTACGTCCTGGTCCGCATGGACCTGACCAACGAGTCCTGGGGCGTCGTCCGCAACACCCCCGGTGTCACCGGCTTCGTGGGCAACGCCTACGACCCCTACCCGCTGACCCTGGACGAGATCGTCAAGATGCTCGCCCCGGAGGCGGAGGAGAAGGCCGCCCGCGAGGCCGCCGAGGCCGAGGGCAAGCCCGCCCCGCAGCGCAAGGTCGAGGTCCAGGTGCTGGACTTCGAGGTCGGCGACTCGGTCACCGTCACCGACGGCCCGTTCGCCACGCTCCAGGCGACCATCAACGAGATCAACCCCGACTCGAAGAAGGTCAAGGGCCTGGTGGAGATCTTCGGCCGCGAGACGCCGGTCGAGCTCTCCTTCGACCAGATCCAGAAGAACTAGTTCCTTCTGGACCAATCGCTTCCGCGCAGGTCAGGCAGGCTCTCGTAGCCAGTCTGACCTGCACGGTTTTTGGCCGCACATCCATACCCGTTATCGTTGTGCGGTATGCCTGCGTCCGGGTGGCCCCCGGATGCCGGCAGGACCCGAATCGAAAGGACCCGGAGAGCTATGCCTCCCAAGAAGAAGAAGGTCACGGGGCTCATCAAGCTCCAGATCAACGCCGGTGCGGCGAACCCGGCCCCGCCGGTCGGTCCCGCGCTGGGCCAGCACGGCGTCAACATCATGGAGTTCTGCAAGGCCTACAACGCCGCGACCGAGTCGCAGCGTGGCTGGGTGATCCCGGTGGAGATCACGGTCTACGAGGACCGCTCCTTCACCTTCATCACCAAGACCCCGCCGGCCGCGAAGATGATCCTCAAGGCCGCTGGTGTCGAGAAGGGCTCTGGCGAGCCGCACAAGACCAAGGTCGCCAAGATCACCGAGGCGCAGGTCCGCGAGATCGCCCAGACCAAGCTTCCCGACCTGAACGCCAACGACCTGGACGCCGCGTCGAAGATCATCGCCGGCACCGCCCGCTCCATGGGCATCACGGTCGAGGGCTGAAGCCCACCTTCGTAGAACCACCGTGGTAGGGCCTGCTCGGCCCGTACACCACGACTCCTCTCAGAACACACAGGAGCAGTTGTGAGCAAGCGCAGCAAGGCTCTCCGCGCTGCGGACGCCAAGGTCGACCGGGAGAAGCTGTACGCCCCGCTCGAGGCCGTCCGTCTCGCCAAGGAGACCTCCACGACCAAGTTCGACGGCACCGTCGAGGTCGCCTTCCGTCTGGGTGTCGACCCGCGTAAGGCCGACCAGATGGTCCGTGGCACCGTGAACCTCCCGCACGGCACCGGTAAGACCGCCCGGGTCCTGGTCTTCGCGACCGGTGACCGTGCCGAGGCCGCGCGTGCCGCGGGCGCCGACATCGTCGGCGCCGACGAGCTGATCGACGAGGTCTCGAAGGGCCGCCTGGACTTCGACTCCGTCGTCGCCACCCCGGACCTCATGGGCAAGGTCGGCCGCCTCGGCCGCGTGCTCGGTCCGCGTGGTCTGATGCCGAACCCGAAGACCGGCACCGTCACCCCCGACGTGGCCAAGGCTGTCACCGAGATCAAGGGTGGCAAGATCGAGTTCCGCGTCGACAAGCACTCGAACCTGCACTTCATCATCGGCAAGACGTCCTTCGAGGACACCCAGCTGGTGGAGAACTACGCTGCGGCGCTCGAGGAGATCACCCGTCTCAAGCCGTCCGCCGCCAAGGGTCGCTACATCAAGAAGGCCGCCATCAGCACCACGATGGGCCCCGGCATTCCGGTCGACTCGAACCGCACCCGTAACCTCCTCGTCGAGGAGGACCCGGCCGCCGTCTGAGCCCCGCGCTCACTTCGGTAGCCGCGTCAGGTACGCGTAAGCAGAGGGCGGGCCCTGGAACCTGAAAGGTTCGGGGCCCGTCCTTTCTTTGTGCGACTTTTCGTACGACTGTCAGTGGCCTGGGCTACGTTGCAGGCACAGGACTCGCATAGGGGTGGGACTACATGAAGAGCACGACCGTTCGCCGGGTGACCCTTTCCGTCGCGGTGGTGACCGCGCTGACCGGTGTGGCCGCCTGCGGCTCGCAGTCCGGGAAGGACGACAAGACGGTCGGCAAGAGCGTCACGAACGTCAGTCCCCTTGCCGCCCTGCTCTCCGCCGAGAAGTCCACGGACAAGGCCGAGTCGGCCAAGGTCCGCTCCAGCACGACCCTCGGCGACACCATGTCGATGACGGCCGACGGCGCCCTCGCCTGGGGCGACGGCCTCAAGGGCAACCTCACCATCAACTACACCGGCGGCAAGATGGCCGAAGCCATGCGCCAGGCCGGCACCACGTCGATGGAGGCCCGCTATCTGCCGGACGCCTACTACGCCAAGATGAGCGAGAAGTTCGCCGCGCAGTTCGGCGGCAAGCACTGGATCAAGTACGCGTACGACGACCTCGCCAAGCTCGGCGGCAGCTCCGGCGCGTACCTCAAGGACCAGATGCAGAACACCACGCCGAACCAGTCGGTGAAGCTGCTGCTGGCCTCCGGTGACGTGAAGAAGGTCGGCCAGGAGAAGGTCTCCGGCGTCGACGCCACGCACTACTCGGGCAAGGTCGACGTCGCCGACCTCGCCGGCAAGAACAGCCACCTCACCGCCGACCAGCTGGCCGGCCTGAAGAAGCAGCTCAGCCAGGCGGGCGTCACCACCGAGACCATCGACATCTGGGTCGACGGCCAGGACCTGCTGGTCAAGAAGGTCGAGAAGGCCGACATGGCGACCGGCACCATGACCAGCACGGCCTACTACAGCGACTACGGCGTGAAGGTCGCCGCCGAGGCGCCCCCGGCCGCCGACACCAAGGACTTCACGGAGCTGGTGAAGGCCGGCGGGCCCGGGACCGTGTCGGGCAGCAGCAGCGGCACCGCCACCACCTCCTGAGGCCTGCACGCCGAGGGACCGGGGCGGCCCGGAGGGCCCGATTTGCTCGACACCGCCCCGGTCCCGTACTCTTCCGAAGAAGCCAAAGACCGCTGGTCGTTGCCGCACGCTTGAACGAGGGTGCGGTGGCCGAAGGATCCGCTGCAGAGCGGGCGACCCGCGCAGGTGATTGTGGAAGAACTCCCGGAGCATATGCGCTCACGCGTGTGCAGCCGGTCGAGTCCGCCCCGAGCGCCTGCGCCGGGGCGTTTGTTTTACCCAGACCTCCTTCGGGTCCGCGCGGTCCGAATCACCCGGAAGGAGGCCGAGGCTCTATGGCGAGGCCCGACAAGGCTGCCGCGGTTGCCGAGCTGACGGACAAGTTCCGCAGCTCCAACGCCGCCGTGCTGACCGAGTACCGCGGTCTCACCGTGGCGCAGCTCAAGACGCTGCGCCGGTCGCTCGGTGAGAACGCCCAGTACGCCGTGGTGAAGAACACGCTGACCAAGATTGCGGCCAACGAGGCCGGGATCACGCTGGACGACCAGCTCTTCGCTGGTCCGACGGCCGTCGCCTTCGTCACCGGTGACCCGGTGGAGTCGGCGAAGGGTCTCCGTGACTTCGCCAAGGACAACCCGAATCTCATCATCAAGGGCGGTGTCCTTGACGGCAAGGCGCTGTCCGCCGATGAGATCAAGAAGCTTGCGGACCTCGAGTCCCGCGAGGTTCTGCTCTCCAAGCTGGCGGGTGCCTTCAAGGGCAAGCAGTCGCAGACTGCTCAGCTCTTCCAGGCGCTTCCCTCGAAGCTCGTCCGCACCGTGGACGCTCTTCGCGCCAAGCAGGACGAGCAGGGCGGTGCCGAGTAACTCGGCTCGCTTTCTGACCCTGGCCGTATAGGCGGCACGGGTCGCAGCGGGCCGACGTACGCCCGCCTCACCCAGTACATCCGGCACCTGCCGAATCAGTGGAAGGATCGCCCATCATGGCGAAGCTCAGCCAGGAAGACCTGCTCGCCCAGTTCGAGGAGATGACCCTCATCGAGCTCTCCGAGTTCGTGAAGGCCTTCGAGGAGAAGTTCGACGTCACCGCCGCCGCCGCGGTCGCCGTTGCGGGCCCGGCCGGCCCGGCCGCCGCCGCCCCGGCCGAGGAGGAGAAGGACGAGTTCGACGTCATCCTCACCGGCGCCGGCGACAAGAAGATCCAGGTCATCAAGGTCGTGCGTGAGCTGACCTCGCTGGGTCTGAAGGAGGCCAAGGACCTCGTCGACGGTGCCCCGAAGCCCGTCCTCGAGAAGGTCGCCAAGGACGCCGCCGAGAAGGCCGCCGAGTCCCTCAAGGGCGCCGGCGCCTCCGTCGAGGTCAAGTAAGACCTCAGGGAGTCCCCGCGACTCTCTCCGCGCGCTGAGTACGGCCTCCTAGGGCTGTAACGCGAACGCACCGAAGAGCGATCATCCATCCGGGTGGTCGCTCTTCGGCGTATCCGGAGGTCCGGCCTCGGTTGCCTTGTACCCCTGGTGGCGAGGGGTATGGTGATCTTCGTCGTGTCTCCGGACGGTCCCGTTTGGGCTGGGGGGCCTTGACGAACCGCACGCAGCGCGCAATTCTCAGGACGCGTCGTCACAAGGATCCGAATCCGAGGCATGGATCGACGACGAAGAGGGCAGTATCAACGTGCGTTGAGGGCAGCAGGCCGAAGGCGTTGACAAGGGTGTTGAGAACAACGAGGGTCTCGAAAAACCCGCACTGGACATCAGTGTGCCAAGTGGCTACACTGACCCTTTGCGCTGCCTGTTAGCTGTCCCCTGCCCGTCACCAGGGGTCTGCCCTCACTCCAGCATCGATGACCGAAGCTCCTTTGACCTGGGGTTTCTGTCTCTGTGTACGGAGAGGGACCGGCACGCGCGTAGTGAGTCCGAGCCCTCGGAAGGACCCCCTCTTGGCCGCCTCGCGCAACGCCTCGACCGCGAATACGAACAACGGCGCCAGCACCGCCCCGCTGCGCATCTCCTTTGCAAAGATCAAGGAGCCTCTCGAGGTTCCGAACCTGCTCGCGCTGCAGACCGAGAGCTTCGACTGGCTGCTCGGCAACACCGCTTGGCAGAGTCGGGTCGAGGAGGCTCTTGAGAACGGTCAGGACGTCCCCACCAAGTCCGGTCTGGAGGAGATCTTCGAGGAGATCTCCCCGATCGAGGACTTCTCTGGGTCGATGTCCCTGACGTTCCGGGACCACCGCTTCGAGCCGCCGAAGAACTCCATCGACGAGTGCAAGGAGCGCGACTTCACGTACGCGGCCCCGCTCTTCGTCACCGCCGAGTTCACCAACAACGAGACCGGCGAGATCAAGTCCCAGACCGTCTTCATGGGTGACTTCCCGCTCATGACGAACAAGGGCACCTTCGTCATCAACGGCACCGAGCGTGTCGTGGTGTCTCAGCTGGTCCGTTCCCCCGGTGTCTACTTCGACTCCAGCATCGACAAGACGTCCGACAAGGACATCTTCTCCGCCAAGATCATCCCGTCCCGGGGTGCCTGGCTGGAGATGGAGATCGACAAGCGCGACATGGTCGGTGTCCGTATCGACCGCAAGCGCAAGCAGTCGGTCACCGTGCTGCTCAAGGCGCTCGGCTGGACGACCGAGCAGATCCTCGAGGAGTTCGGCGACTACGAGTCGATGCGCGCCACCCTGGAGAAGGACCACACCCAGGGCCAGGACGACGCGCTGCTCGACATCTACCGCAAGCTGCGTCCGGGCGAGCCCCCCACGCGTGAGGCCGCGCAGACGCTGCTCGAGAACCTCTACTTCAACCCGAAGCGCTACGACCTCGCGAAGGTCGGCCGCTACAAGGTCAACAAGAAGCTGGGTGCGGACGCTCCGCTCGACGCGGGCATCCTGACCGTCGAGGACATCATCTCGACGATCAAGTACCTGGTGCAGCTGCACGCCGGCGAGACCGAGACCACCGGCGACAACGGCGACATGATCGTTGTCGAGACGGACGACATCGACCACTTCGGCAACCGTCGCCTGCGCAGCGTCGGCGAGCTGATCCAGAACCAGGTCCGTACGGGTCTCGCCCGTATGGAGCGTGTCGTGCGCGAGCGCATGACCACCCAGGACGTCGAGGCGATCACGCCGCAGACCCTGATCAACATCCGGCCGGTCGTCGCCTCCATCAAGGAGTTCTTCGGCACCAGCCAGCTGTCCCAGTTCATGGACCAGAACAACCCGCTGTCGGGTCTCACCCACAAGCGCCGTCTGTCGGCTCTTGGCCCGGGTGGTCTCTCCCGTGAGCGGGCCGGCTTCGAGGTCCGTGACGTGCACCCGTCGCACTACGGCCGCATGTGCCCGATCGAGACCCCTGAAGGCCCGAACATCGGTCTGATCGGCTCGCTCGCCTCCTACGGCCGGGTCAACGCGTTCGGTTTCGTCGAGACCCCGTACCGCAAGGTGAACGACGGCCAGGTCACCGACGAGGTCGACTACCTGACCGCCGACGAGGAGGACCGCTTCGTCATCGCGCAGGCCAACGCCACGCTGAACGACGAACTCCGGTTCGCCGAGGCGCGTGTCCTGGTCCGCCGCCGTGGCGGTGAGGTCGACTACGTCAGCCCCGAGGACGTCGACTACATGGACGTCTCGCCGCGCCAGATGGTGTCGGTCGCGACCGCCATGATCCCGTTCCTCGAGCACGACGACGCCAACCGTGCCCTCATGGGCGCGAACATGATGCGCCAGGCCGTGCCGCTGATTAAGTCGGAGGCCCCGCTCGTCGGCACCGGCATGGAGTACCGCTCCGCCGTGGACGCCGGTGACGTGGTCAAGGCCGAGAAGGCGGGTGTGGTCCAGGAGGTCTCCGCGGACTACATCACCACGGCCAACGACGACGGCACGTACATCACGTACCGCCTGCACAAGTTCGCCCGGTCCAACCAGGGCACCTCGGTCAACCAGAAGGTCGTCGTCAACGAGGGCGACCGGATCATCGAGGGCCAGGTCCTCGCCGACGGTCCGGCCACCGAGAACGGTGAGATGGCCCTCGGCAAGAACCTGCTCGTGGCGTTCATGCCGTGGGAGGGTCACAACTACGAGGACGCGATCATCCTGTCGCAGCGCCTCGTGCAGGACGACGTCCTCTCCTCGATCCACATCGAGGAGCACGAGGTCGACGCCCGTGACACCAAGCTCGGCCCCGAGGAGATCACCCGGGACATCCCGAACGTCTCCGAGGAGGTCCTCGCCGACCTCGACGAGCGCGGCATCATCCGCATCGGCGCCGAGGTCATCGCCGGCGACATCCTCGTCGGCAAGGTCACCCCGAAGGGTGAGACGGAGCTGACCCCCGAGGAGCGCCTGCTGCGCGCGATCTTCGGTGAGAAGGCCCGTGAGGTCCGTGACACCTCGCTGAAGGTGCCGCACGGTGAGACCGGCAAGGTCATCGGCGTGCGCGTCTTCGACCGCGAGGAGGGCGACGAGCTGCCGCCGGGCGTGAACCAGCTGGTCCGCGTCTACGTCGCGCAGAAGCGCAAGATCACCGATGGTGACAAGCTCGCCGGCCGTCACGGCAACAAGGGTGTCATCTCGAAGATCCTGCCCATCGAGGACATGCCGTTCCTCGAGGACGGAACTCCGGTCGACATCATCCTCAACCCGCTGGGTGTCCCGTCCCGAATGAACCCGGGACAGGTCCTGGAGATCCACCTCGGCTGGCTCGCCAGCCGCGGCTGGGACGTCTCCGGCCTCGCGGACGAGTGGGCGCAGCGCCTGCAGGTCATCGGCGCCGACCAGGTCGCCCCCGGCACCAACGTCGCCACCCCGGTGTTCGACGGTGCCCGTGAGGACGAGCTGGCGGGTCTGCTGCAGCACACCATCCCGAACCGCGACGGCGAGCGCATGGTGCTCCCGACCGGTAAGGCGCGGCTGTTCGACGGCCGTAGCGGTGAGCCGTTCCCGGACCCGATCTCGGTCGGCTACATGTACATCCTGAAGCTGCACCACCTGGTCGACGACAAGCTGCACGCCCGCTCGACCGGTCCGTACTCGATGATCACCCAGCAGCCGCTGGGTGGTAAGGCGCAGTTCGGTGGCCAGCGCTTCGGTGAGATGGAGGTGTGGGCCCTCGAGGCCTACGGCGCCGCGTACGCCCTCCAGGAGCTGCTGACCATCAAGTCCGACGACGTCACGGGCCGCGTGAAGGTCTACGAGGCCATCGTCAAGGGCGAGAACATCCCCGAGCCCGGCATCCCCGAGTCCTTCAAGGTGCTCATCAAGGAGATGCAGTCGCTCTGCCTGAACGTGGAGGTGCTGTCCAGCGACGGTATGTCCATCGAGATGCGTGACACCGACGAGGACGTCTTCCGCGCTGCGGAGGAGCTCGGTATCGACCTGTCCCGGCGCGAGCCGAGCAGCGTCGAAGAGGTCTGACGGGAGTCCGGCGGGGGCCCGACCCACAGGGCCCCGCCGACCCCCAGGCCCCCGTTTCAGACCAAAGACTTACAACCCTGAGAGGGATTGACGCATAGTGCTCGACGTCAACTTCTTCGACGAGCTCCGGATCGGCCTGGCCACCGCGGACGACATCCGTCAGTGGAGCCACGGCGAGGTCAAGAAGCCCGAGACCATCAACTACCGCACCCTGAAGCCCGAAAAGGACGGACTCTTCTGCGAGAAGATCTTCGGTCCGACCCGGGACTGGGAGTGCTACTGCGGCAAGTACAAGCGTGTCCGCTTCAAGGGCATCATCTGTGAGCGCTGTGGCGTCGAGGTCACGCGCGCCAAGGTGCGCCGTGAGCGGATGGGCCACATCGAGCTGGCCGCGCCCGTCACGCACATCTGGTACTTCAAGGGTGTCCCGTCGCGCCTCGGCTACCTGCTGGACCTGGCGCCCAAGGACCTCGAGAAGGTCATCTACTTCGCCGCGTACATGATCACGTACGTCGACGAGGAGCGCCGTACCCGCGACCTGTCCTCCCTGGAGGCGCACGTCTCGGTCGAGCGCCAGCAGATCGAGAACCGTCGCGACGCCGACCTTGAGGCCCGCGCCAAGAAGCTCGAGGCCGACCTGGGCGAGCTCGAGGCCGAGGGTGCCAAGGCCGACGTGCGCCGCAAGGTGCGCGAGGGTGCCGAGCGCGAGATGAAGCAGCTGCGTGACCGTGCGCAGCGCGAGATCGACCGCCTCGACGAGGTGTGGAACCGGTTCAAGAACCTCAAGGTCCAGGACCTCGAGGGCGACGAGCTGCTCTACCGCGAGCTGCGTGACCGCTTCGGCACGTACTTCGACGGCTCGATGGGTGCCGCGGCGCTGCAGAAGCGCCTGGAGTCCTTCGACCTCGACGAGGAGGCCGAGCGCCTCCGCGAGATCATCCGTACCGGCAAGGGCCAGAAGAAGACCCGTGCGCTCAAGCGCCTCAAGGTCGTCTCCGCGTTCCTGCAGACCAGCAACAGCCCCAAGGGCATGGTGCTCGACTGCGTGCCGGTCATCCCGCCGGACCTGCGTCCGATGGTGCAGCTGGACGGTGGCCGCTTCGCGACCTCCGACCTGAACGACCTGTACCGCCGTGTGATCAACCGCAACAACCGCCTGAAGCGCCTTCTCGACCTCGGTGCGCCCGAGATCATCGTGAACAACGAGAAGCGCATGCTCCAGGAGGCCGTCGACGCGCTCTTCGACAACGGCCGTCGTGGCCGTCCGGTCACCGGCCCCGGTAACCGCCCGCTGAAGTCCCTCAGCGACATGCTGAAGGGCAAGCAGGGTCGATTCCGTCAGAACCTGCTCGGTAAGCGAGTCGACTACTCGGCGCGTTCCGTCATCGTCGTCGGCCCGCAGCTGAAGCTGCACCAGTGCGGTCTGCCCAAGGCCATGGCGCTGGAGCTCTTCAAGCCGTTCGTGATGAAGCGCCTGGTCGACCTGAACCACGCGCAGAACATCAAGAGCGCCAAGCGCATGGTGGAGCGCGGCCGCACCGTCGTGTACGACGTCCTCGAAGAGGTCATCGCCGAGCACCCGGTGCTGCTGAACCGTGCTCCCACCCTGCACCGCCTCGGCATCCAGGCCTTCGAGCCGCAGCTGGTCGAGGGCAAGGCCATCCAGATCCACCCGCTCGTCTGCACCGCGTTCAACGCGGACTTCGACGGTGACCAGATGGCCGTGCACCTGCCGCTGTCCGCGGAGGCGCAGGCCGAGGCCCGCATCCTGATGCTGTCCTCGAACAACATCCTCAAGCCGGCCGACGGCCGTCCGGTGACGATGCCGACCCAGGACATGGTCCTCGGTCTGTTCTTCCTCACCACCGACGGCGAGCTGCGTGACACCAAGGGCGAGGGCCGTGCGTTCGGCTCCACGGCCGAGGCGATCATGGCGTTCGACGCCGGCGAGCTGGCGCTGCAGTCGCCGATCGACATCCGCTTCCCGGTGGGCACCATCCCGCCGCGCGGCTGGACCCCGCCGGCTGTCGAGGAGGGCGAGCCGGAGTACCAGACCGGTGACACCTTCCGTCTGCGCACCACCCTGGGCCGCGCGCTCTTCAACGAGCTGCTGCCCGAGGACTACCCGTTCGTCGACTACTCGGTGGGCAAGAAGCAGCTCTCCGAGATCGTCAACGACCTCGCCGAGCGCTACCCCAAGGTCATCGTGGCGGCGACGCTCGACAACCTGAAGGCGGCCGGCTTCTACTGGGCGACCCGTTCCGGTGTCACCGTCGCCATCTCCGACGTCGTCGTTCCCGAGGCGAAGAAGGAGATCGTCCGCGGCTACGAGGCGCAGGACGAGAAGGTCCAGAAGCAGTACGAGCGCGGTCTGATCACCAAGGAAGAGCGCACTCAGGAGCTCATCGCGATCTGGACCAAGGCGACCAACGAGGTCGCCGAGGCGATGAACGAGAACTTCCCCAAGACGAACCCCATCTTCATGATGGTTGACTCGGGTGCCCGAGGAAACATGATGCAGATGCGGCAGATCGCCGGTATGCGTGGTCTGGTGTCGAACGCGAAGAACGAGACCATCCCGCGTCCGATCAAGGCCTCGTTCCGTGAGGGTCTGTCGGTGCTGGAGTACTTCATCTCCACGCACGGTGCCCGTAAGGGTCTCGCCGACACCGCCCTGCGTACCGCCGACTCGGGTTACCTGACCCGTCGTCTGGTGGACGTCTCGCAGGACGTCATCATCCGCGAGGAGGACTGCGGCACCGAGCGCGGTCTGAAGCTGCGGATCGCCTCGCGCGGCGCCGACGGCGTGCTGCGCAAGGCCGACGACGTCGAGACCAGCGTCTACGCCCGCATGCTCGCCGAGGACGTCGTCATCGACGGCAAGGTGATCGCGCCGGCCAACGTGGACCTGGGCGACGTGCTCATCGACCAGCTGGTGCACCACGGCATCGAGGAGGTCAAGACCCGCTCGATCCTGACCTGCGAGTCGCACGTCGGCACCTGCGCGATGTGCTACGGCCGTTCGCTCGCCACCGGCAAGCTGGTCGACATCGGTGAGGCGGTCGGCATCATCGCCGCCCAGTCCATCGGTGAGCCCGGTACCCAGCTGACGATGCGTACCTTCCACACCGGTGGTGTGGCCGGTGACGACATCACCCAGGGTCTGCCCCGTGTCGTCGAGCTCTTCGAGGCCCGTACCCCGAAGGGTGTCGCCCCGATCTCCGAGGCCAACGGCCGCATCCGGATCGAGGAGACCGAGAAGACCAAGAAGATCGTCGTCACCCCGGACGACGGCAGCGACGAGACGGCGTTCCCGATCTCGAAGCGTGCCAAGGTCCTGGTCCGCGAGGGCGACCACGTCGAGGTGGGCCAGCAGCTCACCGTGGGTGCCACCAACCCGCACGACGTGCTGCGCATCCTGGGTCAGCGTGCCGTCCAGGTCCACCTGGTCGGCGAGGTCCAGAAGGTGTACAACTCGCAGGGTGTGTCGATCCACGACAAGCACATCGAGATCATCATCCGGCAGATGCTCCGCCGCGTGACGATCATCGAGTCCGGCGACGCCGAGCTGCTGCCCGGTGAGCTGGTCGAGCGCTCGAAGTTCGAGACCGAGAACCGTCGTGTGGTCCAGGAGGGCGGTCACCCGGCCTCCGGTCGTCCGCAGCTGATGGGTATCACCAAGGCCTCGCTGGCGACGGAGTCCTGGCTGTCGGCCGCCTCCTTCCAGGAGACGACCCGAGTTCTGACGGACGCGGCGATCAACGCCAAGTCCGACAGCCTCATCGGCCTCAAGGAGAACGTCATCATCGGTAAGCTCATCCCGGCCGGTACGGGTCTGTCCCGCTACCGCAACATCCGGGTCGAGCCGACCGAGGAGGCCAAGGCCGCGATGTACTCGGCCGTCGGCTACGACGACATCGACTACTCGCCGTTCGGCACCGGCTCCGGCCAGGCCGTTCCGCTGGAGGACTACGACTACGGTCCGTACAACCAGTAAGCGAGCAGCTTGAACTGAAGGGCGGTCACCCCGTGGGGTGGCCGCCCTTCGGCGTTGTTCGGGTCTGTCGTTCGAGTGATCGCTCCGTGTCAGCCACGTCCGTCCACGCCTCCCGGGCAGCCGGTGTGCGAGGTTGTGCCGGACCGGCCGAGCGGAGGCGGAGGTGCCCACGTCATGACTGCAGCGACTGCCCGGCGTCTTGTCGTGGCGGCGGCGCTGACCGTGCTGGTGACGACGGCGGCCTGCGGGGCCGGCGGAGACGGCACTCCGACGCCTCCGGACCCCACCGGGACCGAGACCGCCGGGACGCAGGAGAACGGAACCGGGACACCGGGCCCGGACGAGACCGGGACGACCTCGGACCCGGGCGGTTCGGACGCCGAGGTCTTCCTGGACGCCGACAACGAGGAGTCCACTGCGTCGGACATCGAGCTGACGAGGACACAGGTGGGCGAGCCGGTCCAGGAGGATGTGGAGATCAAGGCGTCGAAGGAGCGGCCGCCCCCGCCCCTGCAGGACGTCAGAGGCGAGATCAAGGGCGACGAGGTCGAGATCGTCGAGGGGTGTCTGGGCGAAGTGCCGTCGGACGGCTGCACGGTGACCTTCCGGTACACGCCGACGGAACCGGGACCGTACGACGGGGAGTTGACCCTCACGATGGCCGGCGGTTCCACCGTCACCGTCCCCGTCCACGGTGAGGCGGACGAGGCCACGACCTCGGACCCGGGCTCGACCAGCCCGGGTCCCACGACCCCCGAGCCCGTCACCACCGATCCGGAGACTCCGTCCGGGGACGGGACACCGTCCGCGGACGAGACGGGGGAGCTGCAGACGTGACGCCGGGCGCTCTCGCGGGCGCGCGGATCTCCAGCCAGGCGGTGCCGTCGTCGGGCAGCACCACCACGCCGTCCCTGTAGTGCGCGGTGCGGGAGATCAGATAGAAGCGGGTCGGCGCCTTCGCGAGCAGGCGGAAGCCCCGGTACTCGTACCGGTACGGCCCGTTCGGGCTGCCGTGGTCCCTGAACTCGATGTCCCGCGCGTTGTGGGTGAGGGGCACCCGGGAGTGGATCACCACGGCCGGCAGCCGCTTGTACCCCTGCTCCGCGTCCAGCCTGGCGTTGCTGTGGCCGACGACCGCCGCGTACTGAGCCATGTCGAAGAACAGACTCACCGTCAGCAGCCCGATGAGCAGTGCGCCGATCGCCAGCCACACCCGGTCGCCGTCAGGGGTCCGCCGCCGGGCCCGCATTCCGGTGCTCTGGTTGAGCCGCAGATGGACCGCGCAGACGGCCAGCGTGGACCCCAGGGCCACCATCACGGCCGGCATGAACACGCGGGGCCAGCCCGCCGGGAAAGGGATCACCGGCGCCGCCACGAGAGCCGGGAGGCCCAGGAACACCATGCCGATGCCGACGGCGAGCAGCAGGATGATCGCCGCACGGCGCCGTACGGCACGCTCCGGCCCTGCCAGCGCCTGTTCCAGCCAGCCGAACACCAGGAACACGATCAGCCCGCCGGCCAGCAGGACGCACAGCGGAAGGAAGATCGCGCTCGTGCTGTTGGCCATGACGTTCTGGACGGACATCCCGAGGTCCTCGGGCACCACGCCGAGGGTGGAGTAGTACTCCCTGATGTAGAGGCTGCCGAAGTAGTACAGCAGGGCGAGTGCGATGGTCCCCGGGGCCGCGACGAGCGCCGCCTTCTGCGCGAACGAGGACATGGGGGAGTGCCCCGGCGGGGGCCGGGGGCCGGCCGGCGGCTCCTGCGGCGCGGTCATGGGTCTCAGTCTGTTCGCGTGCCGTCGGGCCCGCACGCGGGGACCCTCCGCCCGGCTGACCGCTCCCGGCGCAGCGCTCGTCCTGACGTGTGTCGATCGCCGATTCGAAGATCACGTAGGGTACAGCGGCTTGACATCGCCCGCAGCTCGGGGCCGCCGGACTCCATTTGTTTTGACCACAGCGAATGAGGTAGGTACGCTCAGACCTTGTGCCTGGGGTGTGCCCTGGCTCTCGTGCGTGCCTTCAACCGCACGGCGAGCCGACACCGGCCACCGTAATCTGCGCCCCTTTCGCCTTGAGGCAAAGGTCCGCGAGATTCGACACACCCGACCGCGTGGGTCGGCGACGTTCCAGGTTAGCTTCACCATCGGCACACAGAAACCGGAGAAGTAGTGCCTACGATCCAGCAGCTGGTCCGGAAGGGCCGGCAGGACAAGGTCGAGAAGAACAAGACCCCCGCACTCGAGGGCTCCCCTCAGCGCCGGGGCGTCTGCACGCGTGTGTTCACGACCACCCCGAAGAAGCCGAACTCGGCCCTGCGTAAGGTCGCGCGTGTGCGTCTGACCAGCGGGATCGAGGTCACCGCTTACATTCCGGGTGAGGGACACAACCTGCAGGAGCACTCCATCGTGCTCGTGCGCGGCGGCCGTGTGAAGGACCTGCCGGGTGTTCGCTACAAGATCATCCGCGGTTCCCTTGACACCCAGGGTGTCAAGAACCGCAAGCAGGCCCGCAGCCGCTACGGCGCCAAGAAGGAGAAGTAAGAATGCCTCGTAAGGGCCCCGCCCCGAAGCGCCCGGTCATCATCGACCCGGTCTACGGTTCTCCTCTGGTGACCTCCCTGATCAACAAGGTGCTGCTGAACGGCAAGCGCTCCACCGCCGAGCGCATCGTGTACGGCGCCATGGAGGGCCTGCGCGAGAAGACCAGCAACGACCCGGTCATCACGCTGAAGCGCGCGCTGGAGAACATCAAGCCGACCCTCGAGGTCAAGTCCCGCCGTGTCGGTGGTGCGACGTACCAGGTTCCGATCGAGGTCAAGCCCGGTCGCGCCAACACCCTCGCGCTGCGCTGGCTCGTCGGCTACTCCCGCGCCCGTCGCGAGAAGACCATGACCGAGCGTCTGCTCAACGAGCTCCTCGACGCCTCCAACGGCCTTGGTGCCGCTGTGAAGAAGCGCGAGGACACGCACAAGATGGCCGAGTCCAACAAGGCCTTCGCGCACTACCGCTGGTAGTCGCTACCCACATCGAGACCGAGAGAAGACTGAAGCCTTATGGCTACCACTTCACTTGACCTGGCCAAGGTCCGCAACATCGGGATCATGGCCCACATCGACGCGGGCAAGACGACCACCACCGAGCGGATCCTGTTCTACACCGGTGTGTCTTACAAGATCGGTGAGGTCCACGACGGCGCTGCCACCATGGACTGGATGGAGCAGGAGCAGGAGCGTGGCATCACGATCACCTCTGCTGCCACCACCTGCCACTGGCCGCTGGAAGACGTCGACCACACCATCAACATCATCGACACGCCGGGCCACGTCGACTTCACCGTCGAGGTGGAGCGTTCCCTGCGCGTGCTCGACGGTGCCGTGACGGTGTTCGACGGCGTCGCCGGTGTTGAGCCGCAGTCCGAGACCGTGTGGCGTCAGGCGGACCGTTACGGCGTTCCGCGTATCTGCTTCGTCAACAAGCTCGACCGGACCGGTGCCGAGTTCCACCGCTGCGTCGACATGATCAGCGACCGCCTGGGCGCCCAGCCGATCGTCATGCAGCTCCCGATCGGTGCCGAGGCCGACTTCAAGGGCGTCGTCGACCTGGTCACGATGAAGGCGTTCGTGTGGTCCGCCGAGGCCACCAAGGGCGAGATGTACGACATCGTCGACATCCCGGCCACGCACACCGAGGCTGCCGAGGAGTACCGCGGCAAGCTGATCGAGGCCGTCGCCGAGAACGACGAAGAGATCATGGAGCTGTACCTGGAGGGCGAAGAGCCTTCCGTGGAGCAGCTGTACGCCGCGATCCGTCGTATCACCATCGCGTCCGGCAAGTCCAAGGACACCACGGTCACCCCGGTGTTCTGCGGCACCGCGTTCAAGAACAAGGGCGTCCAGCCCCTGCTCGACGCGGTCGTGCGCTACCTGCCCTCTCCCGTTGACATCGAGGCCATCGAGGGCCACGACGTCAAGGACGCGGAGACGGTCGTCAAGCGCAAGCCGTCCGACGACGAGCCGCTGTCGGCGCTGGCGTTCAAGATCATGAGCGACCCGCACCTCGGCAAGCTCACCTTCGTCCGGGTCTACTCGGGCCGCCTGGAGTCCGGCACGGCCGTGCTGAACTCCGTCAAGGGCCGCAAGGAGCGCATCGGCAAGATCTACCGTATGCACGCGAACAAGCGTGAGGAGATCGAGTCGGTGGGCGCCGGCGACATCGTCGCCGTGATGGGTCTGAAGCAGACCACGACCGGTGAGACGCTGTGCGACGACAAGGCCCCGGTGATCCTGGAGTCCATGGACTTCCCGGCGCCGGTCATCCAGGTCGCCATCGAGCCCAAGTCGAAGGGCGACCAGGAGAAGCTGGGCATCGCGATCCAGCGCCTGGCCGAGGAGGACCCGTCGTTCCAGGTCCACTCGGACGAGGAGACCGGCCAGACCATCATCGGCGGTATGGGCGAGCTGCACCTCGAGGTGCTGGTCGACCGTATGCGCCGTGAGTTCAAGGTCGAGGCCAACGTCGGCAAGCCGCAGGTCGCGTACCGCGAGACGATCCGCAAGGCCGTCGAGCGCGTCGACTACACGCACAAGAAGCAGACTGGTGGTACCGGCCAGTTCGCCAAGGTGCAGATCGCGATCGAGCCCATCGAGGGCGGCGACGCCTCGTACGAGTTCGTGAACAAGGTGACCGGTGGCCGTATCCCGAAGGAGTACATCCCTTCGGTGGACGCCGGTGCTCAGGAGGCCATGCAGTTCGGCATCCTCGCGGGCTACGAGATGACCGGCGTGCGCGTCACGCTGCTCGACGGTGGCTACCACGAGGTCGACTCCTCCGAGCTCGCCTTCAAGATCGCCGGTTCGCAGGCCTTCAAGGAGGCCGCACGCAAGGCCAGCCCCGTGCTGCTCGAGCCGATGATGGCCGTCGAGGTCACCACGCCCGAGGACTACATGGGTGAGGTCATCGGCGACATCAACTCCCGCCGTGGCCAGATCCAGGCCATGGAGGAGCGGGCCGGTGCCCGCGTCGTGAAGGGCCTCGTGCCCCTCTCGGAGATGTTCGGTTACGTCGGCGACCTGCGCAGCAAGACGTCCGGCCGTGCGAGCTACTCCATGCAGTTCGACTCCTACGCCGAGGTTCCGCGGAACGTCGCCGAGGAGATCATCGCGAAGGCCAAGGGCGAGTAACGCACCGCGTTCACACGCTTTAGGCTTGACTCCGGAGCCTCAAGGGGCAAACACCCGCATTCTCGGATGTTTGCCCCGGGTTCCGGGCTTTCCAGCAAAGATCACCTGGCGCCGATGAGTAAGGCGTACAGAACCACTCCGTAGGAGGACCCCAGTGGCGAAGGCGAAGTTCGAGCGGACTAAGCCGCACGTCAACATCGGCACCATCGGTCACATCGACCACGGTAAGACGACCCTCACGGCCGCCATTACCAAGGTGCTGCACGACGCGTTTCCGGACCTGAACGAGGCCTCGGCCTTCGACCAGATCGACAAGGCTCCTGAGGAGCGCCAGCGCGGTATCACGATCTCGATCGCGCACGTCGAGTACCAGACGGAGACCCGTCACTACGCCCACGTCGACTGCCCCGGTCACGCGGACTACATCAAGAACATGATCACGGGTGCTGCCCAGATGGACGGCGCCATCCTCGTGGTCGCCGCCACCGACGGCCCGATGCCGCAGACCAAGGAGCACGTGCTCCTGGCCCGCCAGGTCGGCGTTCCGTACATCGTCGTCGCCCTGAACAAGGCCGACATGGTGGACGACGAGGAGATCCTGGAGCTCGTCGAGCTCGAGGTCCGTGAGCTCCTCTCCGAGTACGAGTTCCCGGGCGACGACCTGCCGGTCGTCCGTGTCTCCGCGCTCAAGGCCCTCGAGGGCGACAAGGAGTGGGGCCAGTCCGTCCTCAACCTGATGCAGGCTGTGGACGAGAACATCCCCCAGCCCGAGCGTGACGTCGACAAGCCGTTCCTGATGCCGATCGAGGACGTCTTCACGATCACCGGTCGTGGCACCGTCGTCACCGGTCGTATCGAGCGTGGTGTCCTCAAGGTCAACGAGACCGTCGACATCATCGGCATCAAGACCGAGAAGACCACCACCACGGTCACCGGCATCGAGATGTTCCGCAAGCTGCTCGACGAGGGCCAGGCCGGTGAGAACGTCGGTCTGCTGCTCCGTGGCATCAAGCGCGAGGACGTCGAGCGCGGCCAGGTCATCATCAAGCCGGGCTCGGTCACCCCGCACACCGAGTTCGAGGCGCAGGCCTACATCCTCTCCAAGGACGAGGGTGGCCGCCACACGCCGTTCTTCAACAACTACCGTCCGCAGTTCTACTTCCGCACGACGGACGTGACCGGCGTCGTGACCCTCCCCGAGGGCACCGAGATGGTCATGCCGGGTGACAACACCGAGATGAAGGTGGACCTCATCCAGCCCGTCGCCATGGAAGAGGGCCTGAAGTTCGCCATCCGTGAGGGTGGCCGGACCGTGGGCGCCGGCCAGGTCACCAAGATCAACAAGTGATCTTGAGCTGATCCGGCCCGGGTCTTCGACCTGGTAGCTGTCGGAAGGGCCCGTACGACTTCGGTCGTACGGGCCCTTCTGCTGTTCACGCCCCGGACCACGTCAACCTGGCGGCCATGAGACACACCGTGACGAAGATCGGCGTGCACCGGTTGAAGCTGTCGACGGTGTGGCACGGCGAGGGGTGCACGGTGGGCGGGCTGGTCGTGGGGTACGGAGCGCAGGGGCTGGCGTCCTCGCCCGCCGGGAAGCGGGCGGCGGTCAGGGCGATCCAGGACCACATCGAGCCTGAGACCCGTATGGCCGGGAACCGGGCGGACGAGGAGACCGCGGCGGCGGTCAAGGCGTTCGGCGCGCGGGACGGGGACGGCTGGCTGACCTCGACGGCGTTGCGGAAGGCCCATGAGACATGGGATGACCAGGTGCGGAACCTGATGGACCGGCTGGGCTCGGAACGGGACGCTCTGGGCAGCGTGAACACGGTCCTGACGGCCGCGGACCTGGCGGCCGGGGCACGCGTCCGGCAGCTGTCCCCGCTGGACCGCTACTGACGGGCCCGGCCGGGGATGCCGACGTACCACGAGATCATGAGCGCCGAACTCTCCGCGCTCACCTCCGCCGCGGAGTCCTGGGAGGGCATGGCGGGGGAGTTCGCGAAGCAGGAGCGGGCGTACTGGCGGGATGTGTACGGCATCACGACGGGCCCCGCCTGGACCGGGATGAGCGCGGAGGCGGCGCACGGGCGCTTCGACGTGACCCTCAGGGAGTTCCAGTACGCGCAGACGGAGGCGAAGGCGATCGCCTCCCTGCTGCGGGACGCGCATGCGCAGTTCGTGGAGCTGCGGGGGCGGCTGGTGGCGGTGCGGGGGGAGGCGGTGGCGGCGGGGCTGCGGGTGTCGGAGCGAGGCCTGGTCAGCGCGGACTCCGACCGTGAGGCGGGGGAGGGCGAGGGGGACGAGCCGGCCGTACGTTCCTGGCAGGACCGGCTCGACAAGGCGGTGCGGGACGTGACGGACGCGGACACCGGCGTCCAGCTCGCGCTCACGGCGGCGGTCGTCGACTCGGACCCGCTGGCCGGGGGCCGGGGCTTCAACGGCCGGGCGATGGGGGACGTCGAGAAGTACGAGGCCCTGGAGGCCGAGGACACGCTGGAGAAGCTGAGCGCCGGCCGGCTTCTCTCGGGGCGCGAACTGTCGGAACTGCGACGGCTGTTCCACGACAACTCCGACGACGAGGCGTTCTCCCGCACGCTGCTGGACGATCTGGGTGCGGCGGGCACGATCCGGCTGACCAACGAGCTGAACGACCTGGTCCATGTGCGGGGCGGGTCGGCCGTGGGCGCGTACGCCCCGATCGAAACGGGCCTGGCGGACTCGCTGGCGGCGGCCACGCGGGACACGGGCTCGGCCTGGTACAGGCACTGGCGCGCGGCGATGCGGCACGCCGGCGTCCAGCACTACGCCACGGACGCGCAGGGGGAGCGGCTGGACAAGGCGGTGGGGTACCAGTCGCTGGTGACGCTCATGGAGCGGGGGCACGGGTATGCGCCGCAGATGCTCGAGGACCTGGGCGACGACATGATCGCGGCGGAGAAGCGGGAGCCCGGGATCTGGCGGCTGAAGGGCGGCTACGCCGGCGAGCGGGGCGGCTGGTTCGCCAACGATCCGGTGGACGGGGTGCTCGGCATCATGAGCCACGACCCGAAGACGGCGGCGCACTATCTGGGCTCGGACGCGCGCATGAAGTACCTGGTGCAGGAGCGCGACTGGCAGGTCACCCTGCGCGATCCGAAGAACTCCGACGTGGGCACGTACGAGGCGCGTGTCGACGGGGACGACCGAGCGGGGTTCGGGGCGGCGCTCCAGGCGGCGGCGACGGGCATCGATCCCACCGACAAGCACGCGCATTATGTGGCCCACACCCGTGCGAACGATGCGGCCTTCAAATCGGCTCTGGGTTGCCTGGCCGACCGGGGTGACGACTTCCCACCGTCGTTGCGCCGTCCGATGGCCAACATTCTGGTCAACCATGGCGCCACGGTTCACGCGTCCATGAGCGAGATCGACATCCAGCACTCGCCTCTTCCCCAGGACCAGCTCTTCGAGGTGGCAAAACAGGTGTCGAAGGACAAGGGCGCCTACGGCATCTTGAACGGGGGGATGAATCAGGCGATGGTTGCGAACATTCATAGCGATCACAGCGGGTCGGCGGAATCACTGACCCGGGCAGGCCGGACGGTTGGTTTCCTGGAGGAGGCCCGGATTCAGGCAGCGGGATCCCCGAAGGGTGCGGAGTTCGAAACCAAGCCGTTCTTCGACAAGGCAATCAGTTACATTCCGATGGTCGGTGGCGACGTACAGGCCGGATTCGACTATGTCACCGACCAATGGCTCGCGGACGAGCAGAAGAGACTCGATGACCAGCAGGCGGAGGACAACGTCAAGGCCTACACCCAGAGGAACGGTCAGTTGATGGCGCTTGCAGAGGAGTGGACGAAGGCTCGCCAAACGGGCGGTGACCCGTACTACAACCCTAAAGAGGAGATCACTCAATCTGCTGAAGCTGGAATTTCGCATGCAGCTGGAATGTCGGGAGAGCAGCCCAAGTGAATGCTGTCCTTCGTGCCGGTATGTTCGGACTGGCTGCCTTGTCCCTCACTCTATGCGAACTCTCCTGCGCCCATCCCGCTGAGATGCCCGGCGCTATCTGCGGTACTCGTGTCGATAAGGGTCTTGCGCATCTGCTCGTGAAGTCGGCTGATGACTTGCACGAGTTCACTCGCGTGGATAGGCGCGAGGAAATTACAGCTCCTTGTATTCTTTTGTCGCGCCATGATCCGGTACTCGAGTTTCGTTTCTCGTGGGACGACTATGCGACGGACCTCATGTACTTGGCAACTGGCACGGGCTCAGTCTCGGGAGTCACCGCCCCGCGCTACGTGAAGGGTATTCCCAACAAGACAATCGTCGGCACCGACGGAGCCATCTCGCAGGCCCCCTGCAAAACCAAGGGTGGCAACTACTTCACGCTCACCCTTCAACTCCCCCAAATCAAACCAACGGACCAGACCCGCCGCAAGGACATCGAAAAGTTCATGCGTGCCTACTTTCCTGCCACTGTCGAGACTCTCGGCTGCAAGCAGGAGTAGGTCAGGGGGCGGAGGTAGTCCTCCGTATGTGGTCCGCCTTGCGGTGGCCGGCGGTGCTGCCCCGGGCCGTCGTGATCGGTGGGCGGTCGGTTACGGGCCGTGCGGGGTGGTCGGGGCGATGGGGCGTGGGCATCGGGTCTGTGTTTGACCTGCGTCACTCCGGGGGTATTCTCTCCGGCCCGATTGGCCAGCCCCCCGCCCCATATGGCAGACTGTCGGAGTTGCTCGGTCGAGTGTTGATGCTGCGCGCCTCCCGCCGGGAGGACCGGAAGCGAGTCCCACAGTACTCGTCGCCCTAACTGCCTGCGGGCAGCACTGGGGCGGACGTACGGGAATCTTCCGGGAAGTGTGGTGCGGCACCGGCCAGGCGCCCGGTGGGCCTTCCGCCCTCGGCTTGCGGTTCCGGAAGGGCCGTGTGCATTCCCCGCAGGGATGTTCGGACAAGGGACATCTGTGTCAGCGGGAGCGCGACACGCCCGACCGCGTGGGTCGGAGAAGGAAGACAGGAACACCGGGTTCCAGAGCGAAGAGACAGGACTACTGAGTAGCCATGGCGGGACAGAAGATCCGCATCCGGCTCAAGGCCTACGACCACGAGGTCATCGACTCCTCGGCGAAGAAGATCGTCGAGACGGTGACCCGCACTGGTGCGTCGGTCGCGGGCCCGGTGCCGCTGCCCACTGAGAAGAACGTGTACTGCGTCATCAAGTCGCCGCACAAGTACAAGGACTCGCGCGAGCACTTCGAGATGCGCACGCACAAGCGCCTGATCGACATTCTCGACCCCACCCCCAAGACCGTTGACTCTCTGATGCGACTCGACCTCCCGGCCGGTGTCGACATCGAGATCAAGCTCTGAGGGTCGGTGAGCTGAGAATGGCTAAGCAGATCAAGGGCATCCTGGGCGAGAAGCTCGGCATGACGCAGGTGTGGGACGAGAACAACCGCGTTGTTCCGGTCACCGTCGTCAAGGCCGGCCCCAACGTCGTCACCCAGGTCCGTACGAACGATGTCGACGGCTACGAGTCCGTCCAGATCGCTTTCGGCGAGATCGACCCGCGCAAGGTGAACAAGCCCCTCAAGGGCCACTTCGCCAAGGCCGACGTCACTCCCCGCCGCCACCTCGTCGAGATCCGTACCGCTGACGCCAGCGAGTACACCCTCGGCCAGGAGATCACCGCCGAGGTGTTCGAGGCCGGCATCAAGGTCGACGTGACCGGCAAGAGCAAGGGCAAGGGCTTCGCCGGTGTCATGAAGCGTCACAACTTCAAGGGCCTCGGCGCCGGACACGGCACCCAGCGCAAGCACCGCTCGCCCGGTTCCATCGGTGGCTGCGCCACCCCGGGCCGCGTGTTCAAGGGCCTCCGCATGGCGGGTCGCATGGGCAACGAGCGGGTCACCACCCAGAACCTGACCGTCCACGCCGTTGACGCGGAGAAGGGTCTGCTGCTCATCAAGGGCGCGGTTCCCGGTCCGAACGGCGGCCTCGTCCTGGTCCGCACCGCGGCCAAGGGGGCCTGAGGTAACCGATGAGCACTGTTGACATCCTTTCGCCGGCGGGCGACAAGGCCGGTTCCGTCGAGCTCCCCGCGGAGATCTTCGGTGTAGAGAAGATCAGCGTTCCGCTGCTTCACCAGGTCGTCGTCGCGCAGCTGGCCGCTGCCCGTCAGGGCACGCACAAGACGAAGACCCGTGGCGAGGTCCGTGGTGGCGGCAAGAAGCCGTACCGCCAGAAGGGCACCGGTCGCGCCCGTCAGGGTTCGACCCGCGCGCCGCAGTTCGCCGGCGGTGGCGTCGTCCACGGCCCGCAGCCGCGTGACTACTCGCAGCGGACCCCGAAGAAGATGAAGGCCGCGGCCCTGCGCCACGCCCTCACCGACCGGGCCCGCCACAACCGCATCCACGTCGTTTCCGGCGTGGTCGAGGGTGCGAACCCGTCCACCAAGGCCGCGAAGAGCCTGTTCGGCAAGATCTCGGAGCGCAAGAACCTGCTCCTGATCGTCGAGCGCGCCGACGAGGCCGCGTGGCTGTCCGCCCGCAACCTGCCCCAGATCCACATCCTGGAGCCGGGCCAGCTGAACACGTACGACGTTCTCGTCTCGGACGACGTGGTCTTCACCCAGGCCGCTTTCGAGTCCTTCGTGTCTGGCCCCAAGGCCGCTGACACCGAAGGGAGCGAGGCCTGATGGCTACGCGTCACCCGAGCATTGCCTCGAAGGCCGCCAAGGCCGCCAAGGCCGCGCGCGTCGCCAAGGCGCGTCGCCACGCCACCGAGGGCAAGAACACCGTCGAGACCCCGCTGAGCAAGTCGTACACGGACCCCCGTGACGTGCTGCTCAAGCCGGTCGTCTCCGAGAAGAGCTACGCGCTCCTCGACGAGAACAAGTACACGTTCATCGTCGCCCCGGACGCCAACAAGACCCAGATCAAGCAGGCCGTCCAGGCGGTCTTCTCGGTCAAGGTCACCGGGGTCAACACCCTCAACCGCCAGGGCAAGCGCAAGCGCACCAAGACCGGTTTCGGTCAGCGCGCGGGCTCCAAGCGCGCGATCGTGACCCTCGCTGAGGGCGACCGTATCGACATCTTCGGCGGTCCGACCGCGTAAGCGGGTCGGATCGTCCGATATCGGACGAGGACTGAGAAATGGGAATCCGCAAGTACAAGCCGACTACGCCGGGCCGTCGTGGCGCCAGCGTCGCCGACTTCGTCGAGGTCACGCGGTCCACGCCGGAGAAGTCGCTGGTCCGCCCCCTGCACAGCAAGGGCGGCCGTAACAACGCCGGTCGTGTGACCGTTCGCCACCAGGGTGGCGGACACAAGCGCGCCTACCGCGTGATCGACTTCCGTCGTCACGACAAGGACGGCGTGCCGGCGAAGGTCGCGCACATCGAGTACGACCCCAACCGCACCGCGCGCATCGCGCTGCTGCACTACGCCGACGGCGAGAAGCGCTACATCCTCGCCCCGCGCAACCTGCAGCAGGGTGACCGCGTCGAGAACGGTCCCGGGGCCGACATCAAGCCGGGCAACAACCTGGCCATCCGCAACATCCCGGTCGGTACCACGATCCACGCGATCGAGCTCCGTCCCGGTGGCGGTGCCAAGTTCGCCCGTTCCGCCGGTGCCTCCGTGCAGCTGCTCGCGAAGGAGGGCCAGATGGCCCACCTGCGCATGCCGTCCGGTGAGATCCGCCTGGTCGACATCCGCTGCCGCGCCACCATCGGTGAGGTCGGCAACGCCGAGCAGAGCAACATCAACTGGGGTAAGGCCGGCCGTAAGCGGTGGCTGGGCGTTCGCCCGACCGTCCGTGGTGTCGTCATGAACCCGGTCGACCACCCGCACGGTGGTGGTGAGGGCCGGACCTCCGGTGGCCGCCACCCTGTGTCCCCGTGGGGCAAGAAGGAAGGCCGTACTCGTTCGCCCAAGAAGGCGTCGAACAAGTACATCGTCCGCCGCCGCAAGACGAACAAGAAGCGCTAAGGACGGGTTGAGATGCCTCGTAGCCTGAAGAAGGGGCCCTTCGTCGACGACCACCTGATCAAGAAGGTGGACGCCCAGAACGAAGCTGGCACCAAGAACGTCATCAAGACCTGGTCCCGCCGCTCGATGATCGTCCCGGCCATGCTGGGCCACACGCTCGCGGTGCACAACGGCAAGACCCACATCCCGGTGTTCGTCACCGAGTCGATGGTCGGCCACAAGCTCGGCGAGTTCTCGCCGACCCGCACCTTCCGGGGCCACGTCAAGGACGACCGGAAGTCGAAGCGCCGCTAGTAGCGGATCGCATTCAGACACGTAAGTAACTGAGAGGGACAACCATGGAAGCCAGGGCCCAGGCGCGGTACATCCGCGTTACGCCCATGAAGGCCCGCCGCGTGGTGGACCTTATCCGTGGCATGGACGCCACGGAGGCTCAGGCTGTTCTGCGATTCGCTCCGCAGGCAGCCTCCGTGCCGGTCGGCAAGGTGCTCGACAGCGCCATCGCCAACGCCGCGCACAACTACGACCACACCGACGCCGACAGCCTCTACATCTCCGAGGCGTACGTCGACGAGGGTCCGACCCTGAAGCGGTTCCGGCCGCGTGCCCAGGGCCGTGCCTACCGGATCCGCAAGCGGACCAGCCACATCACCGTGGTCGTCAGCAGCAAGGAAGGAACCCGGTAATGGGCCAGAAGGTTAACCCGCATGGGTTCCGGCTCGGTGTCACCACGGACTTCAAGTCCCGGTGGTACGCCGACAAGCTGTACAAGGACTACGTCAAGGAAGACGTCGCCATCCGTCGGATGATGACGTCCGGCATGGAGCGCGCCGGTATCTCGAAGGTTGAGATCGAGCGCACCCGTGACCGCGTGCGGGTGGACATCCACACCGCTCGTCCGGGCATCGTCATCGGCCGCCGTGGCGCCGAGGCCGACCGCATCCGCGGCGACCTCGAGAAGCTCACGGGCAAGCAGGTCCAGCTGAACATCCTCGAGGTCAAGAACCCCGAGACCGACGCTCAGCTCGTGGCCCAGGCCGTTGCCGAGCAGCTCTCCTCCCGTGTCTCCTTCCGCCGTGCCATGCGCAAGAGCATGCAGTCGGCGATGAAGGCGGGCGCCAAGGGCATCAAGATCCAGTGCGGTGGCCGTCTCGGCGGCGCCGAGATGTCCCGCTCGGAGTTCTACCGCGAGGGCCGTGTGCCCCTGCACACGCTCCGTGCGAACGTGGACTACGGCTTCTTCGAGGCCAAGACGACCTTCGGCCGCATCGGTGTGAAGGTCTGGATCTACAAGGGCGACGTCAAGAACATCGCCGAGGTCCGCGCCGAGAACGCTGCCGCCCGTGCGGGTAACCGCCCGGCCCGCGGTGGCGCCGACCGCCCGGCCCGTGGTGGCCGTGGTGGCGAGCGGCGTGGTCGTAAGCCGCAGCAGGCTGCCGGCGCCGAGGCCCCCAAGGCCGAGGCCCCCGCCGCTCCGGCTGAGAGCACCGGAACGGAGGCCTGACCGACATGCTGATCCCCCGTAGGGTCAAGCACCGCAAGCAGCACCACCCCAAGCGCCGCGGTATGGCCAAGGGTGGTACGACGGTTGCGTTCGGCGAGTACGGCATCCAGGCCCTCACGCCGGCGTACGTGACCAACCGCCAGATCGAGGCGGCTCGTATCGCGATGACCCGCCACATCAAGCGTGGCGGCAAGGTCTGGATCAACATCTACCCGGACCGTCCGCTGACCAAGAAGCCTGCCGAGACCCGCATGGGTTCCGGTAAGGGTTCGCCGGAGTGGTGGATCGCGAACGTTCACCCGGGTCGGGTGATGTTCGAGCTGTCCTACCCGAACGAGAAGATCGCCCGTGAGGCGCTGACTCGCGCAGCCCACAAGCTGCCGATGAAGTGCCGGATCGTCAAGCGCGAGGCAGGTGAAGCGTGATGTCGGCCGGTACCAAGGCGTCCGAGCTGCGCGAGCTGGGCAACGAGGAGCTTCTGGGCAAGCTCCGCGAGGCCAAGGAAGAGCTGTTCAACCTCCGCTTCCAGGCGGCGACGGGGCAGCTCGAGAACCATGGCCGTCTGAAGGCGGTCCGCAAGGACATCGCGCGGATCTACACCCTGATGCGCGAGCGTGAGCTGGGCATCGAAACGGTGGAGAACGCCTGATGAGCGAGAAGAACGTGACTGAGAACGCAGAGGCGCGCGGTTTCCGCAAGACCCGTGAGGGTCTCGTCGTCAGCGACAAGATGGACAAGACCGTCGTCGTCGCTGTCGAGGACCGCGTGAAGCACGCGCTGTACGGCAAGGTCATCCGCCGTACGAACAAGCTCAAGGCGCACGACGAGCAGAACGCTGCGGGTGTCGGCGACCGTGTCCTCCTCATGGAGACCCGGCCGCTGTCCGCGACGAAGCGCTGGCGCGTCGTCGAGATCCTCGAGAAGGCCAAGTAATTCTCCTGCGGGGCATCCCTCGCAGGACAGTTCCGCCAGGCTCGGCAGGGGTTCCGTAACAGGGCCCCTGCCGGGAACCGGCAGACAAACAGGAGATAGACGTGATCCAGCAGGAGTCGCGACTGCGCGTCGCCGACAACACTGGTGCGAAGGAAATCCTTTGCATCCGTGTGCTCGGTGGCTCCGGTCGCCGCTACGCGGGCATCGGTGACGTCATCGTCGCCACCGTCAAGGACGCGATCCCCGGTGGCAACGTGAAGAAGGGTGACGTCGTCAAGGCGGTCATCGTTCGCACCGTCAAGGAGCGCCGTCGTCCGGACGGCTCGTACATCCGCTTCGACGAGAACGCCGCCGTCATTCTGAAGAACGACGGCGACCCTCGCGGCACCCGCATCTTCGGCCCGGTCGGCCGTGAGCTGCGCGAGAAGAAGTTCATGAAGATCATCTCGCTCGCGCCGGAGGTGCTGTAAGCATGAAGATCAAGAAGGGCGACCTGGTCCAGGTCATCACCGGTAAGGACAAGGGCAAGCAGGGCAAGGTCATCGCGGCCTTCCCCCGCGAGGACCGTGTCCTGGTCGAGGGTGTCAACCGGGTCAAGAAGCACACCAAGGCCGGCCCGACCGCCAGCGGTTCGCAGGCCGGCGGCATCGTCACGACCGAGGCGCCGATCCACGTCTCCAACGTCCAGCTGGTCGTTGAGAAGGACGGCAACAAGGTCGTCACGCGTGTCGGTTACCGCTTCGACGACGAAGGCAACAAGATCCGCGTTGCCAAGCGGACGGGTGAGGACATCTGATGGCTACCACCACCACTCCGCGTCTGAAGGCGAAGTACCGCGAGGAGATCGCGGGCAAGCTGCGTGACGAGTTCAAGTACGAGAACGTCATGCAGATCCCCGGCCTCGTCAAGATCGTGGTCAACATGGGTGTGGGCGACGCCGCCCGCGACTCCAAGCTGATCGATGGCGCCATCCGCGACCTCACCACGATCACCGGTCAGAAGCCGCAGGTCACCAAGGCCCGCAAGTCCATCGCGCAGTTCAAGCTGCGTGAGGGTCAGCCGATCGGTGCCCACGTCACGCTCCGTGGCGACCGCATGTGGGAGTTCCTGGACCGCACCCTGTCGCTCGCGCTCCCGCGCATCCGCGACTTCCGCGGCCTGTCCCCGAAGCAGTTCGACGGCCGTGGCAACTACACCTTCGGTCTCACGGAGCAGGTCATGTTCCACGAGATCGACCAGGACAAGATCGACCGCGTCCGGGGTATGGACATCACCGTGGTCACCACGGCGACCAACGACGCTGAGGGCCGTGCCCTTCTTCGTCACCTCGGCTTCCCGTTCAAGGAGGCGTAAGCGAGATGGCGAAGAAGGCTCTGATTGCCAAGGCTGCTCGTAAGCCCAAGTTCGGTGTGCGTGGCTACACCCGCTGCCAGCGCTGCGGCCGCCCGCACTCCGTGTACCGCAAGTTCGGCCTGTGCCGCGTGTGCCTTCGTGAGATGGCTCACCGTGGCGAGCTGCCGGGCGTGACCAAGAGCTCCTGGTAATCCCCGCTTTTTAGGGATTCCTGAAGCTCTCGGTAAGCATCTGGGTCGGTAGGGGCCCTTCTCCGCATGCCGTAGGCTTGTGGGGTTGGGCGTCTGCCGCGCCCGTACGACTTACTACGCCGTAGGTCCACCGCGCCGCACCCGCCCCGTCTCGGATCGGGGAGAGGGATGGCGCACCAGGAAACCCCGGCGAGAGAGGCCGAAGGCCAATTCATGACCATGACTGATCCGATCGCAGACATGCTTACGCGTCTGCGGAACGCGAACTCGGCATACCACGACTCCGTGACGATGCCGGCGTCCAAGATCAAGTCTCACATCGCGGAGATCCTCCAGCAGGAGGGCTTCATCACGGGCTGGCGCGTCGAGGACGCCGAGGTGGGCAAGAACCTCACCCTCGAGCTGAAGTTCGGCCCGAACCGTGAGCGCTCCATCGCGGGCATCAAGCGGATCTCCAAGCCCGGTCTCCGGGTGTACGCGAAGTCCACCAACCTGCCCAAGGTGCTGGGCGGCCTCGGCGTGGCGATCATCTCCACGTCGCACGGGCTCCTCACCGACAAGCAGGCCGGCAAGAAGGGCGTGGGTGGGGAAGTCCTCGCCTACGTCTGGTAGCGGAAGGGAACGGAGGAAACAGCTATGTCGCGTATTGGCAAGCTCCCCATCACGGTTCCCGCCGGCGTGGACGTCACCATCGACGGCCGTACGGTCTCGGTCAAGGGCCCCAAGGGCTCGCTGACCCACACCGTCGTTGCGCCGATCGACATCGTCAAGGGTGAGGACGGCGTGCTGAACGTCACCCGTCCGAACGACGAGCGTCAGAACAAGGCCCTGCACGGCCTGTCCCGCACGCTGGTGGCGAACATGATCACCGGCGTGACCCAGGGTTACGTGAAGAAGCTCGAGATCAGCGGTGTCGGTTACCGCGTCACGGCCAAGGGCTCGAACCTCGAGTTCGCGCTCGGCTACAGCCACCCGATCACCGTCGAGGCGCCCGAGGGCATCACCTTCAAGGTGGAGACCCCGACCCGCTTCCAGGTCGAGGGCATCGACAAGCAGAAGGTCGGCGAGGTTGCGGCCAACATCCGCAAGCTGCGCAAGCCTGACCCGTACAAGGCCAAGGGCGTCAAGTACGAGGGCGAAGTCATCCGCCGCAAGGTCGGAAAGGCGGGTAAGTAAGCCATGGCATACGGGCAGAAGATCCTCAAGGGCGACGCCTACAAGCGCGCCGCGATCAAGCGCCGTCACATCCGGATTCGCAAGAATCTTTCCGGTACGGCGGAGCGTCCCCGTCTGGTCGTTACTCGCTCGAACCGCCACATCGTGGCCCAGGTGATCGACGACATCAAGGGTCACACCCTTGCGTCGGCGTCCACCCTGGACTCGTCGATCCGCGGTGGCGAGGGCGACAAGTCCTCGCACGCCAAGCAGGTCGGCGCCCTGGTCGCCGAGCGTGCCAAGGCCGCCGGTGTCGAGGCTGTCGTGTTCGACCGTGGTGGCAACCAGTACGCCGGGCGCATCGCCGCCCTGGCGGACGCCGCCCGCGAAGCCGGGCTCAAGTTCTGAGCCTGCCGTAGCTAGCGGAAACAGAGAGAGGTAATTCCAATGGCTGGACCCCAGCGCCGCGGTGGCGGTGCCGGTGGCGGCGAGCGGCGGGACCGGAAGGGCCGTGACGGCGGCGCTGCTGCCGCCGAGAAGACCGCGTACGTTGAGCGCGTTGTCGCGATCAACCGCGTCGCCAAGGTTGTGAAGGGTGGTCGTCGCTTCAGCTTCACCGCGCTGGTCGTGGTGGGCGACGGTGACGGCACCGTGGGTGTCGGTTACGGCAAGGCCAAGGAGGTGCCGGCCGCCATCGCCAAGGGCGTTGAGGAGGCCAAGAAGCACTTCTTCAAGGTCCCCCGTATCCAGGGCACCATCCCGCACCCGATCCAGGGTGAGAAGGCTGCCGGCGTCGTGCTGCTCAAGCCCGCGTCCCCCGGTACCGGTGTTATCGCCGGTGGTCCGGTGCGTGCCGTGCTCGAGTGCGCCGGTATCCACGACATCCTGTCGAAGTCGCTCGGCTCCGACAACGCGATCAACATCGTGCACGCGACCGTGGAGGCCCTGAAGGGCCTGCAGCGTCCCGAGGAGGTCGCGGCCCGCCGTGGCCTGCCCCTCGAGGACGTCGCTCCCGCGGCCCTGCTGCGTGCGCGTGCCGGGGCTGGTGCGTAATGGCGCAGCTCAAGATCACGCAGGTCAAGTCGTACATCGGCACCAAGCAGAACCACCGTGACACCCTGCGCTCCCTTGGTCTCAAGGGCATCAACACGCAGGTCGTCAAGGAGGACCGCCCCGAGTTCCGCGGCATGGTGCACACCGTCCGCCACCTCGTGACGGTTGAGGAGGTCTGATCATGGCGGAGAACAACCCGCTCAAGATCCACAACCTCCGTCCCGCCCCGGGCGCCAAGACCGCCAAGACCCGTGTCGGTCGTGGTGAGGCGTCGAAGGGTAAGACGGCCGGTCGTGGTACCAAGGGTACGAAGGCCCGTTACCAGGTTCCGGAGCGCTTCGAGGGTGGCCAGATGCCGCTCCACATGCGCCTCCCGAAGCTGAAGGGCTTCAAGAACCCGTTCAAGACCGAGTTCCAGGTCGTGAACCTCGACAAGCTGGCCGCGCTCTACCCCGAGGGTGGCGAGGTCACGGTCGAGGGTCTGGTGGCCAAGGGTGCCGTTCGCAAGAACAGCCTCGTCAAGGTCCTCGGCCAGGGCGAGATCTCCGTGGCGCTGCAGGTGACGGTCGACGCCGTCTCCGGCTCCGCCAAGGAGAAGATCACCGCCGCCGGCGGTACGGTCACCGAGCTCGTCTGAATCTTTCAGGCTCCTCGATGACGTAGACGATCCCGACCGGGGATACCTCACAATGGGGTATCCCCGGTTGGTCGTTTCGGGGGAGGCAGTGTCGCCGGTAAGGTGGCCTGCACTGTTCTTTTTCTGTATCCGTCGAACCTCAAGACCATCACCCTTGACGCAGTTGCGCGGGGGTCGCAGGAGGCACCGTGCTCACCGCGTTCGCCCGGGCGTTCAGGACGCCCGACCTGCGCAAGAAGCTGCTGTTCACGCTGGCCATCATCGTGGTCTACCGGGTCGGTACCCACGTTCCGATTCCGGGCGTCAACTACAAGGCCGTCCAGCAGTGCATGGACGAGGCGTCCGCCAACCAGGGCCTCTTCGGTCTGGTCAACATGTTCAGCGGTGGCGCACTGCTGCAGATCACGATCTTCGCGCTCGGGATCATGCCGTACATCACGGCGAGCATCATTCTGCAGCTGCTGACCGTGGTCATCCCGCGCCTGGAAGCCCTGAAGAAGGAGGGCCAGGCGGGTACGGCGAAGATCACCCAGTACACCCGGTACCTGACGGTGGCGCTGGCCATCCTGCAGGGCACGGGTCTGGTGGCCACCGCCCGCAGCGGCGCGCTGTTCAACGGCTGTCAGGTGGCCAGCTCGATCGTCCCGGACCAGGCGATCTTCACCACCATCACCATGGTCATCTGCATGACCGCCGGTACGGCCGTCGTCATGTGGCTCGGTGAGCTGATCACCGACCGCGGCATCGGCAACGGCATGTCGATCCTGATGTTCATCTCGATCGCCGCGACCTTCCCGTCCGCGCTGTGGGCCATCAAGAAGCAGGGCTCCCTGGCCGGCGGCTGGATCGAGTTCGGCACCGTCATCCTGGTCGGCCTGGTCATGGTCGCGCTCGTCGTCTTCGTGGAGCAGGCCCAGCGCCGTATCCCGGTGCAGTACGCGAAGCGCATGATCGGGCGTCGTTCCTACGGTGGTACGTCCACTTACATCCCGCTCAAGGTGAACCAGGCGGGTGTGATTCCCGTCATCTTCGCCTCGTCGCTGCTCTACATTCCGGCGCTGGTGGCCCAGTTCTCCGGGGGCAACTCGGGCTGGAAGCAGTGGGTCCAGAACAACCTGACCAAGGGCGACCACCCGATTTACATCACTCTGTACTTCTTCCTCATCGTTTTCTTCGCGTTCTTCTACGTGGCGATCTCCTTCAACCCCGAGGAAGTCGCCGACAACATGAAGAAGTATGGTGGCTTCATCCCGGGCATCCGGGCTGGCCGACCGACCGCTGAGTACCTGAGCTTCGTGCTCAACCGGATCACCTGGCCGGGTTCGCTGTATCTGGGAGTTATCGCTCTCGTGCCGACAATGGCGTTGGTGGGCTTCAACGCGAGCGGGAACTTCCCGTTCGGCGGGACCAGCATCCTGATCATCGTGGGTGTGGGTCTTGAGACGGTGAAGCAGATCGAGAGCCAGCTCCAGCAGCGCAATTACGAAGGGTTCCTCCGCTGATGCGTATCGTCCTCGTCGGGCCGCCCGGTGCCGGTAAGGGAACGCAAGCCGTCCGGCTCGCAGAGAAGCTGGCCATCCCGCACATCTCCACCGGTGACCTGTTCCGGGCCAACATCAGCCGGCAGACCGAGCTGGGCAAGCTCGCGAAGTCCTACATGGACGCCGGCAACCTCGTACCCGACGAGGTCACCATCGCGATGGCCAAGGACCGCATGGAGCAGGCGGACGCGGAGAACGGCTTCCTGCTGGACGGCTTCCCGCGCAACGTCTCGCAGGCCGAGGCGCTGGACCGTCTGCTGGACGACGAGGACATCAAGCTGGACGCCGTCCTGGACCTGGAGGTCCCGGAGGAAGAGGTCGTCAAGCGGATCGCCGGCCGGCGCATCTGCCGCAACGACTCGTCCCACGTCTTCCACGTGACGTACAGCGCGCCGAAGCAGGAGGGCGTGTGCGACGTCTGCGGCGGTGAGCTGTACCAGCGCGACGACGACTCCGAGGAGACCGTCCGCACGCGGCTGGAGGTCTACCACACGCAGACCGAGCCGATCATCGACTACTACAAGGCGCAGGGTCTGGTCGTGACCATCTCCTCCCTGGGCCCGGTCGACGAGATCACGCAGCGGGCGCTGGAGGCGCTCAAGCGCGAGAAGGCCGAGAACAAGTAGATCGCGGTCCTTCCGGCCGCGGTGCCCCGCCCGGGCGCCGCGGCCGTAGTGTTGTGCAGGTAACCCAGTCGACGTGAGTGACGGAGAGCGCAGGCCCCCCATGGTGCAGATCAAGACCCCCGAGCAGATCGCCAAGATGCGTGCGGCGGGCCTGGTCGTAGCCGCCATCCACGCGGCCACTCGCGAAGTCGCCGTCCCCGGCGCCAGCACCAAGGACCTGGACGAGGTCGCCCGCAAGGTGCTCGCCGAGCACGGTGCCAAGTCGAACTTCCTCGGCTACGGCGGCTTCCCCGCGACGATCTGCACCTCGGTCAACGACGTCGTGGTCCACGGCATCCCCTCCGACGACGTCGTCCTGAAGGACGGCGACGTCATCTCCATCGACTGCGGCGCGATCGTCGACGGCTGGCACGGCGACGCCGCGTACACCGCCTTCGTGGGCTCCGGTCACGCTCCGGAGCTGATCGAGCTCTCGCGGGTGACCGAGGAGTCGATGTGGGCCGGTATCGCGGCCATGAAGCAGGGCAACCGCCTGGTCGACGTCTCCCGGGCCATCGAGACGTACATCCGCCGCCAGCCGAAGCCGGGCGGCGGACGCTACGGCATCATCGAGGACTACGGCGGCCACGGCATCGGCACCGAGATGCACATGGACCCGCACCTGCTGAACTACGTCGACCGCCGCCGCGGCAAGGGTGCGAAGCTGGTCCCCGGCTTCTGCCTCGCGATCGAGCCGATGGTCTCCCTCGGCACCCCGCGGACCGAGGTCCTCGAGGACGACTGGACGGTCATCACGACCGACGGCAGCTGGTCCTCCCACTGGGAACACTCGGTCGCGCTGACCGAGCAGGGCCCGCTGGTGCTGACGGCCCCCGACGGCGGCAAGGCGAAGCTGGCCGAGTACGGGGTGACGGCGGCACCGGATCCGCTGGGCTGATGAAGGTCGCCGCCGGGCGTCGAAGGCCGGTCGACCGGACGGTCATCACGACCGACGGCAGCTGGTCCCCCACTGGGAACACTCGGCCGCGCCGACCGGGCAGGGCCCGCTGGTGCTGAGGGCCCCCGACCGCGGTAGGGCCAAGCTCACCGAGCACGGGATCGTGGTCGCTCCCGATCCCCTTGCATGACGATCTTCCATGCTGGGCAGGTTCTCTCGATTCGTGTTTCCGGGTGCGCTGGCGTAGACTGACTCGTCGGCTCTCGTGCACCCGCATGTCCGCATGCGCCCGTAAGGGAAGCAGGAGAGTCGATCAAGGTAGTCGATTCGAAGGGCGAAGCGTGGCCAAGAAGCAAGGTGCCATCGAGATCGAGGGCACTGTCGTCGAGTCTCTGCCGAACGCCATGTTCAGGGTCGAGCTCCAGAACGGCCACCAGGTCCTGGCACACATCAGCGGCAAGATGCGTATGCACTACATCCGCATCCTCCCTGACGACCGGGTCGTGGTGGAGCTTTCTCCGTACGACCTGACGCGTGGCCGGATCGTCTACCGGTACAAGTAGATCTTGCCCGCATCCCGTTCCGGCGGGGTGGTGGCACTGACCCGGAGAACCTCAATCCCATGAAGGTCAAGCCGAGCGTCAAGAAGATCTGCGACAAGTGCAGGGTGATCCGCCGTCACGGTCGGGTCATGGTCATCTGCGAGAACCCGCGCCACAAGCAGCGCCAGGGCTGACGCAGGACCGAACCCTCTGCACCCGCAGAGATTCGCGCGACGCAAGCTGAATTTGTTCATACGCAGAGCCCGAGCCATCCAGCTCGACACCCTCGGTTCGGAGGCCGAGGACCCGGTTCGTACCTCGTACGGCGGCCGGGAGCCGGCTCTGCGGAAGACCTCCGAAGATCACCAGGAGCCATTGAATGGCACGCGTTTCCGGTGTTGACATCCCGCGCGAAAAGCGTGTGGAAGTCGCCCTCACCTATGTGTTCGGCATCGGCCGGACGCTCTCCCAGCAGACGCTGGCCGAGACCGGTATCGACCCGAACACCCGCGTTCGTGACCTGAGCGAAGAGCAGCTGGTCGCGATCCGCGAGTACGTCGACAACAACATCAAGACCGAGGGTGACCTCCGTCGCGAGATCCAGGCCGACATCCGCCGCAAGGTCGAGATCGGCTGCTACCAGGGTCTGCGGCACCGCCGCGGTCTGCCCGTCCGCGGTCAGCGCACCAGCACCAACGCCCGCACCCGCAAGGGCCCGCGTCGCGCCATCGCCGGCAAGAAGAAGCCGGGCAAGAAGTAGTCCGCAGCGGACCTCTGTCCACGGTCTTCGCTGTAGGACCGACCACCTCCCGTAGGAGTTAGTAGATGCCCCCCAAGGGTCGTCAGGGCGCTGCCAAGAAGGTGCGCCGCAAGGAAAAGAAGAACGTCGCTCACGGCCACGCGCACATCAAGAGCACGTTCAACAACACGATCGTCTCCATCACGGACCCGTCCGGCAACGTGATCTCCTGGGCCTCCGCCGGCCACGTCGGCTTCAAGGGCTCCCGGAAGTCCACGCCGTTCGCCGCGCAGATGGCTGCCGAGTCGGCTGCCCGCCGCGCTCAGGAGCACGGCATGCGCAAGGTCGACGTGTTCGTCAAGGGCCCGGGCTCCGGTCGTGAGACCGCGATCCGCTCCCTGCAGGCCACGGGCCTCGAGGTCGGCTCCATCCAGGACGTCACCCCGACCCCGCACAACGGCTGCCGTCCGCCGAAGCGTCGTCGCGTCTGACGCGTCGCCTTCGCGGCCTGCGGTTTTCGGGCGGTACCACCCCATCGGGGTCGTACCGCCCGTACCCTTGCAGTACCCCGTGCTGCGCGAGCGGCGCGGTCCGTCGGGCGTCAAATAGCGGGCGTCCACGAAAGAAGGATCTGATCCACACATGCTGATCGCTCAGCGTCCCTCGTTGACCGAAGAGGTCGTGGACGAATTCCGCTCCCGGTTCGTGATCGAGCCGCTGGAGCCGGGCTTCGGCTACACCCTCGGCAACTCCCTGCGCCGGACCCTCCTGTCGTCGATCCCGGGTGCGGCGGTCACCAGCATCCGGGTCGACGGTGTCCTGCACGAGTTCACCACCGTGCCGGGCGTCAAGGAGGACGTCACCGACCTGATCCTCAACATCAAGCA
>NZ_JBWKFN010000016.1:0-237848 GCF_056434245.1 Streptomyces sp. NPDC044064
CCGCGGGGGGATCACCCTTTTTTTTTTTTTTTTCTCTTTTTGCGACCGGCGCCGCCGCCCCCCCCCCCCCCCCTCGTCCCCCCCCCCCCCCCCCCCCCCCCCCCCCCCCCCCCCCTTCTCCCCCCCCCCCCCCCCCCCCCCCCCCCACACCCGGTGTGTCGGTGCGGAGGGTCAGGGCAGCTGGGCCGCCCGTGCCTCCCGACGGTTGTCGCGGAAGTTGTTCACCCGGCGCGCCGTGGCGAACAGCGGGATCACCGCGCCCATGACCAGCTGCAGGGCGCAGCCCGTCTGGAGGAGCAGCTGGCCGCCCGGGGCGTCGAAGGCCCAGGCGGTCAGGAGGCCCATGGACAGGACGATCCAGGACAGCATGGCCACCGCGAGGCGGCCCCGCGGCTTCGGGTACTCGACCCGGCTCACCATCAGCCAGGCCGTACCGAGGATCGCCAGGAGCGTCGCGAAGAAGGGCAGCTCCAGGAGGACGATCGAGACGACCGTCAGCGCGCCGAACGGCGAGGGCATGCCCTGGAACATGCCGTTCGTCGGCGTCACGCACGAGAAGCGCGCCAGACGCAGCACCACGGCCAGGAGCACCACGATTGCCCCGACCGCCGCCACCTTCTGGTACGCGTCGTCCGCGACCATGCCGTAGACCAGCACGAAGTACGCGGGCGCCAGGCCGAAGCTGATCAGGTCCGACAGGTTGTCCAGCTCGGCGCCCATGGGCGAGGAGCGGAGCTTGCGCGCCACCAGACCGTCGAACAGGTCGAACACGGCTGCGCACAGCATCAGGATGACCGCCGTGGCCGCGCTGTTGCGCGCCATGCCGGACTCCTGGCTGTCGGTGAGGTGCGGGATCAGGATGCCGGTGGTGGTGAAGTACACCGCCATGAAGCCGCACGTGGCGTTGCCCAGCGTGAGGGTGTCCGCTATTGAGAGGCGGAGAGAGAGGGGCATCTCCTCCTCTTCGTCCACCTCGTCCGCCTCGGGCACCCAGCCCGCCTGGGTCTCCGGATCAATCACGGTCAATGCGAGTCACCCCAGCCACGGTCTTCTGGCCGACCTCGACCGCGACCTCCACGCCCTCGGGCAGGTAGAGGTCGACACGCGAGCCGAAGCGGATCAGACCGATTCGGTCGCCCTGCTCGACCTTCGTGCCCTCCGGGATGTAGGGCACGATGCGGCGGGCCACCGCGCCGGCGATCTGGATCATCTCGATGTCGCCGAGTTCGGTGTCGAAATGCCAGACTACGCGCTCGTTGTTCTCGCTCTCCTTGTTGAAAGCCGGAACAAAGCCGCCGGGGATGTGCTCGACCGACGTCACCGTGCCCGAGAGGGGCGCGCGGTTGACGTGGACGTTGAGCGGGCTCATGAAGATCGCGACCCGGGTGCGGCCGTCCTTCCAGGGCATGATGCTCTGCACCACACCGTCGGCGGGCGAGATGACACGGCCCTGGGCGATCTCGCGCTCGGGGTCGCGGAAGAACCACAGCATGCCCGCCGCGAGCGCGGTGGCGGGCACGGCCACGGCCTTGGCGGCGCCGGAACGGCGGGCGCGGGCCAGGCTGAGGGCTGCGGTGGCGACGGTCGGGAGAAGCCACGGCGATGCTCCGCGCGCGAGGCGTACGCCGACCTGGCGGTCGCGAGGTGCAGAGGTTTGGCTGTGGGGCATGGATGACCTTCGTAGCGGATGATGCCGCGCTCTGACGGGGGACGGCGGCTTTCCCGGGATCGTACCGGGCGCGGGCTGCAACTGGGCAAGCCAGGAAGCCGAGTCGGCGGCCGAAGAGTGTCTACGGGGTGTGATCTTCTTCTCGAAGAAAACACCCCGTATCCGGACAATCAGCCCTGGAATCGATACTCTTCGAGCAACCTGCGCCCGATGATCATTTTCTGGATCTCGGCGGTACCTTCACCGATGAGCAGCATCGGGGCCTCCCGGTAGAGGCGCTCGATCTCGTACTCCTTGGAGAAGCCGTAGCCGCCGTGGATCCGGAAGGCATCCTCCACGACCTCCTTGCAGTACTCGGAGGCGAGGTACTTCGCCATCCCTGCTTCGAGGTCGTTTCGTTCCCCGGAGTCCTTTTTGCGTGCCGCATTGACCATCATGGCATGCGCGGCCTCGACCTTGGTGCCCATCTCGGCCAGCTTGAACTGGATGGCCTGGTGCTGGGCGATCGGCTTGCCGAAAGTGTGCCGCTGCTGGGCGTACTGGACACCCAGTTCGAAGGCACGCTGGGCGACGCCGCAGCCACGCGCCGCCACATTGACGCGGCCGACCTCCACGCCGTCCATCATTTGGTAAAAACCTCGGCCGGTGACGCCGCCGAGCACCCGATCGGCCGGAACCCGGAGGCCGTCCATGATCAGCTCGGTGGTGTCGACGCCCTTGTAGCCCATCTTGTCGATCTTGCCCGGGATCGTCAGGCCGGGGCGGACCTCGCCGAAGCCGGGCTCCTTCTCGATCAGGAAGGTCGTCATCGACTTGTGGGGCGCCGTACCCTCGGGGTGTCCTTCGTCACTCCGGACGAGAACGGCCACCAGGGATGAGGTGCCGCCGTTCGTCAGCCACATCTTCTGACCGTTCAGGACGTACTCGTCGCCGTCCTTGACCGCCTTGGATGTGATGGCCGACACATCGGAGCCCAGGCCCGGCTCCGACATCGAGAACGCGCCCCGGATGTCGCCGGCCGCCATGCGCGGAAGGAAGTGGTCCTTCTGCTCCTGCGTGCCGTGCTGCTTGAGCATGTACGCGACGATGAAGTGCGTGTTGATGATGCCGGACACCGACATCCAGCCGCGGGCGATCTCCTCCACGCACAGCGCGTAGGTGAGGAGCGACTCGCCCAGGCCCCCGTACTCCTCGGGGATCATCAGACCGAACAGGCCGAGTTCCTTCAGGCCGTCCACGATCTGCTGCGGGTACTCGTCGCGGTGCTCCAGCCCGGTCGCGACAGGAATGATCTCCTTGTCGACGAAGTCCCGAACGGTGGAGAGGATCTCCTGCTGGACGTCGGTCAGACCGGCGGTCTGGGCGAGGCGCGCCATTACTTCTCCTGCTGCTTCAGCTCCGGGCGGCCGGGCTGCTCGCCGCCGCGCTCCTTGATGTACGTCTCGGTGGGCACCATGACCTTGCGGCGGAAGATGCACACCAGGGTGCCGTCCTGCTTGTAGCCCTTGGTCTCGACGTAGACGATGCCGCGGTCGTCCTTCGACTTCGACGGCCACTTGTCGAGCACGGTCGTCTGCCCGTAGATGGTGTCGCCGTGGAAGGTGGGCGCCACGTGCTTGAGCGACTCGATCTCCAGGTTGGCGATCGCCTTGCCGGAGATGTCCGGCACGCTCATGCCGAGCAGCAGCGAGTAGATGTAGTTCCCGACGACGACGTTCTTGCCGAAGTCCGTCGTCTTCTCCGCATAGTTGGTGTCCATGTGGAGCGGGTGGTGGTTCATGGTGAGGAGACAGAACAGGTGGTCGTCGTACTCCGTGACCGTCTTGCCCGGCCAGTGCTTGTACGTCGCCCCGACCTCGAACTCCTCGTAGGTGCGTCCGAACTGCATCGCGCTCAGGCCTCCGGGATCTCGAACTTCGACGTGCGCTGCATGCCGGCGGCGCGTCCCTTGCCGGAGATGACCAGGGCCATCTTGCGGCTGGCCTCGTCGATCATCTCGTCGCCGAGCATCGCGGAGCCCTTCTTGCCGCCGGCCTCGGACGTGTAGTAGTCGTACGCGTCCAGGATCAGCTCGGCGTGGTCGAAGTCCTCCTGGGAGGGCGAGAAGATCTCGTTGGCCGCCTCGACCTGGCCCGGGTGCAGCACCCACTTGCCGTCGAAGCCCAGGGCCGCGGCGCGCTGGGCGACCTCGCGGTAGCCCTCGACGTTGCGGATCTGCAGGTAGGGGCCGTCGATCGCCTGGAGGTTGTTGGCGCGGGCGGCCATCAGGATCTTCATCAGGATGTAGTGGTAGGCGTCCGCCGGGTAGCCGGGCGGCTGCTCGCCCACGACGAGCGACTTCATGTTGATGGAGGCCATGAAGTCGGCCGGGCCGAAGATGATCGTCTCGACGCGCGGGGAGGCCTGCGCGATCGCGTTGACGTTGTTGAGGCCCTGCGCGTTCTCGATCTGCGCCTCGATGCCGATCTTGCCCAGCTCGAAGCCCATGGTCTTCTCGATCTGCGTCAGCAGCAGGTCCAGGGCGACGATCTGCTCGGCGGTCTGCACCTTCGGCAGCATGATGCAGTCGAGGTTCTGGCCCGCGCCCTCGACGACGGTCACGACGTCGCGGTACGTCCACTCGGTCGTCCAGTCGTTGACGCGCACGACCCGCGTCTTGCCCGTCCAGTCACCTTCGTTGAGGAACTTGACGATGGTGTGCCGCGCCTCGGGCTTGGCCAGCGGCGCGCATGCGTCCTCCAGGTCCAGGAAGACCTGGTCGGCCGGGAGACCCTGCGCCTTCTCCAGGAAGCGGGGGTTGCTCCCCGGCACGGCGAGGCAGGAACGCCGCGGACGAAGACGGTTGACGGTCATGCGGGGACCTCCAGGGGGTCGAGCTTGTTCGCTTTCCGGATCTCGTCGACGATGCGGCCGATGATCCCGGTGATGTCGAAGTCCTTCGGGGTGAAGACCGCGGCCACTCCTGCGGCCCGCAGCTGGTCGGCGTCACCATTCGGGATGATGCCACCAGCGATCACGGGTATATCTGTGGCACCGGCCACACGCAGCCGTTGGAGCACGTCCGGCACCAGCTGGGCGTGCGAGCCGGAGAGGATCGACAGGCCCACGGCGTGCACGTCCTCCGCCAGTGAGGCGTCCACGATCTGCTCGGGCGTCAGCCGGATGCCCTGGTAGACCACCTCGAAGCCGGCGTCACGCGCCCGGACGGCGATCTGCTCGGCGCCGTTGGAGTGCCCGTCCAGGCCGGGCTTGCCGACCAGGAAGCGGAGCTTTCCGACGCCCAGGTCGCGGGCGGTGGCGTCCACCTTGGCGCGGACCTCGGCGAGTGCCGAGCCCGCCTCGACGGGAACGGCGATGGGAGCGGAGGAGACACCGGTCGGCGCGCGGAACTCGCCGAACACCTCGCGCAGCGCGCCCGCCCACTCGCCGGTCGTGACCCCGGCACGGGCGCACTCCAGGGTGGCCTCCATGAGGTTGCCGCTGCCCTTGGCGGCCTCCTTCAGCCGCTCCAGCGCCTTGCACGGGCGCGGGTGGTTGAAGGGCGGCTGGTAGCGCGTGTCGCGCCAGGTCCCGATCGCCTCGACGACCCTGGCCTCGACCGCCGGGTCGACCGTCTGGATCGCTGCGTCCAGGTCGGCGGTGAGCGGGTTCGGCTCGGTCGTCTCGAAGATGTTGACGCCGACGATCTTCTCCTGGCCGGACTCGATCCGGCCCCGGCGCTCGGCGTGCGAGGAGACCAGCTGCGACTTGAGGTAGCCGGACTCGACGGCGGCCATCGCGCCGCCCATTTCCTGGATCCGCTCGATCTCGGCGAGGGACTCCTCGACGAGGGCGGTCACCTTCGCCTCGATGACGTGCGAGCCCTCGAAGATGTCCTCGTACTCGAGCAGGTCGCTCTCGTGCGCGAGGACCTGCTGGATGCGCAGCGACCACTGCTGGTCCCACGGCCGGGGCAGGCCGAGGGCCTCGTTCCAGGCCGGCAGCTGCACGGCACGCGCACGGGCGTCCTTGGAGAGGGTCACGGCCAGCATCTCGAGGACGATCCGCTGGACGTTGTTCTCCGGCTGCGCCTCGGTCAGGCCGAGCGAGTTGACCTGGACGCCGTAGCGGAACCGGCGCTGCTTCGCGTCCTCGATGCCGTACCGCTCACGGGTGACCTTGTCCCAGATGCGGCCGAACGCCCGCATCTTGCACATCTCCTCGACGAAGCGGACGCCCGCGTTCACGAAGAAGGAGATGCGCGCGACCACGTCGCCCATGCGCTCCTGCGGCACCTGGCCGCTGTCGCGCACGGCGTCGAGGACGGCGATCGCGGTGGACATCGCGTACGCGATCTCCTGCACCGGCGTGGCCCCGGCCTCCTGCAGGTGGTAGCTGCAGATGTTGATCGGGTTCCACTTCGGGATGTGGGAGACCGTGTACGCGATCATGTCCGTCGTCAGGCGGAGCGACGGCCCGGGCGGGAAGACGTGCGTCCCCCGGGACAGGTACTCCTTGACGATGTCGTTCTGGGTCGTGCCCTGGAGCTTGGTGATGTCCGCACCCTGCTCCTCGGCGACGACCTGGTAGAGCGCCAGCAGCCACATGGCGGTGGCGTTGATCGTCATCGAGGTGTTCATCTGCTCCAGGGGGATGTCCTGGAACAGCCGGCGCATGTCACCGAGGTGCGAGACGGGCACGCCGACCCGGCCGACCTCGCCGCGGGCGAGGATGTGGTCGGGGTCGTAGCCGGTCTGCGTCGGCAGGTCGAACGCCACCGACAGACCCGTCTGGCCCTTGGCGAGGTTGCGCCGGTACAGCTCGTTGGACGCCTCGGCCGTCGAGTGGCCGGCGTACGTCCGCATGAGCCACGGACGGTCCTTCTGACGCTCTGTCATCTAAGGCTCTCAGACGTTCCGGAAGCGGTTGATGGCGTCGATGTGCTTGGCGCGCATCTCCTCGTCGCGCACGCCCAGGCCCTCCTCGGGGGCCAGGCACAGCACGCCGACCTTGCCCTGGTGGAGGTTGCGGTGCACGTCGTACGCGGCCTGGCCGGTCTCCTCCAGGGAGTAGACCTTCGACAGGGTCGGGTGGATCTTGCCCTTCGCGATGAGCCGGTTGGCCTCCCAGGCCTCGCGGTAGTTGGCGAAGTGCGAGCCGATGATCCGCTTCAGCGACATCCACAGGTAGCGGTTGTCGTACTCGTGCATGTAGCCCGAGGTCGAGGCGCAGGTGGTGATGGTGCCGCCCTTGCGGGTGACGTAGACGCTCGCGCCGAAGGTCTCGCGGCCGGGGTGCTCGAAGACGATGTCGATGTCCTCGCCGCCGGTGAACTCGCGGATGCGCTTGCCGAAGCGCTTCCACTCCTTCGGGTCCTGGGTGTGCTCGTCCTTCCAGAACTTGTAGCCCTCGGCGCTGCGGTCGATGATCGCCTCGGCGCCCATCGAGCGGCAGATGTCCGCCTTCTGCTCGCTGGAGACGACACAGATCGGGTTGGCGCCGCCGGCCAGCGCGAACTGCGTGGCGTACGAGCCGAGCCCGCCGGACGCGCCCCAGATCAGGACGTTGTCGCCCTGCTTCATGCCGGCGCCGTTGCGGGAGACCAGCTGACGGTAGGCGGTGGAGTTGACCAGGCCCGGGGCCGCGGCCTCCTCCCAGCTGAGGTGCTTGGGCTTCGGCATCAGCTGGTTGGACTTGACGAGCGCGATCTCGGCGAGGCCGCCGAAGTTGGTCTCGAAGCCCCAGATGCGCTGCTCGGGGTCGAGCATCGTGTCGTTGTGGCCGTCGCTGGACTCCAGCTCGACGGACAGACAGTGCGCGACGACCTCGTCACCGGGGTTCCAGGCGTTCACGCCGGGGCCGGTGCGCAGGACGACGCCCGCGAGGTCGGAGCCGATGATGTGGTACGGCAGGTCATGGCGCTTGGTCAGCTCGCTGAGCCGGCCGTAGCGCTCCAGGAACCCGAAGGTGGACAGCGGCTCGAAGATCGAGGTCCACACCGAGTTGTAGTTGACCGAGGAGGCCATGACGGCCACCAGGGCCTCGCCGGGGCCCAGTTCGGGCGCCGGAACCTCGTCCAGGTGAATCGACTTGCGCGGGTCCTTGTCGCGGGACTCGAGGCCCGCGAACATCTCCGTCTCGTCCTTGTGCACGGTTATCGCGCGGTACGACTCGGGGACCTGCAGGGCTGCGAAGTCGGCCGGTGTCGATTCCGGCGACTGGATCGCGTCGAGGATGTCCTTCACGGTCACGGTATTGCCTCCGGCGGTGTGCGCCCTGAGGGAGGGGCGCTGGGGGTTCGTCGGTGCTGCTGGGAGTGCTGCTGAGGGTTTTGGTGATGCCGTCGGTTCGGCGAGGTGATGCTTCGGCAGCGCTTTGTGGCGCGGGAGGTTGCCTGTGACGCAGGCGTCCGGGCGCGCAGGCCATGAGCTTGCGGGGACAGCCGGCGAACGATCGGTCTCTGCTCGCCGGCCGCCCGGACACCTTCAACGTATGACACCGCGTGTCAGGTGGCAAGGCACTGAGTGTCATGAGTTCGCCTCGGATGAAATCTTTACGTAACAAATGAGCGATGATCGATCGAACGGCTTCTGAAATCTGCTGGAAAAGGGCCCCTGACATGCCAAAACGGCCACCCCGTGGGGTGGCCGTCGTCACAGCGGGAACGCGCGCTCGGAGCGCCTCGGCGGGCCTCAGCGCTCCTTGAGCGCCTCCTCGATGGTGCGCATGACCTCGTCGAGCGGGGCGTCCGTGCGGGCGACCGTCACGAGCACCTCGCCGTGTGCGGACACCGTCGCCGGGGCCGTGGTGGCGGCCGGCTTGGCCGCCGAGCCGCGCCCGGCGCCGATGCCCGTGCCGAAGGTCTTGCGCACGATCGAGAAGGCGTGGTCGAGCTGGGCCTCCACGTCGCCCTGGCCGCCGGCCCGCAGCCAGCGCCGCAGGACGTGGTTGTGGGCCGTGACGACGGCGGAGGCGGCGACCTCGGCGAGCAGCGGGTCGTCGTTGGCGTCGTCGGCGTGCGCGTGCTCGTCGAAGTGGCCGAGCAGATAGCGGGTGAACAGGCGCTCGTAGCGGGCCACCGAGGCGATCTCCGCCTCGCGCAGGGTGGGCACCTCGCGCGTGAGCTTGTAGCGGGCGACCGAGATCTCCGGCCGGGCCGCGTACATCTTCATGACTTCCTTGATGCCACGGCACACGGTGTCGAGCGGGTGCTCGTGCGCGGGGGCGGCGTTGAGGACCGCCTCCGCGCGGATCAGAGTGTCGTCGTGGTCGGGGAAGATCGCCTCTTCCTTGGAGCGGAAGTGGCGGAAGAAGGTGCGGCGCGCGACCCCGGCAGCGGCCGCGATCTCGTCGACGGTGGTCGCCTCGTACCCCTTGGTCGCGAACAGCTCCATCGCTGCGGCCGCCAGCTCTCGGCGCATTTTCAGCCGCTGGGCGGCGGCGCGGCTGCCTGCGGCACTTTCCGGCGCGTCGGGCGTGGCTGGTGTACGTGAGGACTTGGCGGGCTGGGACATGACCCGAACGTACTGCATGTCCGCAGCTCGATGCGCAGGTCCGGGGTTTCCCCCGCCCTTGGAGGGCGGGGGAGTGCCGGGTCCGGAAAGGGCGGGAAACGCCACTGGGTCCAGCAGGCCGCCCCAGTCCGCGCCCTCGGAGGCACCGTCGAACCAGTCACCGACGCCGTCAGCGGCGGGCATACTCGCGGAAGCCGCGGCCGGTCTTGCGGCCGAGGCAGCCCGCGGCCACCAGGTGCTCCAGCAGCGGGGCCGGGGCCAGGCCCGGGTCGCGGAACTCGCGGTGGAGCACCTTCTCGATCGCGAGCGAGACGTCCAGACCGACGACGTCCAGCAGTTCGAACGGGCCCATCGGGTAGCCGCCGCCGAGCTTCATCGCGGCGTCGATGTCGTCGAGGGACGCGTAGTGCTCCTGGACCATCTTGACCGCGTTGTTCAGGTACGGGAACAGCAGCGCGTTCACGATGAACCCGGCCCGGTCGCCGCAGTCCACGGCGTGCTTCCTGACCTTCGTGCAGACCTCGCGGACGGTGGCGTGGACGTCGTCGGCCGTCAGGACCGTGCGGACGACCTCGACCAGCTTCATCGCCGGGGCCGGGTTGAAGAAGTGCATGCCGATCACGTCCTGCGGGCGCGAGGTGGCGCGGGCGCAGGCGACCACGGGCAGCGAGGAGGTGGTGGTGGCGAGGACCGCGCCGGGCTTGCAGACCTTGTCCAGCGTCGCGAACAGCTGCTGCTTGACCTCCAGGTCCTCCGCGACCGCCTCGACGGCGAGGTCGACACCGGCGAAGGCTTCGTAGGAACCCGCCGGGGTGATCAGGTCCAGGGTCCGGGCGGCCGCCTCGGCGGTCATCCGGCCCTTGTCGACGGAGCGCGCGAGGGACTTGCCGATCCGCGCCTTGGCGGTCTGGGCCTTCTCCTCGCTGCGGGCGGCGAGGACGACCTCGTACCCGGCCTTGGCGAAGACCTCGGCGATCCCGGAGGCCATCGTGCCCGAGCCCGCGACGCCGACGGAGCGCACGGAGCGGCCCGTGACCCGTGCGTTCCCCTCGGCGGGGGTCAGTGCGTCCGGCACGGTGGTGGCGCTGCCCGGCGCCTCGTACGTGTAGAAGCCGCGCCCGGCCTTGCGGCCGGTCAGGCCCGCCTCGCTGAGCTGCTTCAGGATGGGGGCGGGGGCGTGCAGCCGGTCGCCGGACTCGGCGTACATGGCGTCCAGGACCGTACGCGCGGTGTCGATGCCGATCAGGTCCAGCAGGGCGAGGGGGCCCATGGGCAGACCGCAGCCGAGCCGCATGGCCGCGTCGATGTCCTCGCGGGAGGCGTACCGGGCCTCGTACATCGCGGCGGCCTGGTTGAGGTAGCCGAACAGCAGCCCGTCCGCGACGAAACCGGGGCGGTCGCCGACCGCGACCGGCTCCTTGCCCAGCTCGACGGCGAGGTCGGTGACAGCGGCGACGGCCTGCGGCGCGGTCAGCACCGAGGAGACGACCTCGACCAGCTTCATCGCCGGGGCCGGGTTGAAGAAGTGCAGGCCGAGCACGCGCTCCGGGCGGGCCGAGTCGGCGGCGAGCCGGGTGACCGACAGAGCGTTGGTGCCGGTCGCGAGGATCGTCTCGGGGCGGACGACGGCGTCCAGGTCGCGGAAGATCTGGTGCTTGATCTCGTACGACTCCGGGGCCACCTCGATGACCAGGTCGGCGTCGGCGGCCGCGGCGATGTCGGTGGACGTGCGGACCCGGGCGAGGACGTCCGCGCGCTCCTGCTCGGTCAGCCGGCCGCGCTCCACGGCGCGGGCGGTGGCGGCCTCCAGGGCGGCGGCGGCCTTCGCGGCCTGAGCCTCGCTGATGTCGATGCCGATCACCTCGCGGCCGGCCTTCGCGAGGATTTCGGTGATGCCGGTGCCCATGGTGCCGAGGCCGACGACGGCGATCGTCTTGAGCTGGGACAGGGGGGTGTCGGACAGGGGAGTGGCCATCGCGGGACTCCAGGAATGAGGGTGACGACTGGGAACGCACCGGGTGCGCCAGGAGGCGCACACCGGGGCGGAGAGAAAAGAAGATGCGGGTGTTTCCGGGCTGCTGGCGCACACGCCCGGTGGGCCTTCGCCACGGGCATGCACACGCCCGGGAGAGGCTGATTCCGACCGGCCCTGTCCCGGAGCCGGGTCGTACTGCGGTACCGATGTACCGAACCGACCTACTCACGACGGCTGCGTCACCAAACCGTCGTCAGCGGATGTGCGAGTGGGTAACTCGCTCGTCTGAGCTTAACCGGCGAGTAACGAGCGCGCCAGACCTGAGCCGGACCGAGTTTGTGATGTAGCTCCCTCCAGGGGCGCGACCCGCCTAGGCTGGCCCTCGTGGACGAAGAGTGGCGATCGCTCACGGAACGCATGCGACAGGAGTCGCGCGGCTCGGTCGCGTACGAGCAGCTGGCGGCGACCGAGGACCATGACGAACTGGCGGAGGTGCTCACCGCGCCCGGACAGCCGCTGTGGGCCAGGGAACTGGCCGCGTTCCGGCTCGGCGTCGCCGGCGACCGGCGCGCCTTCGAGGCCCTGGTGCTGCTGCTCAACCACCGCGACCCGCCGCGCTGCGCCTCCGCCGCCCACGCGCTCGCCCGCCTCGGCGACCCGCGCACCGCACGCGCGGCCGCCGCGCTCGCCACCAACGAACTGCGCGTCGCCTACGCCCTGCACCCGGTGCGGCTCCTGGTCGACCTGCAGGCCCCCGAGTCCGTGCCCGCGCTGATCACCACCCTGGAGCGGCGGCTGCGCCCGCACGACCCGTACCGGCGGGTGGCGCTGGCCTGCGTGGAGGGCCTCGGCACCCTCGGCGACGAGCGCGCCCGCCGGGTCCTGAACGAGGCCCTCGCGCATCCGGCGCTCGCGGAGGCAGCGGTGCACGCGCTGGCCCGCATCCCGCAGCAGAGGCAGAGGTGACGCCCGCTCACAGCTCCCTGGCGTACCGCACCTCGGGGACGGCCACGCCGTCCACGTCGAAGGGCTCCTCGGCGCCGTCCGCACGGAAACCGGCGCGTTCGTAGAAGCGGCGGGCGCGCGTGTTCTCCTCGAGGACCCACAGGAACATGCGGGGGTGTCCGGAGCACTGTTCGACCGACGCGGCCAGCAGCGCCCGCCCGATCCCGCTTCCGATGTGTGCGGGGTCGAGGTAGAGGGCGTACAACTCGCAGTCCCCGGTGCGCACCTCGCCGTCCCGGTACGGCCCGTGCGCCGCCCAGCCGACGATCCGGCCGTCCAGCTCGGCGACCAGGTTCGCCACCGCTCCGTCCCCCTGTACGAACCATGCCCGCCGCTTCTCGGCGTCCCGCGCCACGCTGAGCGTGTCGAGATGGCTCTGCGGCATGAGCCCCCGGTAGGCGTGCTGCCAGCCGCGGACGCGGATCTCCGAGACGCGGTCGCAGTCGTCGAGGGCCATCGGACGGATGTGCGGGAGCGGGTTGTCCATGGCGGCACCCTAGAGACCCGCTCCCGCACGCGCCCCTGGTTATCCGCCGACCACCGCGAGCGCCTCGACCTCCATCAGGAACTCCGGGGCGACGAGCGCGGCCACCTGGACGGCCGAGGCCGCCGGCAGACGGTCGTCGGGTATGTGCGCCGCGCGGGCCGCGCGGATCGCCGGCAGGAAGGCGATGTCCGTGACGAAGCAGGTCAGTTTGACGACGTCCCGGAAGCCGGCCCCGGCGGCGGCCAGACAGCGCCTCAGGTTCTCGAACACCTGCCGGGCCTGCGCGGCCGGATCGCCCTCGCCGACGAGCTTGCCGTCCTCGTCCAGGGCCAGCTGGCCGGAGACGGCGACGAGGCGGCCGGTCGCGCTGACCACGTGGCTGTACTGGGCCGCGGGCGCGACCCCGTCGGGGGCGGGGATGCGGGTCGGTTCGCTCATGCGTCCCATGGTGGACCACGGGTCCGACAACGCCCCGTCACGGCCCCCGACGGGCCGTCAGGAGCAGTTCAGCGCCGGAAGCCCAGCAGGCCGTGCAGGGTCGAGCCGCGCGACGGCGCCGAGGCCGCCTTCGCCTTGAGCGGCTTCGGGTCCGGGGACTTCTTGCACACCGCGTCGGCCGTGCCGGTGCCGTACGGGACCTTGCCGCTCGTCAGATAGTCGGCCAGGTACTTGTCCAGGCAGCTGTTGCCGCTCAGCGTGATGCCGTGGTTGCCGCCGCCGTCCTCGACCACCAGGCTGGAGCGGGCCAGCAGGTGGTGGGCCGTCACACCGCCCGGATACGGGGTCGCAGCGTCGTCCGTCGCCTGGAACAGCAGCGTCGGCGGCAGCTTGCCGTTGGCGATGTTCACCCGCTTCAGGGTGCCGGCCGGCCAGTACGCGCAGGGTGCGTTGTACCAGGCGTTGTTCCAGGCCATGAAGGGTGCCTTCGCGTACACCCCCCAGGTGTCCGTCCGCCAGCGGTTCCAGTTGTGCGGCCAGGAGGCGTCACGGCACTGCACCGCCGTGTAGACGCTGTAGCCGTTGTCGCCCGAGGTGTCCACGGCGGCGAACCGCTGGTACGCCTCCACCAGCGGTTCGGCGTTCTTGTCGTGGACGTAGGCCGAGAACGCCTGGGCCAGATAGGGCCAGTACCCGTTGTAGTAGCCGCCGGGGATGAAGGTGTCCTCCAGTTCGGAGGCGCCGACCTTCCCGCCCGCGGGCTTCTTCGCCAGGGCAGCCCGCATCGCGTACCAGGCGGCCTCGACCTTCGCGGGGTCCTTGCCGAGCCGGTACGTGGAGTCGTACTTGGCGATCCACGCCATCAGGGCCCGGTGGCGGTCGTCGAAGGCGTAGTCCTGGCCGAGGTTGTCCTCGTACCAGATGCCGGTCGGGTTCACGATCGAGTCCAGCACCAGGCGGTGGACCCGCTCGGGGAAGAGCTTGGCGTAGACCGCGCCCAGGTAGGTGCCGTAGGAGTAGCCGAAGTAGCTGATCTTCTGCGCGCCGAGGGCCTGTCGGACCGAGTCCATGTCCTGGACTGCTTCGACGGTGTCGATGTGCGGCAGGACGCTCGCGTACTTGCGGCCGCAGGCGGTGGCGAAGGACTGAGCGCGCTGCAGGTTCTTCTGCTCCAGCGCGGCCGTGGCGGGAACGGTGTCGGGACGCACCGTCCTGAAGTGGCGGGGCGAGCAGTCGAGGGCCGGGGTGCTGCGGCCCACTCCGCGCGGGTCGAAGCCGATGACGTCGTACTGCGCCGCCACGCCCTTCGGCAGCGCGGACGCGACGAACCCGGCGAGCGTCAGACCGCTGCCGCCGGGGCCGCCGGGGTTGACCAGCAGCGGGCCCTGGGACGTCGCCGCGGTGTGCGGCACGCGGGACAGGGCGAGGGTGATCTGGGTGCCGGACGGATGCGTGTGGTCCAGCGGCACCTTCAGGGACGCGCACTGGAGCGTCGGGTAGTCGCTGGTGCCGCAGGTCTTCCAGGTGAGCCTGGCCGCCGGAGCGGTGGGGGCCGCCTGCGCGGGCACGGCCGTGACCGAGCCCGCCGTGATGACGGCGGCTGCGCACAGCATCGCTGCGCGTGTCCTCATGGGTCCTCCCGGGACGGAGGGTGATGCGAACCGCGAGGGTCACGGTTCTCGCCGCATCGTCCCGAAGAGAGCGCCCTGAAGAACCTATTATGTCAATAGTTGACCCAATTGGGTCGAGGGATGCCCTCTAACGCTCTCAAAGGAGGGTGAGTTGGGTCGGTTCGGACACGTCCGTGGGCTCGGCCGCGGCCAGGACCCCGGCCGGCCGGATCCGCCGGGCCGTGCCCGCGCGCGTGGGTCCGATGCCGTACTCCTGGGCCAGCTCGTGCACCTGACGGGTGATCCGGCGCTGGTACCACTTGGGTGCGTAGGCGCCCTCCGCGTACAGCCGCTCGTAGCGGCGCACCAGGTGCGGGTGGTGCCGGCCGAGCCAGGCCATGAACCACTCCCGGGCGCCGGGGCGCAGATGCAGCACCAGAGGGGTGACCGAGGTGGCTCCGGCCGCCGCGATCGCCCGCACGGTGGCTCGCAGTTGGGCGGGATCGTCGCTCAGGAAGGGGATGACCGGCGCCATCAGCACCCCGCAGCCGATGCCGTGCTCGCCGAGGGTGCGGACCACGTCCAGGCGGCGCTCGGGCGCCGGCGTGCCCGGCTCCACCGTGCGCCACAGCTCGGTGTCCGTGAAGCCGACCGAGACCGAGATCCCCACGTCCGTCACCGCGGCCGCGCGGACCAGCAGGTCCAGGTCGCGCAGGATCAGCGTGCCCTTGGTCAGGATCGAGAACGGGTTCGCGTGCTCGGTGAGCGCCGAGATGATGCCCGGCATCAGCCGGTAGCGGCCCTCGGCGCGCTGGTAGCAGTCGACGTTGGTGCCCATCGCCACGTGGTCGCCCTGCCAGCGGCGCGAGGCCAGCTGGCGGCGCAGCACCTCGGGCGCGTTCACCTTCACCACGATCTGGGTGTCGAAGCCGATCCCGGTGTCGAGGTCCAGATAGCTGTGCGTCTTGCGGGCGAAGCAGTAGACGCACGCGTGGGAGCAGCCACGGTACGGGTTCACCGTCCATTCGAACGGCATGCGTGAGGCGCCCGGCACCCGGTTCAGGACCGAGCGGGCCCGCACCTCGTGGAAGGTGATCCCGCGGAACTCCGGTGTGTCGAAGGTGCGGGTGACGACGGCGTCCGCGCCGAACAGTGCGGTATCGGCGGCCCGGCCGTGACCGCCGGACTCCCCGGAGTCCACGGTGAGGTTCTCCCAGCGCATGACGCCTCCTCGGTAGCGCTCGCGCATAGAATAGAACATACGTTCCCATGATCGTGCGACCCCGATTTGGGTGGCCGGGCGCCGGGGTGGTTGGCTTGCTCCAACCCCGAGAAACCAGGTCCTGGAGGAACGCAATGGCGCAGGTCGAAGCCACCACGGAGCGGGTCGTCGCGGCGAACGCGGAGCAGGTGTTCGACGCGCTCGCCGACTACAGCGGCACGCGGCGGCAGCTGCTGCCCGAGCACTTCAGCGAGTACGAGGTGCGCGAGGGCGGTGACGGTGAGGGCACCCTCGTCCACTGGAAGCTCCAGGCCACCAGCAAGCGCGTGCGCGACTGTCTCCTGGAGGTCAGCGAGCCCAGCGACGGTGAACTCGTCGAGAAGGACCGCAACTCCTCCATGGTCACCACCTGGCGCGTGACGCCGGCCGGCGAGGGCAGCTCCCGGGTCGTCGTCACCACCACCTGGAAGGGTGCCGGCGGCATCGGCGGCTTCTTCGAGAAGACCTTCGCGCCCAAGGGTCTCGGCCGGATCTACGACGCGATCCTCGCCAACCTCGCCGCCCACGTGGAGAAGTAGGGCCAAGATCCGGCCGGTGAAGGGGTGTTGCGCCGGTGCAGCGCCCCCTCACCGGTTCGAGTGGATCTCCGTCCCGTCCGGGATTGCACCGTAACTCGCCGTACTTGTTCGCAGTTGTCGCCTTACGCGGGAAATGTGACAGGCGCGACGAGGGGAGCCCTACGTGGGCGGGACGACTCTGGTGCAGCACGAGCCGGCCGCGGCACCGGCCCCGGCGGAGACCGTCGAGGAACCTCCGCCCCCCGCCCCGGCCGCCGGACTCGGCGCGCGCAGGGTGCGGCTGGTCTTCTTCGGGCTCATGCTCGCCCTGCTCCTGGCCGCACTCGACCAGATGATCGTCGCCACCGCGCTGCCGAAGATCGTCGGCGAGCTGCACGGCCTGGACCGGATGTCCTGGGCGATCACCGCCTATCTGCTCACCTCCACCATCGGCCTGCCGGTGTACGGCAAGCTGGGCGACCTGGTCGGCCGCAAGGGCGTCTTCCAGTTCGCCATCCTGGTATTCGTCGTCGGCTCCGCCCTCGCCGGGCGCGCGCAGAGCATGGACCAGCTGATCGCCTTCCGCGCCCTCCAGGGCGTGGGCGCGGGCGGGCTCATGATCGGCGTCCAGGCGATCATCGCCGACATCGTGCCGCCTCGGCAGCGCGGCCGCTACATGGGCCTGATCGGCGCCGCCTTCGGCCTCGCCTCCGTCGCCGGACCTCTCCTCGGCGGCTACTTCACCGACCATCTCTCCTGGCGCTGGTGCTTCTACGTCAACGTCCCCTTCGGCCTGGTCACCCTGGCCGTCGTCACCGTCGTCCTCAAGCTGCCGAGGCCGCGGGTCCGTGCCCGGCTCGACGTGCTCGGGGCCCTGCTGCTCGCCGCGGCCTCCACCTGCCTGGTCCTGCTGACCAGTTGGGGCGGCACCGAGTACGCCTGGGACTCCCGGGAGATCCTCGGCCTCGGCGCGGGTGCCGTCGCCGCCACCGTCCTCTTCCTCGTCGCCGAGCACTTCGCCGCCGAACCCCTGATCCCGCTCCGGCTGTTCCGGGACTCCGTCTTCAACGTGACCGGCCTGGTCGGCCTGGTGATCGGTGTCGCCCTGTTCGGCGCGGCCAGCTATCTGCCGACCTTCCTGCAGATGGTCGACGGGGCCAGCGCCACCGAGTCCGGGCTGCTGATGCTGCCCATGACGGCCGGCATCGTCGGCGCCTCCGTCATCGGCGGGCAGCTCATCACCCTCACCGGCCGCTACAAACTCCTCCCGCTCCTCGGCGGCGCCCTCTCCGCCGTCGGCATGTGGCTGCTGTCCCGTCTGGACACCGGCACGCCCCGGCTGCACTACAGCATCTGGATGGCCGTCCTCGGCGCCGGCATCGGCCTGGTGATGCCGGTCCTCGTCCTCGCCGTGCAGAACTCCGTGCGCCTCGCCGACCTCGGCACCGCCACCAGCGCCAACACCTACTTCCGGCAGATCGGCGGCAGCGTCGGCGCCGCCGTCTTCGGCACCCTCTTCGCGGACCGGCTCACCGACGCACTGCGCCGCGAACTGCCCGCGCGCGCGGGCGCCCGGCTGCCCGACCCCGAGTCGCTCACCCCGCAGCTCGTCCACGCGCTGCCACCGGCGCTGCGCGACGCCTACATCCGCGCCTACGCCGACGCGATGCCCCGGATCTTCCTCTACCTCGTCCCGGTGCTCGTGCTCGGCCTGCTCATCGCCTTCTTCCTCAAGGAGAAACCGCTGGTGTCCCACCACGCCACCGAGACGGAGCCCGCCGCCGTGAACGCCCCCATCCCGCAGGCTCGTTCGCCGCACACCGCCGGAATCCCGGTGTGCGGCACGGTGCAGCACCCCGACGGGACCGTGGTGCCCCGCGCGGCGCTCACCCTCATCGACGTCTCCGGACAGCAGGTCGGGCGCGGCGCGAGCGGCGAGGACGGACGGTACGCGCTGGCCACCCCCGGGCCCGGCTCGTACGTACTGATCGCCGCCGCGGGCGGCCACCAGCCGCAGGCCGTCTCCGTCACCGTCGGCGAGCGCCCCGTCGAACTCGACGTCGTGCTCGGCGGCGCCGGACGCCTCGCGGGCAGCGTGCTCACCGCCGACGGCAGCGCCGTCCGGGACGCCACCGTCACCCTCACCAACGTGCACGGCGAGGTCGTCGCGGCCACCCGCAGCGGCCGCGAGGGCGGTTACGTCATCACCGAACTGGTCGCCGGCGAGTACACCCTCGCCGCCGGCGCCCCCGCCTTCCGCCCCGCCGCCCTCCCGGTCACCGTCCAGGCAGCCCGGGAGACCCGGCAGGACATCGAACTCGCGGGCGGCGCCGTCCTGAAGGGCACGGTCCGGGCGAACGGCGGCCGCCCCGTGGAGGACGCCCGGGTGACACTGCTGGACGCCGCGGGCAACGTCGTGGACACCCTCACCACCGGGGCGGACGGAACCTTCCGGTTCGTCGACCTGTCCTCCGGCGAGTACACCGTCATCGCCGCAGGTTACCCGCCGGTCGCAACCGTTCTGCAGGTCGCGCGCGGCGGCCGCACCGAGCGCGACCTGCAACTCGGCCACGAGGACTGAGGGCGCGCCGAGGGGGGCGCCCGCAGGGCGCTGAGCTGCGCGCCGGGGCGATCAGGTGAAACCAATTCCAGGATTGCCACACATCGCGACCGGCCGCAGCCGTACCGTAGTGGCGGGCGGCACAGATCGTTTACGAACAGCCGTGGGGAGAGAGGGCCTGGGCCATGGACCGTGGCAGCGAGCGGGACGAACCTCCCGGCCGCGGCGCCGGCGACGCGGCCGCGGGCCGGGTGCCGCTGGGCGTGGTCGTCGTCGACCGCGACGGCTTGGTGTCCCACTGGAGCAGCGGCGCGCGCCGTCTGTTCGGCGTGGACCGCGAGGACGCGATCGGGCGTCCCGCGGCCGACCTGCTGCCCGTCTCCGGGGCACTCTCCGACGACCTCCCCGCCGACGCACTGCCGGACACCTACGGCCTCCCCGAGACACACGAGGCGCTCGGCCCCGACCTGGAGGCCTCCCTCGACGGTCGCACCGGCTACGCGACCGCGGGCCGCGCCCGTCTGTGCCCGGACGAGGACGACGGCACCCGCATCGACGTGCTGTGGTGGGCCTACCCGCTGATCGGTCCGGGACCCTCCCGGCTGCTGGTCCTCGCCGCCGACGCCACCCGGCTGCGCGACGAGCGCGGCTACGACGACGAGAGCGCCGAACGCATCTCGCCCGGCTTCGCCCGCCACACCGAACTGCCCGCCTCCGAGGAGCTGGAGCGCCGGCTCCCCGAGATCCTGCCCAACATGGGCCCGGGACTCAGCGGCCGCATCATCTCCCAGGTCCTCGAACTCGGCTACCCCGTCCTGGAGTTCAGTCAGTACGACCGGGTGCCCGTCACCCCGTACTGGGGAGTCCCGCGCCGCGCCGGCCGCGGCCCCGCCGAAGCCGTCGTACCGCAGCAGCGCACGGCACCCGTGATGATCCCCACCGGCGCCGAGTACGACCTCGAGTACGCCGCCGTGCGCGAGCGGCTGGAGTTCCTCAACGAGGTCAGCTCCGGCATCGGCACCTCGCTCGATCTCGGCGAGACCATCCGCGAGGTCACCAGTGCCGCCGTACCGCGCTTCGCGGACTTCGCCGGCACCCACCTGCGCGCCGCCGTCCTGGCCGGCGAGGGCTTCCCGGACGGTCCGCCGGACGCCAGCACCGTGATGTTCCGGGTGTGGGTCGAGCACAACGACGAACCGGGCCGCTGGGACGACACCGTGCCGGTCGGCGAGGCCTTCGCCTTCCCCGAGCACACCCCGTTCTACAAGTGCATGGTCACGGGCGAACCGGTCCTCATCCCGAGAGTCACCGAGGAACTGTCCAACCGCATCTCCGGCGAGTTCGAGAAACGCGACCTCAGGCCGCTGATCGGCGGCCGCTCCCTGCTGATCGTCCCGCTCAAGGCGCGCAACGTGGTGCTCGGCTTCATGGTGCTCATGCGCCGCCCCGACCGCCCGGCGTTCGACGACATGGACCGCACCACCGGGGCCGAACTCGCCGCCCGCGCGGGCCTCGTGCTCGACAACGCCCGCATGTACACGTACCAGGAGAACGTCGCCGACACCCTCCAGGACAGCATGCTGCCGCAGGTGAACCCGCGGATGGCCGGCTGTGACGTGGCGACCCGCTATCTGCCCGGCACCCGGCTCGGCCGGATCGGCGGCGACTGGTTCGACACCATCAAGCTGCCCGGCTCGCGCACCGCCCTCGTGGTCGGCGACGTCATGGGCCACGGCCTCAACTCGGCAGCCATGATGGGCCAGTTGCGTACCGCCGTACAGACCATGGCCACCATGGAGACCCCGCCGGCCCAACTGCTGCGCAACCTGGACGACCTGGCCCGGCGGCTCGGCGAGAACTACCTCGCCACCTGCCTGTACGCGGTCTACGACCCGATCCGCGGCGAACTGCACCTCGCCAACGCCGGACACATCCCGCCCGTCCTGGTGCGGGCCGAGGACGGCCGCAGCGAACTGCTCGACCTGCCCACCGGAGCACCCATAGGGGTCGGCGGTGTCGCGTTCGAGTCCACCGTCGTCCGCGTCTCGCCCGGCGACCGGCTGGTGCTGTGCACCGACGGGCTGGTCGAGGTGCGCGGCTCCGACATCGGCGAGGGCCTCGCCGCGCTCTGCGAGTCCGCCGCCCACCCCGCGGCCTCCATGGACGTCGCCTGCGACACCATCATCCGTGCCCTCAACACCCGCGGCGGCCGCAAGGACGACGTCGCCCTGCTGATGGCCCGGCTCAACGGCATCCCCGACGACCATGTCGCCGAGTGGCACCTCGACGCCGCCCCGCACGAGGTGGCCAGGGCCCGGCGCCTGGTCCGCGACCGGCTGCTGGAGTGGGGCCTGCCGCACACGGTGGAAACGGCGCAGCTGCTGGTCAGCGAGGTCGTCACCAACGCCGTCCAGCACGGCTCGGGCGGCCGGATCGGACTGCGGGTGGTCCGCACCGATGCCCTGCTCTTCGAGGTCACGGACGACGAACCGGGCCTGCCCGCGATGCTCGGTACCGGACCGTACGACGAGTCGGGCCGCGGTCTGCGCGTGGTCAGCCGGCTGGCCCGGGAGTGGGGCGCCAGCGCGACCGGGCACCGCAAGACCGTCTGGTTCGAACAGGCCGTCAACGGAAGGCAGTGAGCCGGGGGCGCCCGCGTCCCCCGGGGTTGCCGGGGTCGGTACTTCCGGTGAAGGTGACCTCCTGCCCCTTGCCGAACCCGCTGCCGCCGCGATATCCCGATCACGGAACCGACCGTGGGGAGATCGTCATGAACGTCTCGGACAACTACCGCAACGCGTGGGAGAGTTACTGGCGCGAGACCTCCGACGCGACGGGCGAGGCGATCTGGGACTCCGATCCCTCCCTCACCGCGCAGCCGCACAGTGAGCTGCTCCTGCCGTACGCGGACACCGCGCGCACCATCGTCGACCTGGGCTGCGGCAACGGCACCCAGACCCGCTACCTCGCCACCCGGTTCGCCCGGGCCGTCGGCGTCGATCTCTCGCACGCCGCCGTCGAGCACGCCCGCCACGCCGGGCACGGTGACACGGTCGAGTTCCAGCAGCTCGACCTGACCGACACCGGCACCGTACGGGCCCTGCACGAGCGGCTCGGCGACAGCCACGTGTACATGCGGGCCGTCATCCACCAGAGCGAGCCGGACGCACGCGCGGCGGTGGCCGCCGCGGTCGCCGAGATCATCGGCTCCGCGGGCCGTGCCTTCGTGGTCGAGCTGACCTCGGGCTCGCGGGACGTCCTCAAGCGGGCGGCCACCGGCCCGGACGGACCGGGGCCCAAGCTGCGCCGCGTCTTCCTGCACGGCCTCAAGCCCGCCGACGCCGACGACGAGGAGATCCCACGGCTGCTCGGTGAAGCCGGCCTGGAGGTGCTCGCGAGCGGCGAGACGGTCCTGCCGCAGACCGAGTACCTCACCGACGGCACCCGCATCGACCTGCCGGCGCGCTGGTTCGTCCTGGCCGGGAAGTGAGCGGGCCGCACACCGGGGAGCATCCTCCGGAGCGGGGGCGGCGGACGCCGTGGCCGCCGCCCCGCACGGCCCCGTCGTAGCCCGTCCCCGGTCGGGACGCGTAACGTGCCGGGCATGAAGATCCTGATCAGTGCGGACATGGAGGGTGCCACCGGCGTCACCTGGCCGGGCGACGTGCTCCCCGGCACACCGCAGTGGGAGCGGTGCCGGTCCATGTTCACCTCCGACGTGAACGCCGCCGTGCTGGGCTTCTTCGACGGCGGCGCCGACGAGGTGCTCGTCAACGAGGCCCACTGGAGCATGCGCAACCTGCTGCTGGAGCAGCTCGACGACCGGGTCGAGATGCTCACCGGGCGGCACAAGGCGCTGTCCATGGTGGAGGGCGTGCAGCACGGTGACGTGGACGGCATCGCGTTCGTCGGTTACCACGCGGGTGCCGGGATGGAGGGTGTCCTCGCCCACACCTACCTCGCGAACCAGATCACCGGGGTGTGGGTGAACGACGTGCGTGCGAGCGAGGGTCTGCTCAACGCGCATGTCGTCGCCGAGTACGGCGTACCTGTCGTGCTCGTCACCGGCGACGACCTGGCCTGCGAGGACGCCCTCGGGTACGCGCCCGAGGCGCTGAAGGTCGCGGTCAAGGATCATGTGTCCCGGTATGCGGCGGTGTGTCGTACGCCGTCCCGGACCGCCTCCGACATCCGTGCCGCAGCCAAGGAGGCCGCGCGGCTGGCCGTCCGCCACGAGCCCGTGCAGGGCGGTCCGTTCACCGTCGCCGTCGAGTTCGACGCCGAGCACCTGGCGATGGCGGCGACCGTCGTCCCGGGGGTCGCGCGCATCGGCGAGCGGAAGGTGGCGTACACCAGCGACACGATGTACGAGGGAATCCGGACCTTCAAGGCGGTCACCACGATCGTCTCGGCCGCGGTGGAGGAGCAGTATGGCTGACGAGCAGGCGCTGGACGAGGTCGTGGAGTTCACCTCCGGCCTGATCCGGATCGACACCACCAACCGGGGCGGCGGCGACTGCCGGGAGCGGCCCGCCGCCGAGTACGCGGCCGAGCGGCTGGCCGGAGCCGGCCTGGAACCCCTGCTGCTGGAGCGGACGCCGGGGCGGACCAACGTCGTCGCCCGGCTCGCGGGCACCGACCCGTCCGCCCGCGCCCTGCTCGTGCACGGCCATCTGGACGTGGTGCCGGCCGAGGCCGCCGACTGGAGCGTGCACCCCTTCTCGGGCGAGATCCGCGACGGCGTCGTGTGGGGGCGCGGCGCCGTCGACATGAAGAACATGGACGCGATGATCCTCGCGGTCGTCCGCTCCTGGGCCCGGCAGGGCATCAGGCCCCGCCGGGACATCGTCATCGCGTTCACCGCCGACGAGGAGGACAGCGCCGAGGACGGCTCCGGGTTCCTCGCCGGCCGGCATCCGGAGCTGTTCGAGGGCTGCACCGAGGCCATCGGCGAGTCCGGTGCCTTCACCTTCCACGACGGCGACGGCCGGGAGATCTACCCCATCGCCGCAGGGGAGCGCGGCACCGGCTGGCTGAAGCTGACCGCGCGCGGCCGGGCCGGACACGGCTCCAAGGTGAACAAGGAGAACGCGGTGACCCGGCTCGCCGCCGCCGTCACCCGCATCGGCGAGCATGAGTGGCCGCTGAGGCTCACCCCGACGGTACGGGCCGCGCTCACCGAGCTCGCCGCCCTGTACGGCTTCGAGCCGGACTTCCGGAACGTGGACGGTCTGCTGGAGAAGCTGGGCCCGGCCGCCAAGCTGGTCGAGTCGACCGTACGCAACAGCGCCAACCCGACCATGCTGGACGCCGGTTACAAGGTGAACGTGATCCCCGGGGAGGCGACCGCGTTCGTCGACGGGCGCTTTCTGCCGGGCGGCGAGGAGGAGTTCATCGCGACCCTCGACCGGCTCACCGGGCCGGACGTGGACTGGGAGTTCCACCACCGGTCGGTCGCGCTGCAGGCACCCGTCGACTCGCCCACGTTCGCCGGGATGCGGGCGGCCGTGGAGGAGTTCGCGCCCGGAGGGCACGTGGTGCCGTACTGCATGACCGGTGGCACGGACGCCAAGCAGTTCTCGCTGCTCGGTATCGACGCCGCCTACGGATTCGCTCCGCTGAAGCTTCCCGAGGGCTTCGACTACCAGGCGATGTTCCACGGCGTCGACGAACGCGTCCCCGTGGAGGCGCTGCACTTCGGTGTCCGGGTGCTCGACCGTTTCCTGCGGACGGCCTAGGTGATGGGGGAAGACGTGCACAAGCAGGCGTACGGATCCTGGCCCTCGCCGATCGACGCGGCGCTGGCCGCCGCGCACGACGGGCACCCCGAGTGGGTGGGCTTCGTCGGGGACGAGGTCTGGTGGACCGAGCCCCGGCCCGCCGAGGGCGGCCGCCGGGCGCTGGTGCGGCGGCTGGCCGACGGGAGCGAGGAGTCGCTGCTGGCCGCGCCGTGGAACGTGCGCAGCCGGGTCATCGAGTACGGCGGCCTGCCCTGGACCGGGGTGATGCGGGACGACGGACCCCTGGTGGTGTTCACGCACTTCGCCGACCAGCGCCTGTACCGCTACGAGCCCGGCGGCGAGCCGCGCCCGCTGACCCCCCTCTCCCCGGTCGGCGGCGGGCTGCGCTGGGCGCAGCCGCAGGTGGACCTCGCCCGTGGCGAAGTGTGGTGTGTGCTCGAGGAGTTCACCGGGGACGGCCCGGACGACGTACGGCGCGTCCTGGCCGCCGTACCGCTGGACGGCTCGGCCGCCGAGGACCGGGCCGCCGTACGCGAACTCACCGGCGGAGGGCACCGGTTCGTCACCGGCCCCCGGCTCTCGCCCGACGGGCGCCGGGCCGCGTGGCTGGCCTGGGACCATCCGCGGATGCCGTGGGACGGCACGGAACTGCTCGTCGGCGAGGTTGGTGACGACGGCACGCTGCACACCGTTCGCACGGTCGCCGGCGGTCCGCAGGAGGCCGTCGCGCAGGTGGAGTGGGACAGGGACGGCCGTCTCCTGTACGCGAGCGACCGCGGTGGCTGGTGGAACCTGTACTGGGACGGCACCCCGCTGTGCCCGCGCGAGGAGGAGTTCGCCGGGCCGCTGTGGAAGCTCGGCCTGAGCTGGTTCGCTCCGCTGGACAACGGGCTGGTCGCGGTCGTCCACGGCCGGGGCGCGACCGCCCTCGGGATACTGGACCCGGAGTCCGGCGAGGTGGTCGACGCCGCCGGACCCTGGACCGAGTTCGCGCCCGGCCTCGCGGCGCTCGGGGGCCGGGTCGTCACGGTCGGCGCCAGCCCGCGCACCGGATACGAAGTGGTCGAGCTGGACATCAGGAGCGGACGCGCCCGTGCGATCGGCGCCCGGCACCGGGATCCGGTCGACCCGGCGTACTACCCCGAGCCGCAGATCCGCACCTTCACCGGCCCGGGCGGCCGCGAGGTGCACGCCCACGTCTACCCGCCGCACCACCCGCACCGCACCGCCCTCGACGGCGAGCTGCCGCCGTACGTCGTCTGGGCGCACGGCGGCCCCACCAGCAGGGTGCCGCTCGTGCTGGACCTGGAGATCGCCTACTTCACCTCGCGCGGCATCGGGGTCGTCGAGGTCAACTACGGCGGCTCCACCGGGTACGGCCGTGCCTACCGGGAGCGGCTGCGCGAGCAGTGGGGCGTGGTCGACGTCGAGGACTGCGCGGCCGTGGCCCTCGCCCTCGCCGAGGAGGGCACCGCCGACCGTGACCGGCTCGCGATCCGGGGCGGCAGCGCCGGCGGCTGGACCACCGCCGCCTCCCTGACCACGACCGACGTGTACGCCTGCGGCACCATCGTCTACCCCGTCCTCGACCTGGCCACCTGGGGGCCGGGGGAGACCCATGACTTCGAGTCGCGGTACCTGGAGTCACTGATCGGCCCGCTCACCGAGGTGCCCGCACGGTACGCCGAGCGTTCGCCCACCGCGCACGCCGACCGGCTCACCGTGCCCTTCCTGCTGCTCCAGGGCCTGGACGACGTGATCTGCCCGCCCGCCCAGTGCGAGCGCTTCCTCGCCGGGATCGAGGGGCGGGGCGTGCCGCACGCCTATCTCACCTTCGCGGGGGAGGGGCACGGGTTCCGTCGCGCCGAGACCATGGTGCGCGCGCTGGAGGCCGAGCTGTCCTTGTACGCTCAGGTGTTCGAGCTGAGTGTGTCCGGTGTTCCGGAGTTGGAGTTGCGCACGTGAGAGAGCTGGTACGGCCCGCGCGGCTGGCCCCCGGGGCACGCGTGGCCGTGGTGGCCGCCAGCGGGCCGGTGCCCGAGGAGCGGCTGCAGGCGGGGCTCGACGTGCTGCGCGGCTGGGACCTCGACCCGGTGGCCGCACCCCATGTGCTGGACCGGCACGGGGAGTTCCCCTACCTGGCGGGCACGGACGCCGACCGCGCCGCCGACTTCCAGAACGCCTGGTGCGACCCGGCGGTGGACGCGGTCCTGTGCGCCCGCGGCGGGTACGGCGTCCAGCGGATGATCGACCTGCTCGACTGGGAGGCGATGCGCGCGGCCGGACCGAAGGTGTTCGTCGGCTTCAGCGACATCACCGTCCTGCACGAGGCCTTCGCCACCCGTCTGGGCCTCGCCACGCTGCACGGGCCGATGGCGGCCGGCATCGACTTCGTCAAGAGCGAGCGGGCGCAGGCGCACCTGCGGTCCACGCTCTTCGAGCCGGAGACCGTGCGCACCCTCGCCTCCGGCGGCACCGCCCTCGTGCCCGGCCGGGCCCGCGGGGTCACCCTCGGCGGCTGTCTCTCCCTGCTCGCGGCGGAGCGCGGCGCCCCGCACGCCCGCCCGTCGGCGAGCGGCGGGCTCCTGTGCCTGGAGGACGTGGGCGAGCAGACGTACCGGCTGGACCGCTACCTCACCCAGCTCCTGCGCTCCGGCTGGCTCGACGGGGTGCGCGGGGTGCTGCTCGGCTCCTGGGCGCAGTGCGATCCCTACGAGCGGGTGCGGCCCATGCTCGCCGACCGCCTCGGCCCGCTGGGTGTCCCCGTGGCCGAGGAGTTCGGATTCGGGCACTGCGCGGGAGCGTTGACCGTCCCCTTCGGTGTCGCGGCCGAACTCGACGCGGACGCGGGCACGTTGACGCTGGACGAGCCCGCTCTGCGCTGAGATCCCGGGTACCGCACCGAGCACCGCGACCGGTGCCCCGTAGGCTGGCGGGATGCCGCACACCGCATCCCGCCACCTCGCCGAGGGCCCCCGCGTGGGCATCCGCTCCTTCACCCTCGACGACGGTCCCGAGTTCACCGCCCGGGCCAGGGAGAGCAAGGACCTGCACCGGCCGTGGCTGTTCCCGCCGGACACCGACGAGGGCTACGCCGGCTACGCCGGACCCCTCATCGAGGACCCGAGCCGCGCCGGCTTCCTCGTGTGCGAGAAGGACTGCGGGGACATCGCCGGGTTCATCAACATCAACAACATCGTCCGCGGCGGCTTCCAGTGCGGCGCCCTCGGCTACGGCGTCTTCGTCCACGCGGCCGGCCGGGGGCTGATGCGCGAGGGCCTCGACCTGGTGATCGGGTACGCGTTCGGACCGCTGGGGCTGCACCGCCTGGAGATCAACGCCCAGCCCGGCAACACCGCCTCGATCGCGCTGGCTCGTGGCGCCGGCTTCCGCCTGGAGGGCTTCTCACCCGACATGATCTTCATCGACGGGGCCTGGCGGGACCACGAACGCTGGGCGCTCACCGCCGAGATGCGCGACCCCGCCGAGAGCGCCTTTGCGCAATCCTGACCGGCAGCGCCCCTGGCCGACTCCCCGCACCCCGGGTTCCATGGTCGACGTGACGAGGATCCGACGTGAGGTACTGACCCTGCCGGCCGCGCAGTTGGGACCCGACAACCCGCTCCCTCCGCTCCGGCCGCTCGACGAGATCCACCGGGTCGACGACCGTGAACGGGACGACATGCCCGGGGACATGGCCCGGCAGCTCGGCTACGAGCCGTTGCACAGCCTGCTGCCGGTGCGCGTCCGCGACGGGTACGGCAGAGCCCGCGAGCCCCGCGCCCTCGACGCCCTGGTGATCGAGAACGACCGGCTGCGCGCCACCGTCCTGCCCGGCCTCGGCGGTCGGATCGCCTCCCTGGTCCACCTGCCCACCGGGCGCGAACTCCTCTACCGCAACCCGGTGTTCCAGCCCGCCGACTTCGCCCTCAACGGCGCCTGGTTCTCCGGCGGCATCGAGTGGAACATCGGCGCCACCGGCCACACCACCCTCTCCTGCGCCCCCCTGCACGCCGCCCGCGTCCCCGCCCCCGACGGCGGCGAGATGCTGCGCCTGTGGGAGTGGGAGCGGCTGCGCGACCTGCCCTTCCAGGTCGACCTGTGGCTCCCGGAGGGCTCCGACTTCCTTCTCGTCGGCGTCCGGATCCGCAATCCGCACGAGCGCCCGGTGCCCACGTACTGGTGGTCCAACATCGCCGTACCCGAGGAGCGCCGGATCCTGGCCCCCGCCGAGGAGGCCTGGTACTTCGGCTACGAGCGCCGCCTGCGCCGGGTGCCCGTCCCCTCGTACGACGGCATCGACCGCAGCCGTCCTCTCGACAGCCCTTACGCCGCCGACTGCTTCTACGAGGTGCCCGACGGCCGGCGCCGCTGGATCGCCGCGCTGGACGCGGACGGGCACGGGCTGGTGCAGACCTCCACCGACGCGCTGTGCGGCCGCAAGCTGTTCGTGTGGGGCAGCGGACCCGGCGGCCGGCGCTGGCAGCAGTGGCTGACCGGGCCCGGCACCGGTGGTTACTGCGAGATCCAGGCAGGACTCGCCCGCACCCAGCTGGAGCACGTCCGGCTGGAGCCGGAGAGCGAGGTGTCCTGGCTGGAGGCCTACGGCCCGCTCGACACGCCCGCCGAAGGCGAGTGGCCGGCGGTCGTCCGGAGCGCCGAGGAGCGGCTCGCCGCGGTGCTGCCGCGCGCCCGCGTCGAGGAGGCGTACGCGGCCTGGAAGCCGTACGCCGACACCGAACCCGGCGAGATCCTGGCCACCGGCTCGGGCTGGGGCGCGCTCGAAGTCCTGCGCGCCGACTGGAAACTGCCCGGCACCCCCTTCGCCGGGTCCACGCTCGGCGAGGCGCAGGCGCCCTGGCGCGAGCTGCTGCGCACCGGCTCCCTGCCCGAGCCGCGCCGGGTCCGCCCGCCCGGTGAGACGCTGGTCGCCCCGCACTGGCGGGACATGCTGGAGACCGCGCCCGCCACCCCGCACACCGAGTACCACCTCGGCGTCGCCCAGTGGCACGCCGGCGACCGCGCCCAGGCGGTCCGCAGCTGGGAACGCGCCCTCCCGCTCGCCCCGTCCCTGTGGCCCCTGCTGCGCTGCCTCGCCGTGGCCGACCAGGAGTCCGGCCACCACGAGCGGGCCGCCGAACGGTACGCCGAGGCGTTCGACGACCTGTGCCACGAGCGCCGCGACGACGGTGAGGCCTGGACGGCCGCCGTGGCCGCGCTCGGCCGGGAGGCCCTGGAGGCGTTGCTCAGGGCCCGGCGCGCGGCGGACGCCCGCGCGGTGTGGGAGCGGCTGCTGCCCGCTGTCCGGCGGCGCGGCCGGTTCCGGTTGCTGGAGGCCGAGCTGCTGCTCGCCGAAGGACGGCGCGCCGACGCCCGGGCCGTCTTCGACACGGGCTTCGAGGTCGCCGACCTGCGGGAGGGCGCGGAGGTGATCGGGCGGCTGTGGGCCCGGGTCACCGACGAGCCCCTGCCCGCCCGCCTGGACTTCAGGATGCGCCCGGACGCGCCCTGAGCGGCCGTGCGGCTCAGGCGCCGTGGTCGACGTACTCGAAGACCGAGCCGTCCGGGTGCACCGCGAGCAGATTCCGGCCCACCGGCGTCGGCAGCGGCCCCGCGACGATCCGGGCGCCCAGCTCCGTGAGCAGCCGGTGGGCCTCGTCCACGTCCTTGACGGCGATCGTGGCCGCCACCTTGCGCAGCAGCTCCAGCTCGGCCTCGGGGCCGCTCATCAGCAGGAAGGAGCCGATCGCGGCGACCTGCACGCCGCCGCGTTCGAACCGGAGCGCTCTGCCGCCCGCGAGACGCTCGTAGAAGGGGATCGCGGCTTCGAGGTCGTCGACGCAGATGCGTAGAGAGGCGCCCAGAATCTCCATGCGGACGAGCCTAGTTGCGGCGGACCGTCGCGCACAGGCCAGGGCCGTGGCCGTCGCTGTTACGCATCGTGCGCGGCGGGTACTCGCAGTTCATGGAGCACATCGATCACCTGGAACATCTGGACAAGCACCTCGTCGAAGAGCTGGCTCAGGTGGCACGCGAGACGGTTCGCGACGAGCTGCGCGAGCAGACCCGCAGGCAGCGCCGCACCGCCATGCTCTACGCCGCCTCGGGCGCAGTCGCCCTGTACGCGGGCGGCGCGCTCGCGCTCGCCCTGGGCCTCGGCCTCGCCACCGGCCTGCCCGGCTGGGCCGCCGCGCTGATCACCGCGGCGATCCTCGGCGTCATCGCCTACCTGCTGCGCGGCGCCGCCCACCAGAAGCACCCGCACGCGGCCGCCGCGGGTGAGACCGCGGCCGCGCCCGGCGGACCCGGTACGCCGTACCCGCCGATGCCGTCCGAGGCCCCCCTCCGGCCCGGCATCGATCCCGAGGGCCCGCACCACCGGGCCTGACCCCGAAAGGCGCGACGGGGGCCGGACCGGCGTCCGGGTGAGGTGAGCGGCGTTTGGGTGGCGCGGCCCCGGTTACGCGGAAAGCCTCGGAGGAGCCACACCGCCGGAGGCGCACCGTGAGTCGACCACGCGTCGTGATCGTCGGCGCCGGTTTCGCCGGGTACCGGGCCGCTCGCACCCTCGCCCGTGTGACCCGGGGCCGTGCCCTGATCACACTGCTCAACCCGACCGACTACTTCCTGTACCTGCCCCTGCTGCCCCAGGTGGCCGCCGGGCTCCTGGAGCCCCGCAGGGTCGCCGTGTCGCTCCCCGGCACCCTGCGCGGGGTCCGGCTGCTGCTCGGCGAGGCGCACGGTGTCGACCTGGACGGCTGCACCGTCCACTACACGGACCCCGAGGGCGGCAGCGGGGCGGTCGGCTACGAGCGGCTGGTGCTGGCCGTCGGCAGCGTCAACAAGCTGTTGCCGATCCCTGGGGTCGCCCGGCACGCACACGGTTTCCGCGGGCTGCCCGAGGCCCTGTACCTGCGCGACCACGTGACCCGGCAGACGGAGCTGGCCGCCACGGACGACGACCCCGCGGTCCGCGCCGCCCGGTGCACGTTCGTCGTGGCCGGTGCGGGCTACACCGGCACCGAGGTGGCCGCACAGCTCCAGCTGCTCACCGACAGCCTCGCGCGCCGGCGCCCGGCGGGTGCCGGGCGGCCCCGCTGGATCCTGCTGGACACCGCGCCCCGGGTGCTGCCGGAGCTGGACGAACGGCTCTCCCGCACGGCCGACCGGGTGCTGCGGGCGCGCGGCGTCGACGTACGCACGGGGACCTCCGTGAAGGAGGCCGGCCGGGACGGGGTGCTGCTCACCGACGGGGAGTTCGTCGCGTCACGGACCCTGGTGTGGTGCGTCGGGGTCCGTCCTGACCCGCTGGTCGAGGTCGTCGGACAGCCGCTGGAGCGGGGCCGGCTGATCGTCGATCCGTACCTCCAGGTGCCGGGGGACGCGGACGTGTTCGCCTGCGGGGACGCCGCGGCCGTGCCGGATCTGCAGCACCCGGGGGAGTTCACGCCCATGACCGCCCAGCACGCCTGGCGGCAGGGCCGGGTGGCCGGCGAGAACGTGGCCGCCTCGCTCGGCCTCGGCAGGCGCCGGCGTGTCTACCGCCACCGCGACCTGGGCTTCGCCGTCGACCTCGGGGGTGTCCAGGCCGCCGCCAACCCGCTCGGCATCCCGCTGTCCGGCCTGCCGGCCGGAGCGGTCACCCGCGGCTACCACCTGGCCGCGCTGCCCGGCAACCGCGTCCGTGTCGCCGCCGACTGGCTCCTGGACGCCGTACTCCCGCGCCAGGCGGTCCAGTTGGGCCTCGTCAGATCCGGGGCGGTCCCCCTGGACACGGAGGCTGCGCACCAGCCCGCTCCCCAGCAACAGCCCGAAGGAGACTCATGAACACCGCCGAACTCGCCGCACTCGGACAGCAGTTGCGCGTCGACAGCGTGCGGGCCGCCGCCGCGGCGGGCTCCGGGCATCCGACTTCGTCGATGTCCGCCGCCGATCTGATGGCCGTCCTGCTCGCCCACCATCTGCGCTACGACTTCGAACGCCCCGAACACCCAGCCAACGACCGCTTCGTGCTGTCCAAGGGACACGCCTCGCCCCTGCTGTACGCCGCCTACAAGGCGGCCGGTCAGGTCGAGGACGGCGAGCTGCTCACCTTCCGCAGGATCGGCAGCCGGCTCGAAGGACACCCGACCCCGCGCCGGCTGCCGTGGGTGGAGACGGCCACCGGCTCGCTCGGCCAGGGCCTGCCGGTCGGTGTCGGCATCGCGCTGGCCGGCAAGCGCCTGGACCGCGTCGGCTACCGCGTGTGGGTGCTGTGCGGGGACAGCGAGCTGGCCGAGGGCTCGGTCTGGGAGGCCGCCGAACATGCCGCGTACGAGCACCTGGACAACCTGACCGCGATCGTCGACGTCAACCGGCTCGGCCAGCGCGGCCCGACCCGGCACGGCCACGACCTGGACGCCTACGCCCGCCGCTTCGCCGCCTTCGGCTGGCACACCGTCGAGGTCGACGGACACGACGTCGACGCGATCGACCGGGCCTACGGCGAGGCGAAGGCGCGGACCGGGCAGCCCACGGTGATCCTCGCCCGCACCCTCAAGGGCAAGGGCGTCGCCTCGGTCGAGGACCGCGAGGGCCTGCACGGCAAGCCGCTGCCCGAACCCGAGGAGGCCGTCGCCGAACTGGGCGGACCGCGCGATGTGCGCGTCCGCGTCGGCGAGCCGCCCGCCGCCGCGATGCTCCGCTCCCTCACCACCGAGGTCGTCCAACTGCCGCACTACGACAAGGGGGACGAGGTCGCCACCCGCGACGCCTTCGGCAGGGCCCTCGCGGCACTCGGCACCGCCCGCGGCGACGTCGTCGCCCTGGACGGCGAGGTCGGCGACTCCACCCGCACCGAGGTGTTCGCCAAGGAGCACCCCGACCGCTTCTTCGAGTGCTACATCGCCGAGCAGCAGCTCGTCGCCTCGGCCGTCGGCATCGCCGCCCGCGGCTGGCTGCCGTACGCCGCCACCTTCGCGGCGTTCCTCACGCGCGCCCACGACTTCCTGCGGATGGCCTCGATCAGCGGCTCCGGCATCAACCTGGTCGGCTCGCACGCCGGGGTCGCGATCGGGCAGGACGGGCCCTCGCAGATGGGCCTGGAGGACCTGGCGATGTTCCGGTCCCTGTACGGCTCGACCGTGCTGTACCCGTGCGACGCCAATCAGACCGCCAGACTGGTCGCGGAGATGGCCGGACTCGACGGCATCCGCTACCTGCGCACCTCGCGCGGCGCGACCCCGGTGATCTACGGCCCCGAGGAGGAGTTCCCGGTCGGCGGCAGCAAGGTGCTGCGCTCCGGTGAGCGGGACCGGCTGACGCTCGTCGCGGCCGGCGTCACCGTGCACGAGGCGCTCGCCGCAGCCGAACGGCTGACGGAGGAGGACATCGAGGTGCGGGTGGTCGACCTGTACTCGGTCAAGCCCGTCGACGTGGAGACCCTGCGCCGGGCCGCCGAGGAGACCGGCTGTCTGGTGACCGTCGAGGACCACCACGAGCAGGGCGGCCTCGGCGACGCCGTCGCGGAGGCGTTCGCCGACGCCCGGCCCGCGCCCCGCCTGGTCAGGCTCGCGGTGCGCACCATGCCCGGCTCGGCCGCGCCCGACGAACAGTTGCACGCGGCCGGCATCGACGCCGCCGGCATCGCGGCCGCGGCGAAACTGCTGGTCGAGGAGGCGGTCGTGCGCTGAGCGGGAACCCGATTCGCTGAGGCCCCGCGGATTCGCGGGACCTCGGTGCCGATCGCGGCTCTCCGTCGCCGCCCGTGGCTCAGCGTGGCTTGTCGTGCCCGCGCCGCCGCACCTCTTCCACCACCTGTGACCTGCGACTTCGATGAGCCATGCCCTCCCGGGTGTTTGGCCGGGCGAGGAGAGGCCATTCGCAGGGAGAGGTGGACGCAGTGAACACAAAGAACACACCACACTCTCAGAGTTCACAGAAATCCCAGATTCCCCATAAGAAGCAATCCACCACCGAGTCGGATGCGGCGAACGACCGGCCGGCACCCATGGAGGTGCTGCGCGAGGCGCGCGCCCAGCTCGCCGAACTCACCGGTCTCGCACCGCAGTCGGTGTCCTCCTTCGAGCAGACCGAGGACGGATGGTCGCTCGACGTGGAGGTCCTCGAACTGCCGAGGGTGCCGGACACGATGAGCCTGATGGCGAGCTATCAGGTCGAACTCGACCCACGGGGGCAGCTCACCGGCTATCGGCGCGTTCGCCGCTACGAACGCGGGCGGGCCGACGCGCGCCCTGCCGGCGGCCGCTAGGCCGCCGGCCCGGATCCCACGTCCACGCACACGTCCTGCATCCGGCCACGCACAGGGAGGAACGACAGGCATGACCGTTGTACCGGCACAGCAGATCGGCGGCGGAGGCGGCGGCAGCAGCCTCTACGACGTACTCGAGCTGGTTCTCGACCGGGGCCTCGTGATCGATGCCTTCGTTCGTGTGTCCCTGGTCGGCATCGAGATCCTCAAGATCGATGTCCGGGTCGTCGTCGCCAGCGTCGACACCTATCTGCGCTTCGCCGAGGCGTGCAACCGCCTCGACCTGGAGGCGGGCCCGAGGAAGCCTCCCGGGCTGCCCGACGTCGTCGGTGAGATCACCGAGTCCGGCGCCCGCGGCAAATCCAAGGGGGCACTGGCCGGCGCCGCGGAGACCGTGGCCGACGCCTTCCAGCAGGCCCGCGGGGAGAAGCAGGGCCGCGAGGACAAGCACGGCCGTGAGGAGAGGGAGGCCGAGCCCCGGCCACGCACCCGCAGGACATCGGAGCGCAGGAAGGAGGAGCAGGAGTGAGTACCTACGTCTACGGAATCGCCGCCCGGTCCAATCCGGAGCTTCCCGAGGGCATGGCCGGCGTGGGCGAGCCGCCCCGCCCGGTGCGCGTCCTCGAGGCCGGCGAACTGGCCGCCCTGGTCAGTGACGCCCCGGAAGCCCTGCGCCCCAAGCGCAGGGACCTGCTCGCCCACCAGAACGTGCTCGCCGAGGCCGGCGCGGCCGGGTGTGTGCTGCCCATGCGGTTCGGCAACGTCGCACCCGACGACGACGCCGTCGGCCGGCTGCTCGCCGAGCGGGCGCAGCACTACCGGGAGCGGCTGCGGGAGCTGGACGGAAAGGCCGAGTACAACGTCAAGGCCAGCCACGTCGAAGAGGCCGTCCTGCACCTCGTGATCGCCGAGAACGCGGAGCTTCGCGCCTTCGCCGAAGCCAACCGGCAGGCGGGCGGCGGCAGCTACGAGGAGCGGATCCGCCTCGGCGAGATGATCGCGGCCGCGATCCAGGCCAGGGAGATCCGGGACGCCGTCGAGGTGCGCAGCCGGCTGGAGCCGGCCGCCGCCGCGGTGAGCGTGGGCCCCGAATCCACCGGCTGGCTGCTCAACGTGTCGTATCTCGTCGCGCGGGGCTCGGCCGAGCGGTTCCTGGCCGCCGTCGAACACGTCCGCACCAGCCACGCCCACCTCGACCTGCGGGTCAACGGGCCGCTGCCGCCGTACAGCTTCGTCGAGCCCGGCCCCGCCGAACCCGCGGTCCGCACGGCCGGTGCGGCCGTGCGGTAGCGGCCGGGCCACGGACGGAAGGAGGACACCGTGGGACTGATCGGCGAGGTGCTCCTGCTGCCCTTCGCACCGGTGCGCGGCAGTGCATGGGTGATCGGACAGGTGCTCCGCGAGGCGGAGCGCATCTACTACGACCCCGCCACCGTACGGGCCGAACTGGCCCGGCTCGAAGAACAACTGGAGGCGGGCGAGATCAGCGAGGAGGAGTTCGACCGGTACGAGGACGAACTGCTCGCCCGGCTGGAGACCGGCCTGCGCTCCGGCGGGACCACAGACCCTGGGACGGCATCATGAATCGGACGGCACTCGGCCTCGCAATAGGGGCCGGATATCTGCTGGGACGTACCAAGAAGATGAAACTGGCCCTCGCGGTCGGCTCCCTGGTGGCCGGCAAGAAGCTGAACCTCGGCCCACGGGCGCTCGGGGAGCTGGTGCAGCAGCAGCTGCACGACAACCCGCAGTTCAAGGAGATCGGGGACCAGCTGCGCGAGGACCTCCGGGACGTCGGCAAGGCCGCCACCGGCGCCATGGCCGAGCGGCAGATGAGCGCGCTCGCCGACCGCCTGCACGACCGTACCGCCGACGTACGCGAACTGCTCTCCGCGGAGGAGTCCGGGACCGGCGCCGAGGACGAGGAGGAGTCGCGCGAGGAGTCCGGGCACGACGAGGAGGCGGGCGAGGCCCGGCGGGAGGAGCCGCGGCGCAGGAAGGCGGCCAGGAAGTCCGCGGCGAAGCGGACCCCTGACAAGAAGGCAGGGGCGAAGGCCCCGGGCGAGAAGACGGCGGCGAAGAAGACGGGCCCGTCCGGCAGGTCGGGTGCGAAGAGGACGGCCGCGGCCGGCGGCGCGACGCGCGGCGGACGGTCCCGGCAGTCGAAGGACGGCGATGACCGATGACCGAGACCCTGGGATCCGCGACCTCCGCGGCCGGCAAGGCCACGGGCGCCGCCAAGGACAACCCGTTGACCGATCTCGCCCACAGCGAGGCCGCCGACCGCCTGAAGGAGGAGGTGCAGGAGTACCTGTCGGCACAGGCCGAACGGATGCTCGTCGGCATCGGCCACAAGCTCGGCGAGACCACGGTCAAACTCAACGACATCGCCGAGGGCAACAGTCCCGGCTTCGCGAAGCTGGCCCTCGAGGGCGGGCGCAAGTTCGCCGAGGGCAAGGGACCGCTGCGCTCCGCGCTGGAGCTGGGCGCCTCCCGGATCAAGGAGAACGTGACGGAGGCGGTGAAGAACCTCGGGGGCGGCAAGGGCAGACGCAAGGGCGGCGGCAACAAGCCGACCGTGATCATGGAGTCCGTCGACGTCGGCGTGCCGCTGCGGACGGCCTACGACCAGTGGACCCAGTACCAGGACTTCAGCACCTTCGCCAAGGGCGTCAAGAGTGCGAGCCGGGCCGACGACACCAAGTCCGACTGGCAGCTGAAGGTGTTCTGGTCCAACCGCAGCTGGAAGGCCCACACCACCGAGCAGATCCCCGACCAGCGGATCCAGTGGACGTCGGAGGGTGCCAAGGGCACCACGAAGGGTGTCGTCACCTTCCATGCGCTCGGGGACGACCTCACCCGTGTCCTGCTGGTCATCGAGTACTACCCGAGCGGCCTGTTCGAGAAGACCGGCAACCTGTGGCGCGCCCAGGGCCGCCGGACCAGGCTGGACCTGAAGAACTTCGCCCGTTTCGTCGCCCTCAGGGGCGAGGCGGAGGACGGCTGGCGCGGAGAGATCCGCGACGGCGAGGTGGTCCGCAGCCATGAGGACGCGGTGGCCGAGGAGGAGGAGTCCGAGGAGGCCGAGGAGTCCCAGGCGTCCGAGGCGGAGGAGCCCGTCGACGAGGACGAGGAACCGTACGAGGACGAGGAGGAGCCGGAGGACGAGGACGGGAGGGAGGACGAGGGGGAGCTGCAGGACGAGGACGAGCGGGAGCCCGAGGAGGAGTACGAGGAGGACGAGGAAGAAGAGGACGAGGAGGAGGAACCCGAATACGCTGAGAGCGGGAGCCGTCGATGACCACGGCCCGCCGGCTTCCCGAGCCCTACGGTCCGAGCGGCGGGGCGAACCTCGCCGACGTCCTGGAACGTGTGCTCGACAAGGGCATCGTCATCGCGGGCGACATCAGGATCAACCTGCTCGACATCGAACTCCTCACCGTCAAACTCCGGCTCGTCGTCGCCTCGGTCGACAAGGCCAGGGAGATGGGCATTGACTGGTGGGAGACCGACCCGGCGCTCTCCTCCCGCGCCCGCCAGAACGAACTCGCCCGTGAGAACGCCGAGCTCAGGGAACGGCTCGCGCGCGTCGAGGAGCTGGAAACCGGCGGCCGTGTGCCGAAGGAGGCCCGATGAGCGGACTGCGCTACGTCTACGCCATCTGCCGCCCTCTCGACGCGCCCCTGCAGGCCGAGCTGACGGGCGTCGGGGGCGCCCCGGCCGCGCTGCTGCACCACCACGGGCTGGTGGCCGTCGTCAGCGCGGTCCCCGAGGCCGACTACTGCGAGGAGGCCCTGCGGGCCCACCTGGAGGACCTCGACTGGCTGGCCGCGACCGCCCGGGCCCACCAGGGCGTGATCGACGCGCTCACCACCGTCACCACCCCGCTGCCGCTGCGGCTCGCGACCGTCTTCCGGGACAACAGCGGGGTACGCACGATGATCGAGGCCCGCGAGGAGGACTTCCGGCGCATCCTCGACCGGCTGGACGGGCGCGTGGAGTGGGGCGTCAAGGTGTCCGTGCCGAGCGAGAGCGACGAGCCGGCCGAGCTCGTCGCCTCCGCCGCGGGGCGACCGGCCAGCGGGCGGGACTATCTGCGCCGGCGGCGTGAGCGCACCCACGCGCACGAGGAGGCGTGGCGCAGTGCCGAGACCTTCGCCCGTACCGTGCACGAGCGCCTGGTGCGGCATGCCGAGGACTCCCGGCTGCATCCGCCGCAGAACCCCGCGCTCTCCGGCGTGCCGGGCCGGAACGTGCTCAACGCGGCCTATCTCGTGTGCCGGGCGGATTCCGAGAAGTTCGTGGAACTGGTGGATCGTACGAAGAACGAGGCGCCGGGGATGCGGGTGGAGCTCACCGGGCCGTGGGCCGCCTACTCGTTCTCCGGGGAGTTCGGCGGGGAGGAACCGTGACCGTGGCCGAACACCGTGAGATCGCGCTGGTCGACCTGCTCGACCGGCTCCTGGCCGGCGGGGTCGTCATCACCGGCGACGTCACGCTGCGCATCGCCGACGTCGACCTTGTGCGCATCGACCTGAACGCGCTGATCAGCTCGGTCAACGAGTCGGTTCCCTCGCCCTTCGAGGAGCCCCGATGACGGCACGCGGAAGGCCGCACGACCGGCTCGACCTGGAACCCGACACGGTCGAGCGCGACCTGGTGAAACTCGTGCTGACCGTGGTGGAGCTGCTGCGGCAGCTGATGGAACGGCAGGCGGTGCGCCGCTTCGACACGGGTGAGCTGACCGAGGAGCAGGAGGAGCGGATCGGGCTCACCCTGATGCTCCTGGAGGAGCGGATGGCCGAGCTGCGGGAGCACTACGGGCTGCGGCCCGAGGACCTGAATCTGGACCTCGGACCGCTCGGACCGCTGCTGCCCCGTGCCTGAGGCGAACCGGCGCAGACCTGCATGCGGCCTCAGGCCTGCTCACGGCCTCAGGCCTGCTCACGGCCTCAGGCCTGCTCACGGCCTCAGGCCTGCTCACGGCCTCAGGCCGGCTTACGGCCTCAGGCCTGCTTACGGCACAGGATCTCCCCGTGCAGGACGGTGAACCAGCCGTCCTCCCGCCGGCCCCACTCGCGCCACGCCTGAGACACCGCCCGCAGCTGCTCCGCCGTGGCATGGCCGCCCTGCGTGGCGCGATCGGCGTAGGCCGAGGCGAGGGTGCGGTCCGCCCACAGCGCGCTCCACCAGGCCCGTTCCTCCGGCGTGGCGAACGTCCAGGTGCCGGACGTGGCCGTGATGTCGGTGAGGCCCGCGGCCAGCGCCCAGGCCTTCAGCCGGCGCCCGGCGTCGGGCTCGCCGCCGTTGGCCCGGGCCACCCGCTCGTACAGGTCCAGCCAGTCGTCCAGGCCCGGCACCGCCGGATACCAGGTCATCGCGGCGTAGTCCGCGTCGCGTACGGCGATGAACCCGCCCGGTCTCGTCACCCGGTGCATCTCGCGCAGTGCCCGCACCGGGTCGCCCACGTGCTGGAGCACCTGGTGGGCGTGGACCACGCAGAAGGTGTCGTCGGGGTAGTCCAGGGCGTGCACGTCCGCGACCGCGAAGTCCACGTTGGCCAGGCCGCGTCCGGCCGCGGTGTCCCGGGCCTGCTCCAGGATGCCGGGTGCGTGGTCGACGCCGGTGACATGGCCGTCGGGGACCAGTTCCGCCAGGTCGGCGGTGATGGTGCCCGGGCCGCAGCCGATGTCCAGGATCTTCATGTGGGGCCTCAGCGAACCGAGCAGATAGGCCGCGGAGTTGGCTGCGGTCCGCCAGGTGTGCGACCGCAGCACCGACTCGTGGTGCCCGTGCGTGTAGACGGCGGTCTCCTGCGATTTCGGCATGGCTGAACTCCCCTGTCCGAGCTTCTGTCGCTGCACCTCACCGTAGGCCCGCATGTCGAATAGTGAGAACTGCGTTCTGCCATGTGGACTGATGGAATGTCGGCTACCCATGCGTCGGGCGGTACACGGTGAGCGCCCCGGGGAGCTTCTCCAACGTCACCTCGCCCGCCACCTCGGTGACTTCGCCGTCGTGGGCGAGGAGCGTGCCGGGTGCCAGACCCGCGACGCGCAGACGGCTCAGCTGGACCGCCGCATGCGCGGGGGAGCGGGTCAGCGGGCCGGCCAGCGCCGCCGCCAGCAGACGCAGTGCGGGCCGGCGGCCGCCGTGCACCAGCCGCACGTCGAGCTGCCCGTCGGCCAGGTCGACGCGGCGGCCGGGGGCGAGGCCCATCCGGTGGTAGGTGCCGTTCCCCGCGAACAACAGCCACAACGGGCGTACCTGGCCCCGGAACTCGGCTTCCATCGGATGCCCGTGCGCACGCAGCACGCGCAGCGCCGCGAGCACCCCGGCCGGCCAGCCGCCGATCCGGCGCGACCAGTCCTCCCGCTCCCGCACCAGCTCCGGATACACGCCCAGGCTGCAGGTGTTGAGGAAGATGCCCCGCCGGTCGCCGCAGGTGAAGCGGCCGACGTCCACGCGCACCGCCTCGCCGCGCCGGACCGCCCGCGCGAGGTCGCGGGCGTCCTCCACGCCGAGGTCGTAGGCGAAGTGGTTCAGGGTGCCCCCGGGCAGCACCGCGAGCGGCAGGCCGTGGCGCAGGGCGACCTCGGCGGCCGCGTTCACCGTCCCGTCCCCGCCGCACACCCCGAGCACCCGCGCCCGCGCCGCCGCCTTCTCCAACTCGACCGGTACTTCGTCCGGTCGGCACTCGACGACCTCGGTGAGCGGCAGTCCGGCGCGCAGGGCGTGCACGCGGTCCGCGGTGCCCGAGCCGGAGTTGGCCACGACGACCAGGGCCGCCCCGTCGGGCAGCGCCGGAACCTCGGCGCGGGGCCGGGCCGGCGGCACGACCTGGGCGCGGGTGGGCACCATGCCCCGTACGGCGAACGCGGCACCCGCGCCCAGAACCGCGCCCGCGAGCACGTCGCTCGGGAAGTGGACGCCGGTGTAGACACGGGAGAGCGCGACGGACCAGGCGACGGGAGCCACCACCGCGCCCCAGCCCGGTGACTCCAGGGCGACGCCGGTCGCGAACGCAGCAGCCGACGCGGAGTGACCGGACGGGAACGACGTGGTGATCGGCTGCCGCTTCAGCAGCCGGGCCGACGGGACCGGGTCCAGGGTGGGCCGGGGGCGGCGCACCGAGCGCTTGCCCAGCGTGTTGATGGCCAGCGAGGCCAGGCTCAGCGACGCCAGCCCCCGGGCGGCCGCCCGGCGGGCCCGCGGCGTACGGCTCGCCGCGATCGCGGCTGCCGTCGCGAACCAGAGAACACCGTGGTTCGCACTCCGGCTCAGTCGCGGCAGCACGGGCCCGGCGAACGGCCAGTGCTGCTCCGCAGCGAACTCGAACAGCCGGCTGTCCAGAGCGAGCAGCCGGTGGCGCAGGGGATGGGGGCCGGGCTCGGCAACAGTGAGATCGACGTCTGGGCTCATAGGCTGCCGGGTACCCTGAACCGGACGTTTCCTGCCCGGCGGGCGATGAACGACACCCGGAGGGCCCCTGCCATGCGTCTGCTCCTCATCCGCCACGGCCAGACCCCGTCCAACCTGGACCACCTGCTGGACACCGCCGTACCCGGGCCGGGCCTGACCCCGCTCGGCGCGGCCCAGGCCGCCGCCCTGCCCGCCGTGCTCGCGGACGAGGACATCGAGGCGCTCTACGCCTCCACCCTGATCCGCACCCAGCTCACGGCCGCCCCGCTGGCCGCCGCCCGCGGCCTGGAGGTGATCGTCCGCGCCGGCATCCGCGAGATCTCCGCCGGCGACCTGGAGATGGTGCCCGGCTACTCGCCGGAGGGCGAGCGCTACATGCGCACGGTGTTCGCGTGGGCGGCCGGGGACACCACGCTGAGGATCCCCGGCGGGGAGAACGGCGAGGAGGCCCTGGCCCGGTACGACGGAGTGATCGCCGAGGCCGCCGCGAGCGGCGCCGGGAGCGTCGCGATGATCAGCCACGGCGCCGCCATCCGCATGTGGACCGCCGCCCGCGCCGACAACGTCGACGTGGCCTTCGCCGCCGCCCGTCCACTGGAGAACACCGGCGTCGTGATCCTGGAGGGCTCCCCGGCCGACGGCTTCAAGGCGCTGTCCTGGGCCGGCGCCACGGTCGAGCCGGCGGGCGAGGGCGGGCCGGCCGGCGCACCGGTGGGCGCGGCGGGCTGAAGGGCAGGCCGCCACCGGAGCGCGCCGGGCGGGAGGGCGGGCCCGCTGCCGGAGCGGGCAGGATAAGCGTTTGCCCCAGGTCGGCAGCACACCACAGAATGCCTCCTCATGGGACATCTGGAAGCGGCGCACCTCGAGTACTACCTCCCCGACGGGAGGGCGCTGCTCGGCGATGTCTCCTTCCGGGTCGGCGAAGGGGCCGCCGTCGCCCTGGTCGGCCCGAACGGCGCGGGAAAGACGACGCTCCTGCGGCTGATCTCCGGCGAACTGAAACCGCACGGCGGCACCGTCACCGTCAGCGGCGGCCTCGGCGTGATGCGCCAGTTCGTCGGCTCCGTGCGGGACGAGACGACCGTCCGTGACCTGCTCGTCTCCGTCGCCCCGCCCCGTATCCGTGAGGCGGCCCGGGCCGTCGACCGGGCCGAGCACGCCATGATGACCGTCGACGACGAGGCCGCCCAGCTGCAGTACGCGCAGGCGCTCGCGGACTGGGCCGAGGCGCGTGGCTACGAGGCCGAGACCCTGTGGGACATGTGCACCACCGCCGCCCTCGGCATGCCGTACGAGCGGGCCCAGTGGCGGCAGGTGCGCACCCTCTCCGGCGGCGAGCAGAAGCGGCTCGTCCTGGAGGCGCTGCTGCGCGGCACCGACGAGGTCCTGCTGCTCGACGAGCCGGACAACTACCTGGACGTGCCGGGCAAGCGCTGGCTGGAACAGCAGCTGAGGGAGACCCGCAAGACGGTCCTGTTCGTCTCCCACGACCGCGAACTCCTCGCCCGCGCCGCCGAGAAGATCGTCTCCGTGGAGCCCGGCCCGGCCGGCGCGGACGCCTGGGTGCACGGCGGCGGCTTCGCCACCTACCACGAGGCCCGCCGCGAACGCTTCGCCCGCTTCGAGGAGTTGCGCCGCCGCTGGGACGAGAAGCACGCCCAGCTGAAGAAGCTGGTGCTGAACCTCCGCCAGGCCGCCGCGGTGAGCCACGAGATGGCCTCCCGGTACCAGGCCGCGCAGACCCGTCTGCGCAAGTTCGAGGAGGCCGGCCCGCCGCCCGAGCCGCCCCGCGAGCAGGACATCACCATGCGCCTGAAGGGCGGCCGTACCGGCGTACGGGCCGTCACCTGCGAGCAGCTGGGACTGACCGGCCTGATGAACCCCTTCGACCTGGAGGTCTTCTACGGCGAACGGGTCGCCGTGCTCGGCTCCAACGGCTCGGGCAAGTCGCACTTCCTCAGGCTGCTCGCCGGCGACGAGGTCGCGCACACGGGCAAGTGGAAGCTCGGCGCACGGGTCGTCCCCGGCCACTTCGCCCAGACCCACGCCCACCCGGAGCTGGAGGGCCGCACCCTGCTCGACATCCTGTGGAAGGAACACGCGCAGGACCGGGGCGCGGCCATGTCCAGGCTGCGCCGCTACGAGCTGACCGGCCAGGCCGAACAGCCCTTCGACCGGCTCTCCGGCGGCCAGCAGGCCCGCTTCCAGATCCTCCTGCTGGAACTCCAGGGAGTCACCGCGCTGCTGCTGGACGAGCCGACGGACAACCTCGACCTGGAGTCCGCCGAGGCTCTGCAGGAGGGTCTGGAGGCCTTCGAGGGCACGGTTCTCGCGGTCACCCACGACCGCTGGTTCGCCCGTTCCTTCGACCGTTTCCTGGTCTTCGGCAGCGACGGCCGCGTCCGCGAGACCCCGGAGCCGGTCTGGGACGAACGCCGGGTGGAACGGGCCCGGTAGCCCGACGCCACCGCCGGAGGGCCCGGGGAGCCGGATGTTCGTACAGTGGACTCAGGAATGCGAGCTCCACGGCTCCCTCCCGGGAACACTCGGGGGCACTGTGTGCCGGGCTGGGTGTCCGAACCGGATGAACGACCACGACGAGCGGGGTGCCACCATGACCGGAGTCGACCCCAGCCGGCTGGACGACCAGCAGCTCATGAAAGAGCTGGAGACGATCCACCGCACGCGCCACGACACCCTCCTGTACGGCTCGAACGACGCGCTGCGGGCCCACAACGAGCGCATGGCGCAGCTCGAGGGCGAGTACCTGCGCCGCAACCCGCGCCGCCTCGTCAGTGCGGGCCGCACCCGCGAGGGCGCCCGGGAGCGCGGCTGCGGCGAGGCGGTGACTCCGGGCGCGTCCGGCACCTGAGGCGCTCCCCAGGTGCCGCCCGCGTTGGGCCGCACCTGCGATTCCCGGTGCGCTCACCGTTAGGGTCCCGGCTCGTCAGACGCCCACCAGCGCCTCGGCCAGCTGCTGCACGTTGGCGTACTGCCGCGAGCGCGGAAGCCCGGCCACCGCGTCGATCAGCGTGCCCGGTGCGTTGCCGCGGCGCAGGGCCCGGGCCAGCTCGTGCGCGTCGGCGGGGAAGGCGTGCCGGTTCAGGTTCCGGGCCAGGGCCAGCCGTACCCGTTCCAGCGACGCAGGGGATCCCAGACCGCCCACAGGCCCGCTCCAGACCTCCGGGTCGTCGTCGGCGACCGGCTCCGGATCGGCCCATTCCTCGGTGCGTGTCGGGTGCCCCGACCTGAGCAGCTCCTGCAGCTCGTGCTTCATCTCGTCGTCCCGGTGGACGCTCAGTCGGTCACTGCCTCGCTGCATGACTTCCTCCAGAGGGTCGAAGGTCAGCACCTACCGAGTCACCTGCGCCGGGGGCGGAAAACCTGTACGGAGCCGTTCGGCCGCAGCTGTCGTGGGGTCACCCGTCAGGCCCTTCGCGTCCCGCGAATGGGGCCCGGCCGCGCGCGCCGCGGCGCCGGGCGGGCTGTGATGGCAGCGAGGGCACGACCGCCGTGCCCCGTCGTCGTACCGCTGAGGAGCCAGCCCCATGCACCGCACCGCCCGTGCCCTGTCCGTCGCCGTCCTGGCCGGGGCCGCGCTCGTCATAGCGGGGCCGACCGTGTCCGCGGCCCCCGCTGACGGGGCGAGCCCCGGCACCGTCCGGCCCGGCGCCGGCCCCACCGCGTCCGTGCCCTGCGAAGCCTTCACCGGACTGGCACCGGACACCCCGGACGACACACCACAGGCCTTCGCGGACGGCACCGCGCAGTGTGACGAGGGGCAGGCCAAGGGGCAGGAGCAGGGACAGGGACAGGGACAGGGACAGGGACAGGGACAGGGAGAGACACCGGGGCTGGTGCCGGGGCAGCGGGACGAATCGGGGGCGGGGCAGGGGGAGCGGCAGGATTCGGGGGCCGGGCAGGAGACGGGGCCGGGTCAGTGGCAGGAGCCCGGGGCGGGGCAGGAGACGACGGGACAGGGACGGGAACAAGGGCAGGGGCAAGGGCAGGGGCAAGGGCAGGGACAGGGACAGCGGCCGGGGCAGGAGCAGGAACAGGGACGGGAGTGCGAGGACTCCCACGGTTCGGCGTGCTCGGGCGATCACGGCTGCCGCGACGACGGCGGTGGCAACGGCAACGGCAACGGCTACAACGGCGGCAACGGCTACAGCGGCGGGAAGGGAGACGACGGCGGGAAGGGAGACGACGGCGGGAAGGGAGACGACGGCGACTGTGACCGGGCCACGGAACAGGGCGGGGTCGCGGCCGGGACGGGCGGCAGCTTCAACGACTCGGTTCCGGCGCTGGTCGCCGGCGGTGTGCTGATCGCCGTCTCCTGCGGAGGCGCCGTCTACCGGCTGTCCGGCCGCAGGAGGCCGGTGGACGGCTGACGCGGGGCGGCCCGGGCCGGGTCCGTGCCGGAGGGCAATTGCGGCCGACGGCCATGGAGGGCCGTCGGCCGGGTACACATCCCGAGGGCACCGACAGCAGACACCGCACGCACCACCCACGCAGCCGGCACCACAGGAGCGGGCTCGGGAACAGGCTCGGGAACAGGCAGAGACACAGCCGGCGAGGAGAGCACGGCCCCGACGGGAACACCACACGGCACCACGGACTGCGCGGAGGCGGACATGCGGCGGACGGACCCGGAAGGCCACGGGCCGGTCCGTTACGGGCCGCCCCTGCCCGGAGACGGCCTGCCCGTCCTCCCGGAGCTCTCCGCCGTCCTCGCCGCCGCGGCGGGCCGGGCCGACGCCCAGCCGGTCGGCGGCGCCCCCGCGCTGCTGGAGGCGGCCTGCGGGTACTGGACCCGGCGCGGACTGCCCTGCGTCCCCGACCGGGTGGCCGCGGGACCCGGCGCCCCCGCGCTGCTGCTCGCGCTGACCGCCGCGCTCGCCGGTGACACCGGCGACGTGCTCGTGCCCCGCCCGTGCGCCGCCTGGTGGGCGCCCTACGCCCGCCTCCTCGGCAGACCCGTCTTCCACGTGCCGACCCCGGCCGAGGGCGGCGGTGTGCCCGATCCGTACGCCCTGCTGGAGACCGTCCGCAGGCTCCGTGCCGAGGGCGGCGATCCCCGGCTGCTGGTGCTGTCCGTCGCCGACGACCCCACCGCCACCGTCACCCCGCCCGAACTGCTGCACGAGACCGTCGAGGCGGCGGCCGCCGAGGGCCTCCACCTGGTCAGCGACGAGACCTGGCGCGACACCGTGCACGACCCGCGCGAGACGGTCCTGCTCAGCCCCGCCGAGATGGTGCCCGACGGGGTCACCGTCGTCACCGACCTGGCCGGCGCCCTGCTGCCGCCCGGCTGGCCCGCGGCCGTCGCCCGCTTCCCCTCGGGAGAGGCGGGGGAGCACCTCCACGCGCGCGTGCTCGACGTCCTCACCGCGCTCGGCGCCCGGATCGCCGCACCGGTCGCCGCGGCCGCCGGGTACGCCCTCGACGAACCCGCACCCGTCACCGAGCGCCGGGAGGCCGCCGTACTCCTGCACGCGCGTGTGGCGGCCGCCGCGCACGGCGCGGTCGTCGCGGCCGGCGCGTTCGCCCTGCCGCCGCGGGCCGGCCGTCATCTGTACGTCGACCTCGGCCCGTTGCGCGAGGTGCTCGCCGAGCAGGGCGTCGGGGACGCCCAGGAACTGGAGGACCTCCTCACCGCCCGGCTCGGCCTGCCCGCGCCCGGCGGCCACCGCTTCGGTGACGACCTCGGGGCGCTGCGGGTGCGGCTCGCCACGGGGTCCCTGCTGGGCGGCACGGACGAGGAACGCACGGAATGCCTCACGTCACCCTCACCGTTGGAACTGCCACAGGTGCAGCGCGCGTTGATCTCCTTGAGGTCGGCCTTCGAAGATCTCCGCGACGATGCTCGGCGACGGGAGCCTCCTCGATGACGCAGCAGACGCATGAGCCCGGGTCCGCCGGCACTACGACGACCAGCGCAAAAGCCGGCGCCCCCGCGGCCCCGGCCCCCCTCGCACCTCCGTTCCCGCCGTTGGCCGAGCCCCGCCCGCTGGGCGAACACCGGGTGTGGCCGCGGACCTTCCACGACCGGCTCACCGCGCCCCTGCCCGGTCTCAAGGCCCTCGCCCGCTTCGCCCGCGAGGGTTCCGTACGCCCCGGCCCCGAGAGCCTCGCCGACATCCCACAGCTCCCTTACGCACCCGCCCCGTTGCCCCGCACGGGCGCCCGCACGCTCGCCGTCTCCTGGGCGGGACACGCAAGTTGGATCGTCCGGATCGGCGGGCTGACCGTCCTCACCGACCCCGTGTGGTCCCGCCGCATCCTCGGCACCCCGGCCCGCATCACCCCCGTCGGCGTCCCGTGGGAGGACCTGCAGCGCGTCGACGCGGTCGTCATCAGCCACAACCACTTCGACCACCTCGACGCCCCCACCCTGCGCCGTCTCCCGCGCACCACACCGGTGTTCGTGCCCGCCGGGCTCGGCCGCTGGTTCCAGCGGCGCCGGTTCACCCGCGTCACCGAGCTGGACTGGTGGGAGGGTGCCGAACTGTCCGGGGTCCGCTTCGACTTCGTGCCCGCCCACCACTGGTCCAAGCGCACCCTCACCGACACCTGCCACAGCCTGTGGGGCGGCTGGGTCCTCACCGACCGCGAGGGACAGCGCCTCTACTTCGCCGGCGACACCGGCTACGGCCACTGGTTCTCCCGTATCGGCCGCCGCTACCCCGGCATCGACCTCGCCCTCATGCCCATCGGCGCCTACGATCCGCGCTGGTGGCTGAGCGACGTCCACTGCGACCCGGAGGAGGCGGTCCGGGCCACCCAGGACCTGGGCGCCCGAAGAATGGCCCCCATGCACTGGGGCACGTTCATCCTCTCGGCGGAGCCGGTCCTGGAACCGCTGACGCGAGTGCGGACGGCCTGGGAGCAGGCTGGCCTGGACCGGGAGGACCTGTGGGACATCCCGGTCGGCGGCTCGATGACGCTGGACTGAACTCCCCGCGGCCGGCCGCCGACGGCGCTATCGCGAAACGCGCCGCACCAAGCCCGGAACCACACTGATCAGGAGCGTCAGCCCCACCGCGGCCACCACGCCCTCCCACGGCTCCGCAAACAGCGAACCCCCGAGAATCCCGATCACCTGGTACGTCAACGCCCAGGCCAGACAAGCGGGCAGATTCCCCCGGCTGAACCGCCGCAAGGGCCAGTCGGCGACCAGACAAGCCAGCATCACCGGCAGCCGCCCGGCAGGCACCAGCCGGGACAGCACCAGCACCGTCACCCCGTGGTCGGCCAACTTCGTCTGCGCCTGCGCGAGCCGCTCCTCCGGCGCCCGGGCACGAATCGCCTCAAGCCACCGCGACCCGTTCCGCGACCGCATCCCCCGCCGCCCCAGCCAGTACAGCGTCGCGTCCCCGAGAAAGGCCGCCAGCGAGGCCGTGACGAACACCAGCACCAACGACCACGGAGCCGTCTGATGAAACGCCACCACCGCGGCCGAACTGACCAGTGCGCCCGTGGGCACCACCGGCACCAGCGCCCCGATCAGCACCAGCAGGAACAGGGACGGATACCCGAGCGCCCGCTGCGTGGACTCCGGAGGCGCAGTGGACGTGGAAGCAGCGGCAAGCACCACCGCGGCCGGCCATCTCACCGCGCGACCTCCAGGCGCACGCTCTCGCCGTGCCCGAGCTTGTGCACGGCCACCTGCGGCGCGGCCGCGGCCGCCAGGCGCACGAACTCGTCGCCCGGTGCGTGGAACTCGTGCGGGCGCACCGCGTCCATGCCGATCGGCCAGTACGTCCCGTAGTGCACCGGCACCGCGACCCGGGGCGCGAGCCGGGCCAGCGCCCGCGCCGCCCGCCCCGCGTCCAGGTGCCCCTCGCCGAGGTACGGACCCCAGCCGCCCACCGGCAGCAGGGCCACGTCCACCGGCCCGACCTGCTCCGCCATGTCGTCGAACAGCCCGGTGTCCCCGGCGAAGTAGGTCCGCACCTCGCCCTCGACGACGTATCCCAGCGCGGGGGAGCGGTGCGGGCCGACCGGCAGCCGGCGCCCGTCGTGCCGAGCGGGCACCGCGTGGACCACGAGGTCCCCGATCCGGACTGCGTCCCCCGGGGCCACTTCGGTGATCTGCAGCTGTCGCAGCCGGCGCAGCCCGGGTACCGCCCGTGGTGCGCCCCGGGGCACGATCAGGCGCGTGCCCGGGGCGAGCGCGCCCAGCGAGGGGACGTGCAGATGGTCGGCGTGCAGATGGGAGACGAGCGCCACGTCCGCGCGACGGGCCTCGGCGGGGGGCACCGCGCCCCGGCGGCGACGCAGATGCGCGAGCCTGTTGGCGAACAGAGGATCGGTGAGCACCCGTATGTTCGAATCCAGGAGCGCGCAGGTGGCGTGACCCCACCAGGTGATCTCCACCGGCACGTTCTTCGCCTCCTTCGCGCGACTCCCCCGAAGCCTACGGGCAGGAGTAGGGTCGGCGGCGAAACCCGGAGGTGAGGGGGACGCCATGGGACAGTCGCGGGGTGCCTCCGGCGGGCTCGCACAGGTGCGGGTCACTGCCATCGCGAGCCTGACGCCTCTGGAGGAACTGGAGGCCGACCCCTTCCTGGTCGACTCCCGCAGCCAGCACGCCATGTGCGCACACTGGGCGGCCGAGCGCGGCTATGTGGTCGCGAGGGAACTTCTCGTCGGCGGGCTGCGTTTCGACCATTGCGCGCTGTGGGACGGCGTCCGGCCCGGCGTGGACGTGTTCGTCGCACCCAGCCGGCGCGTGCTGGAGCGTGCGCTGTCCTCGGTGGAGGAGTTCACCGCCGAGTGCGCGCGGCGCGGGGTGCGGGTGGAGACGGTGGGGCGGGCCGAGCCCTCGTACGACGCGCAGATGAAGGCGCGGGTGCACCGCAGGCTGTCCATGCCGACGGCGGGCTACGACGGGCGCTGAGGGCCCGGCGCCCCGCCCGGCCGGGCTCCGCCCCGTGTGACAAGGTGGAACGAGGCCCGGTGATCGAGCGGGCCGGGACGCGAGGTGTGCGGGGCGTGCGGTGGCGGCGGATCGCCAGTCAGGTCGGACGGAGCGTCACGGTGTGGGCGGTCTCCACGCTCACCATGCTCCTGCTCGCCGGACTGCTGCCCGACTTCAGGCTCCAGTCCGCCGACGGCGACAGCGCCACTCGGATAGCCGTCACCGCCGCGCTGGGCGCCGGGGCCTTCGGTGTGCTCTCGGCCGTGGTGTGGCCGCTCCTCGTACGGCTGCTGCTGCTCGTGCCCGCGTTCGTCCTCGGCCTGCTGGTCTTCTTCCTCAACGGCTCCCTGCTCCTGCTCGCCCTGCGCCTCAACCCCTCCGGGCAGGGCGAGGCCGCCCCGGAGACGGCCGTCATCGTGGCGGCCGTGATGTCCGCCGTCGCCTCGGCCACCGGCGCCGCCCTCGCCGTACGCGACGACGACGCCTACCGCCGCCGTCTGCTGCGCCTCGCCTACCGTCGCCGCAGAGCCGGCCCGCCGTGCGCGGCCACGCCCGGCCTGGTCTGCGTCCAGCTCGACGGCGTGGGCCACGACGTGCTCACGCACGCCGTCGGCAAGGGACTCATGCCGACCGTCGGCCGCTGGCTGGCGTCGGGCGACGGCGCACGGCCGACCCACCGGCTCGCCCCCTGGCGCACCGACTGGTCCAGCCAGACCGGCGCCAGCCAGCTCGGCATCCTGCACGGCAGCACCTTCGACGTGCCGGCCTTCCGCTGGTACGAGAAGGACCGGGGCGAGGTGATGGTGTGCAACCGCCCGACCAGCGCCGTCGAACTCCAACGCCGCGCCACTGCGCACACGGGCGACGGCGGACTGCTCACCGTCGACGGCGCCAGCCGCGGCAACCTGTTCGGCGGCGGCGCCGGCGAACAGGCCCTCGTGCTGTCCATCGCCACCCGCCGCCGCGGCCGGGACAACCGCTCCCGCGCCGGCTACTTCGCCTACTTCTCCGACCCCGCCAACGCGGTGCGCACCGCCCTGTCCTTCGTCGCCGAGGTCGCCCGCGAGATCGGCCAGTCCACCCGGGCCCGGGTCCGCAAGCAGCGGCCACGGGTGGGCCGCGGCGGCCTCTACCCCTTCGTGCGCGCCTTCGCCACCGTCGTCGAACGGGACGTCGTGGTCGCCGCCGTGATGGGCGATCTGCTCGCTGGCCGCACCGCCGTCTACGCCGACCTCGTCGCCTACGACGAGGTCGCCCACCACTCCGGACCGTGCAGCCGGGACGCGGAGAAGGTCCTGCAGCGCCTCGACCGGTCCCTCGCGCTCATCGAGAAGGCCGCGGAGCACGCCCCGCGCCCCTACCGGATCGTCGTCCTGTCCGACCACGGCCAGAGCCCCGGCGAGACCTTCCGCGCCCGCTACGGCCTCACCCTCGCCGACCTCGTCCGTGCCGGGTGCGGACTGCCCGTGCCGCGCCGGGCCGAACGAACCCACAGCGGCGCCGAGGCCCGCACCGCCGTCCGCGCAGCCCTGCGCCGGCCCGTGGAGGAGAAGGGCGAGCGGCACCGGCCCGCCCCCGCCCTCCGGGCGGGCGGACCCGCGTCCCGCTTCGCTCCGGACTCCGAGCCGATCGTGCTGGCCTCCGGCAACCTCGGCCTGGTCTCCTTCCCGGACGTGCCGCACCGCATGACCAAGGAGGAGATCGAGGCCCGTCACCCCGCCCTGCTCACCACCCTCGCCAACCACCCGGGCATCGGCTTCCTGCTGGTGCGCAGCGAGGAACACGACGGCGTGGTGCTCGGTCCCCACGGCACCGAGATCCCGCTGGCCGAGCTGGACCACGAGCCGGGCCCGCTCGCCCGGTTCGGCCCCGGCGCCGCCGACGCCGTCCGCCGCACCCACACCTTCCCGCACACGGCCGACATCATGGTCAACTCCTTCCACGACCCCGTCGACGGCGAAGTCCTCGCCTTCGAGGAGCAGATCGGCTCCCACGGCGGCCTCGGCGGCGCCCAGTCCCACCCCTTCCTGCTCTCCCCGCTCACCCTGTCCGCCCCGGTCGAGGAGGGCGCGGAGCTGACCGGCGCCGAGCACGTGCACCGCGTCCTGCGCCGCTGGCTGCGCGAGGCGAACGGCCCCCAGGTGCCGATCGGTACGGAGACCGAGGAGGAGCGGGCCGCCTGAAAATCGGCTGCGCGCCCGGGGACGTACACCCACACTGTTCGAGTCGCACATACTCGAACATCCCCAAGGAGCCTTGGCTTTGCAGGCTGCCGTCACGGTCACCCCGGCCCGTCTCCCCGAGCTGCTGCTCGGTCTCGCCACCGTCCGGCCCGTCTTCGTCTGGGGCGCCCCCGGCATCGGAAAGTCCTCCCTGGTGCGGGAGTTCGCCGCCTCGCTCGGCCTGGAGTGCGTGAGCCTGCTCGGCACCCAGCTCGCCCCCGAGGACCTGATCGGCGTGCCGCAGATCCGTGAGGGCCGCTCCGTCTTCTGCCCGCCGGAGACCATCGCCCGCGACGAGCCGTACTGCCTGTTCCTGGACGAGCTGAACGCTGCCACCCCGGATGTGCAGAAGGCCTTCTACTCGCTCATCCTCGACCGCCGCATCGGCAGCTACGAGCTGCCCGAGGGGTCCATCGTCATCGGTGCCGGCAACCGCGCCACCGACAACGCGCTCGCCCGGCCCATCGCCTCCGCCCTGGTCAACCGGCTCGCCCACGTCCACCTGGAGGCCTCCCCGAAGGACTGGCTCGCCTGGGCCACGGGCCACGGCATCCACCCGTGGATCCTGGACCACCTCACCGACCGGCCCGACCACCTGTGGTCCAAGCCGCCGAAGACCGAGGAGCCGTTCTCCACCCCCCGCTCCTGGCACATGCTCTCCGACGCCCTGCACTCCTTCGGAGCCGACCTCGACGAAGCGACCCTGAGCGTTCTCGCGCACGGCACGCTCACCCCGGCGCACGCCACCGCCTTCCGGGGTTACGTCAAGATCGTCCGCAGCCGGTTCGGCATCGAGGCCATCCTCAAGGGCGACGCCCGCTGGCCGCACCGCCCGGAGGACCGCGACCTGCTGTACTACCTCGCCGAGTCCTTCCGCGGCCGCCTGGTCAAGGAGCTGCCGGTCGCCAAGGAGCACATGTCGGCGAACGGCCGGCAGACCGCCTACCGCGCCAAGTCCCTGCTGGTGCAGCTCGCCGAGATCTCCGTCGAGGTCGCGCAGAGCGTCATCGCCTCCGACGCCGACGGCAACCCCGTCCTGCCCGCCTGGTTCCTCATCGAGGCCGCCCGGGACATGCCCCGGCTGGTCGAGGCCCGGCGATGAGCGGCCGCGGCGCGAAGAACAGGAAGAAGCCGGATCCGGCCGCCGAGGACTGCGCCAAGGGCGTCCAGCTGGTGTGGGCCAACCCGGCGCTCGCCGCGATCGAGGCCGACATGTGCCGCCGCGAGGACTGCTCCGCCTCGCCCCGCCAGGGCCTGGTCCGCATCGACTCCGGCGGCCGCGTCCACCTGCACCCCACCCGCCGGGCGGAGCCCGCCGAGTGGGCCTGGGCCATCGCCCACGGTCTGATCCACCTCGGCTTCGGACACGTACCCGCCGCCAAGGGCGAACGCGTACAGCCGGACCGCTACGACCTCGCCGCACGCTGCGCCGTCGTCAACCGCTTCCTGCTCACCTTCCCCGTCGGCCGCACCCCCGACGACCTGCCCGCGTCCTACCCCGGCGGCGACGAGGAACAGATCGCCGCCGGCTGGCGCCGCGACGAGCACATCCCGGCCGTGTACGAGCACTGCGGCACGGCCGGCACCGAACCCGACCAGCTGCTCGTGCCCTGGACCGGCTACCTGAACAAGCCCCCCGACTGGCAGCTCGCCTTCGCCCACGGCCTCACCCGCACCATGGCCACCGCCATGGATCTGGCCGGCGGCCGCCGCGACGTCATGACCGGCGGCCCCACCCGGTTGCGCCCCTGGGAGCGCGCCCTGAGCTGGTTCGTCTCCTCCTACCCGCTGCTCGGCGGCATCGCGGCCGGCATCAGACTCGTCGCCGACGCCGAACTCGCCCGCGCCCACGACATCGCCGTCGCCGCCGTCGACGCCGAGGCCGGCGAGATCTACGTCAACCCGCTGCGCACCTTCGAGGACGAGGAGTGGCGGTTCATCCTCGCCCACGAGATGCTGCACGCCGCCCTGCGCCACGGCGACCGCTGCGGCACCCGCGACCCGTACCTGTTCAACGTCGCCTGCGACTACGTCATCAACGGCTGGCTGGCCGAGATGCAGGTCGGCACCATGCCCGACGGGCTGCTGCACGACCCGCAGCTGGAGGGGCTGTCCGCCGAGGAGGTCTACGACCGGATCGCCGGCGACCTGCGCCGCATGCGCCGCCTCGCCACCCTGCGCGGCAAGGGCCTCGGTGACGTCCTCGGCGGCCCGCTCGGCCCGCCCGGCACCCCCGTGGACCTGGACGAGTTCTACCGTCGCGGCCTGGTCCGGGGCCTGGACCTGCACCAGGGGCAGCAGCGCGGCTTCCTGCCCGGCGGGCTGGTCGAGGAGATCCGCGCGCTCAGCCACCCGCCGCTGCCCTGGGACGCCCGACTGGCCCGCTGGTTCGACGAGTTCGTGCCGAGCCCGCAGGCCGTGCGCACCTACGCCCGTCCCTCGCGCCGCCAGTCCGCCACCCCCGGCATCCCGCGCGCGGGCCGCCACTTCCCGCCGGAGGAGATCGCCCGCTGTACCTTCGGCGTCGTCCTCGACACCTCCGGTTCGATGGACCGCACCCTGCTCGGCAAGGCCCTCGGCGCGATCGCCTCGTACGCCGGGGCCCGCGACGTACCGGCCGCCCGCGTGGTGTTCTGCGACGCCGCCCCGCACGACGCGGGCTATGTGCCGGTCACCGAGATCGCCGGCCGGGTACGGGTGCACGGGCGCGGCGGCACCGTTCTGCAGCCCGGCATCGACCTGCTGCACCGCGCACCGGACTTCCCGCCCGGCGCGCCGGTGCTGGTCATCACCGACGGCTGGTGCGACGTCCTGCGGGTGCGGCGCGAGCACGCCTATCTGATCCCGGAGGGCGGTCGCCTTCCGTTCACCCCGCGTGGCCCGGTCTTCAGGGTGCAGTGAGCCCGGATGTGATCGGATGGGTGCGCAGGACTTGGACACGGGACCACATGCGAAAGGAACCACCGTGGCTACCACGCGCACCGCACACACGGTCTGGGAAGGCAACCTGATCGAGGGCACCGGCCTCGTCACCTTCGACTCCTCCGGCATCGGCCAGCAGCCGGTGTCGTGGCCGTCGCGCGCCGAGAAGGCCAACGGCAAGACCAGCCCCGAGGAGCTGATCGCCGCCGCCCATTCCAGCTGCTTCTCGATGGCCCTCTCGCACGGCCTCGCCGGCGCCGGCACCCCGCCCACCCGCCTGGAGACCAAGGCCGACGTCACCTTCCAGCCCGGCGAGGGCATCACCGGCATCCACCTCACCGTCCGCGGCGAGGTGCCGGGCCTGGACGCGGAGGGCTTCGCCTCGGCGGCCGAGGACGCCAAGAAGAACTGCCCGGTCAGCCAGGCCCTGACCGGTACGACCATCACCCTGACGGCCGAGCTGGCCTGACCGTCGTACGACCGCCACGGTGCCGCGCTCCCGCGCAGGGGCGCGGCATCGCCGTTTCCGGGTATTCGTACATTGACAGCGCCGTACGCGCGTTTTGTGCTGGAAGGGTGCGAGGCGCCCTGACGGAAGGGGACGGACCATGGCACGTGCGGTCGGGATCGATCTCGGGACGACGAACTCGGTGGTGGCCGTCCTGGAGGGCGGCGAGCCCACCGTCGTCACCAACGCGGAGGGCGCCCGGACCACCCCCTCCGTGGTGGCGTTCGCGAAGAACGGCGAGGTACTGGTCGGTGAGGTCGCCAAACGGCAGGCCGTGACGAACGTGGACCGCACGGCCCGCTCGGTGAAGCGGCACATGGGCGACGCCGGCTGGCGCTTCCCCGAGCAGGGCACGGTGGACGGTGCCCGGCTGCGCGCCCAGGAGCTGTCGGCGCGGGTGCTGCAGAAGCTCAAGCGGGACGCGGAGGCCTACCTCGGCGAGGACGTCTCGGACGCGGTGATCACCGTGCCCGCGTACTTCGACGACGCCCAGCGGCAGGCGACCAAGGAGGCCGGGGAGATCGCCGGCCTGAAGGTGCTCAGGATCATCAACGAGCCCACGGCCGCCGCCCTCGCCTACGGCCTGGACCGCGGCGAGGAGCAGACCGTCCTCGTCTTCGACCTGGGCGGCGGCACCTTCGACGTGTCCCTGCTGGACATCGGCGACGGCGTCATCGAGGTGAAGGCCACCAACGGCGACACCCACCTCGGCGGCGACGACTGGGACCAGCGGGTCGTCGACCACCTGGTCAAGCGGTTCAAGGGGCAGTACGGCATCGACCTCGGCAACGACAGGATGGCGGTGCAACGGCTGCGCGAGGCCGCCGAGAAGGCCAAGATCGAGCTGTCCTCGTCCTCCGAGTCCTCGATCAACCTGCCCTACATCACCGCCTCCGCCGAGGGCCCGCTGCACCTGGAGGAGAAGCTGACCCGGGCCCAGTTCCAGGAGCTGACCGCGGACCTGCTGGACCGCTGCAAGACCCCCTTCCACCAGGCGGTCAAGGACGCCGGCGTGAAGCTCTCCGCCATCGACCACGTCATCCTCGTCGGCGGCTCGACCCGGATGCCCGCGGTCACCGATCTGGTCAAGGAGCTGACCGGCAAGGACCCGCACAAGGGCGTCAACCCCGACGAGGTGGTGGCGGTCGGCGCCACCCTCCAGGCGGGCGTGCTCCGCGGCGACGTCAAGGACGTCCTCCTCCTGGACGTCACCCCGCTGTCCCTGGGCATCGAGACCAAGGGCGGCATCATGACCAAGCTGATCGAGCGGAACACCACCATCCCGACCCGCCGTTCGGAGATCTTCACCACCGCCACCGACAACCAGCCCTCGGTCGGCATCCAGGTCTACCAGGGCGAACGCGAGATCGCCGCGTACAACAAGAAGCTCGGCGTCTTCGACCTCACCGGCCTGCCGCCCGCCCCGCGCGGCGTTCCGCAGATCGAGGTCGCCTTCGACATCGACGCCAACGGCATCATGCACGTCTCTGCGAAGGACCTCGCGACCGGACGGGAACAGAAGATGACCGTCACCGGTGGTTCCGCCCTCCCCAAGGACGACATCGACCGCATGATGCGGGAGGCCGAGCAGTACGCCGAGGAGGACCGGCAGCGCAAGGAGGCCGCCGAGACCCGCAACCAGGCCGAGCAACTCGTCTACCAGACCGAGAAGTTCATCCGTGACAACGAGGACCGCGTGCCCGCCGACACCCGCACCGAGGTCGAGGCTGCGGCCGCCGAGCTGAAGACCCTGCTGGAGCAGAACGCCGAGACCGCCGTCCTGCGCACGGGAGTCGAAAAGCTCGCCACGGTCAGCCAGAAGATGGGCCAGGCCATGTACAGCCAGGCCCAGCCCTCGGCCTCCGGTGCTTCGGCCGGGGAACAGACCGAACCGCCCGACGAGGAGGCGGTGGTGGACGCGGAGATCGTCGACGAGGAGCGGGAGCAGAAGGGCGGGGCGGCCTAACCGCCCAGCCGCTCCCAGCCCCGCCGCTCCGGTCGCGGTCCCAGCTGCCTCGGGTCCCGTGTCCGGTAGACGACGTACGGCCGGAACAGGTACTGCACCGGTGCGCTGAACATGTGCACCAGGCGGCTGTAGGGCACGAACGCGATCAGCAGCATGCCGACGACCGCGTGCACCCGGTACAGCACCGGCACGCTCTCCATCAGGTGGGTCTTCGGCTGGAGCGTGAACAGACTGCGCGCCCAGGGGGCGATCGTCTCGCGGTAGTCGTAGCCGTCGCCGGAGGTGTGGGCGAGCTTGGCGACCATGCCCAGGACGATCGCCCCGAGCAGGACCACGTACATGATCTTGTCGTTGACCGTGGTGGCCCGGAACACGGGGGACCGGGTCCGCCGACGGTAGACCAGCAACAGGATCCCGACGACCGTCAGCGCTCCGGCCGCCGTGCCGCCGTACAGCGAGAACAGGTGGTACGTGTGCTCGCCGACGCCGAGCGCACGTGTCCAGGACGCGGGCACGAACAGCCCGATCAGATGCCCGGCCAGCACGAACAGGATGCCGTAGTGGAAGCAGGGCGAGGCGATGTTCAGCAGCTTCGACTCGTACACCTGCGACGAGCGCGTGGTCCAGCCGAACTTGTCGTAGCGGTAGCGCCAGACGAGGCCGGCGACCAGCAGGGCGAAGGCGATGTAGGGCAGGGCGCCCCACAGGAGTGTGGTCATGAGCGCACCCCGGTGTGTGCGGTCGGCAGAGCGGCGCACACGGCGTCCAGGACGGCCGCGTACGGTGTGCCGTGGTCGGTCAGCCGGGACCGCAGCTGTTCCAGGGCGTCACGGTGTCCGGTCAGCAGATCGGTGTTGCCGGTACGGGCGGTGAACTCCAGCACCGCGGGCAGGAAGTCCGGCAGCTCCTCGCCGCTGAACTCCAGCCCGTGCTGCCGGTAGACGTCCTTGAAGCGGACCAGGGACATGCCCCGCCGCCGGGTGTCGCCGTCCAGCCACCAGCTCAGGTACAGGCTGTGCCGGTTCCTGAAGTCGAAGACCTGCACATAGTGCATGGCCAGCTCCTGCGGTTCGGTGACGGCCGCATGGTCGGTGAACGCGCGCAGCTGCGGGGCGGCTTCGCGCAGCAGCGGCAGCCGGGCGAAGAAGTCGTCGTCCGGGTAGGTGAGGCAGAGCGCCGCCGCCTGGTACAGCACCGCGTCCGAGGGCATCAGGGTCTCCTAGGCGTCGTCCGCGTGGTCCGAGGTCTGCCGCCTGCGCAGCAGATGGAAGTTCTCGACGGACACCAGCGGCAGCTGTCTGCGGCCGGAGTCCTGGCCGAAGGGGCCGTCGCCGCCCATGCCCGGCCCGCCTTCGTAGTCGAGGCTGCATCCCCCCGGCAGCGCCGACTCCTCCAGCCGGCGGGCGTCGCCGACGGCCGCGGTCGGGATGACGTACCGGTCCTCGTACTTGGCGATCGCGAGCAGCCGGTACATCTCCTCGATCTCGTGCGGCTCCATCCCGACGGTGGAGGCGATCGCCGGGTCGGGCTGCTCGCCGAGGTTGAGCGCGCGCATGTGGGAGCGCATCGCCGCGAGCCGCTCCAGCGAGGCCCGCACCGGCCGGGTGTCGCCCGCCGTGAACATCTCCGCCAGGTACTCCAGCGGGATGCGCAGCGTGTCGATCGCGCCGAACAGGTTCTGCGCGTCCTCGCCGTCGTGCCCGGTCTCGGCCAGCGCGTCCACCACCGGCGACAGCGGCGGGATGTACCAGACCATCGGCATCGTCCGGTACTCGGGATGCAGCGGCAGCGCCACCCGGTACCTGCTGATCAGCGCGTGTGCGGGGGAGCGGCGGGCGGCCTCGGTCCAGTCGTGCGGGATGCCCGCCTCCTCGCAGGCCTGCCGCACCGCGGGGTCCTCCGGGTCGAGGAAGACGCCCAGCTGGGCCTCGTACAGCTCCTTCTCCTCCCGCACGGACGCGGCAGCGGTCACCCGGTCGGCGTCGTAGAGGATCACTCCCAGGTAGCGCAGCCGGCCCACGCAGGTCTCGGAACAGACCGTCGGCAGCCCGGCCTCGATCCGCGGGTAGCACAGCGTGCACTTCTCGGCCTTGCCGGTGGCGTGGTTGAAGTACACCTTCTTGTACGGGCATCCGGTCACGCACATCCGCCAGCCCCGGCACTGGTCCTGGTCGACCAGCACGATGCCGTCCTCGGCCCGCTTGTACATCGCCCCCGACGGGCAGGAGGCCACGCACGACGGGTTCAGGCAGTGCTCGCAGATCCGCGGCAGATAGAACATGAAGGTCTGCTCGAACGCGAACTTCACCTTGTCCGAGGCCTGTTGGCGCACCCGCTCCACCATCGGGTCGAGGTCGCCGTGGGCCGGGGCGCCCGCCAGGTTGTCGTCCCAGTTCGAGGACCACTCGATCTTCATCGGCTTGCCGTCGAGGGACGACACCGGCCGGGCGACCGGGAAGTCCTCGCCGAGCGGGGCGTCGGTGAGGTTGCGGTAGTCGTACGTCCAGGGCTCGTAGTAGTCCTTGATCTCCGGCAGCCTGGGGTTGGAGAAGATGCCGGCGAGCTTGTGCAGCCGGCCGCCCGCCTTGAGTTTCAGGGCTCCGCGCCGGTTCAGCTCCCAGCCGCCGCGCCACTTCTCCTGGTCCTCGTAGCGGCGCGGATAGCCCTGGCCGGGCCGGGTCTCGACGTTGTTGAACCAGACGTACTCCATGCCCCGGCGGTTGGTCCACGCCTGTTTGCAGGTGACCGAACAGGTGTGACAGCCGATGCACTTGTCGAGGTTCATCACCATCGCGATCTGGGCCATCGGGCGCATCAGTACTCGACCTCCTGGCTGCGGCGACGCACCACCGTCACCTCGTCGCGCTGGTTGCCCGTCGGGCCCAGGTAGTTGAAGGCCCAGGACAGCTGGGCGTAGCCGCCGATCAGATGGGACGGCTTGAGGATCAGCCGGGTGAGCGTGTTGTGGATGCCGCCGCGCATCCCGGTGGTCTCCGTCTTCGGTACGTTCACGGTGCGCTCCTGCGCGTGGTGCATGTAGACGGTGCCGGCCGGCATCCGGTGCGAGACGACCGCGCGGGCCACGACCACGCCGTTGCGGTTGACCGCCTCGATCCAGTCGTTGTCCTCGACCCCGATGGCCTCCGCGTCCTGCGGCGACATCCAGATGTTCTGGCCGCCCCGGGAGAGGGCCAGCATGAACAGGTTGTCCTGGTACTCGGAGTGGATCGACCACTTGTTGTGCGGGGTGAGGTAGCGGACCGTCACCTCCCGCTGCCCGTGGGGCCCGAGCCGGGGTTCGCCGAACAGCCGGTTCATGTCCAGCGGCGGCCGGTACACCGGCAGCCCCTCGCCGAGTTCGTGGATCCAGTCGTGGTCGAGGAAGAAGTGCTGGCGCCCGGTGAGGGTGTGCCACGGCTTGCCGTGCTCGGTGTTCAGCGTGAACGCGGTGTACCGGCGGCCCCCGGACTCACTGCCCGACCACTCCGGCGAGGTGATCACCGGCACCGGTGCCGCCTGCGTGTCGGCGTACGTGACCCGCTTGCCCTCGTGCTCGGCGGCCAGATGCGCCATCTTCTGGCCCGTGCGCTGCTCCAGCGTGTGGAAACCCTGCGTGGCCAGGCGCCCGTTGGTGGTGCCGGACAGGGCCAGGACGGTGTTGGCCGCCTTCACCGCCGTGTCCAGGGACGGGCGGCCGTCGGCCGGTCCGCCGTGCACCGGGCCGTTCAACTCCCGCAGACGTGCCACCTCTTCGTCGGGCCGCAGGGCGATCCCCTTGACGGGCAGCCCGAGTTGCTCCACCAGTGGGCCGAGCGCGCCGAACTTGGCTCCCACCGCCGGGTAGTCGCGCTCCACGACGGTCAGGTTGGGCAGCGTCCTCCCGGGCTCGGGGTCGCAGTCCCCGCGCTTCCAGTCCAGGACCACCCCGCCGGGCTGGGCGGTCTCTCCCGGGGTGTCGTGCTGGAGCGGGGTGGCCACCAGGTCCTTGCGGACGCCCAGATGGTCCACGGCCAGCTCGCTCAGCTTCTCGGCGAGCGCCTTGAACGCGTCGAAGTCGGTGCGCGCCTGCCAGGGCGGGTCCACGGCCGGGGTGAAGGAGTGCACGTAGGGGTGCATGTCGGTGGAGGACAGATCGTGCTTCTCGTACCAGGTGGCCGCCGGCAGCACCACGTCCGACAGCAGGGTGGAGGAGGTCTGCCGGAAGTCCAGCGACAGCAGCAGGTCGAGCTTGCCCTCGGGTGCCTCCTCCCGCCAGACCACGTCCCGGGGCCGTTCGCCGGGCGCGGCCTGCTCGGCGCGCAACGAGGACTGGGTGCCGAGCAGATGCCGGGTGAAGTACTCGGCGCCCTTCGCGGACGAGCCCAGCAGGTTGGCCCGCCACAGGGTGAGCACACGCGGCCAGTTCTCCGGCGCGTCCGGGTCCTCGCAGGCGAACCTGAGCGTGCCCGCCCGGAGTTCGGCCACCGCCCGCGCCACCGGGTCGCCGAACACCTCGCCCAGATCGAGCGGGTTGCGGTCGAAGGTCGGGTACGACGGCATCCAGCCGGCGCGGGCCGACAGGGCGAGGCAGTCGGCCGCCGTCATCCCCGCGAACCTGCCCTCGCCGAGCGGCGACGCCAGCACATCGGCGCCGAAGCGGTCGTAGCGCCACTGGTCCGTGTTGAGGAACCAGTACGCGGTACCGATCATCTGCCGCGGCGGCCGCGCCCAGTCGGAGGCGGCGGCCAGCGTCGCCCAGCCGGTCACCGGCCGGCACTTCTCCTGACCGACGTAGTGCGCCCAGCCGCCGCCGTTGCGGCCCTGGCAGCCGGTGAGCTGGAGCAGGGCGAGGAAGGCACGGTAGATCGTCTCGGAGTGGAACCAGTGGTTGGTGCCGGCACCCATGAGGATCATGCAGCGGCCCCGGGACCGCTCGGCGGTGCGCGCGAACTCACGGGCGATCTTCACGCACTGGGCGGCCGGGACGGAGGTGTGCCGCTCCTGCCAGGCGGGCGTCGCCGGGGAGCGGGCGTCCTCGTAGGAGGCGGGCCAGTCGCCCTGCATGCCGGGCCGCCACACACCGTACTGCGCCAGCAGGAGATCGTGGACGGTCGTCACCAGCGGGCCGCCCGAACCGCCCAGCCGCGTCGCCGGCACACTGCGCCGCAGTACGTCCCCGCGCCCCTGGCCGTGCTCCCCGCCCTCGGTGTCGAACCGCGGCAGCAGCACCTCGACGTTGACCGCGGCCTCATGGCCGTACAGGCTCAGCTCCGGCTGCACAGTACCCAGTTCGAGGTTCCAGCTGCCCTTGCCCGACTCGGTCCAGCGAAAGCCCAGGGAGCCGTTCGGGACGACCGCGCGGCCGCTCGTCCGGTCCAGGACGACCGTCTTCCACTCCGCGCCCTCGCCGTCCTGCCCGAGATCGGCGGCGCGCAGGAACTTGTCCGGTACGTGTGCCCCGTCCCGCTCGCGCAGCGTCACCAGGAACGGCAGGTCGGTGAACTTCCGTACGTAGTCCGCGAAGAACGGTGTCTCCCGGTCGACGAAGAACTCCTTGAGGATCACATGCCCCATGGCGAGCGCCAGCGCGCCGTCGGTGCCGGGGTGCGGGTGCAGCCACTCGTCGGCGAACTTGGCGTTGTCCGCGTAGTCGGGCGCCACCACCACGACCTTCTGGCCGCGGTAGCGGGCCTCCGCCATCCAGTGCGCGTCCGGGGTCCGCGTCACCGGCACGTTCGAGCCCCACATCATCAGATAGGCGGCGTCCCACCAGTCGCCCGACTCCGGCACGTCCGTCTGGTCGCCGAAGACCTGCGGGGAGGCCACCGGAAGGTCCGCGTACCAGTCGTAGAACGACAGCATCGACGCGCCGATCAGCGAGTGGTAGCGGGCGCCGGCCGCGTGCGACACCATCGACATCGCCGGGATCGGCGAGAACCCGGCGATGCGGTCGGGCCCGTACGTCTTGATGGTGTGCACCTGGGCGGCCGCGACGATCTCCACGGCCTCGTCCCAACTCGCCCGCACCAGACCGCCCTTGCCGCGGGCCCGCTGGTAACGGCCGCGCCGCTCGGGGTCGTTCTGCAGGTCCGCCCACGCCAGCACCGGGTCGCCGAGCCGCTGCTTCGCCTCCCGGTACAGCTCCAGCAGCACGCCCCGGACGTACGGGTGGCGCACCCGGGTGGGGGAGTAGGTGTACCAGGAGAACGCGGCGCCGCGCGGGCAGCCGCGCGGCTCGTACTCGGGGCGGTCCGGGCCCACCGACGGGTAGTCCGTCTCCTGGGTCTCCCAGGTGATGATCCCGTCCTTGACGTAGACCTTCCAACGGCAGGAGCCGGTGCAGTTCACCCCGTGAGTGGAGTTCACCACCTTGTCGTGGCTCCACCGGTCCCGGTAGAAGGCGTCCCCCTCCCGGCCGCCGGTGAGCGTGACGCTGTGCAGGTCGGAGGCGGGCGTGCCGGGCCGGAAGAACCGCCCGGCGCTCAGCAGCGCCGCGCCGGGCTCCTCCGGTGGTGTCCGCGTGTCCGTCACGTGTGCTCCCTTGCTCACCCCATGGTTCAGAACCTAGGGGCGGGCAGGGACACTCACCTGTTCAGACCGCCGTACGGGTCACCCGGCGCGGGCGGTCACCCGTCCGGGTCAGGGCTTGCGGGCCACCCCCGCGTACACCGGCACCACGCCCTCCGCCTGCGCCGCCACGTCCTCCGGCTCCGGGCGCCACCCGTGCACGGGGATCACGCCCGGACCGAGGAGTTCCAGACCGTCGAAGAACCGCCGGAACTCGGGCAGCGTGCGCGGGTGGAAGGGCGTGCCGCTCCTGCGGAACAGCTCGGCGGCCCGGGCCACCCCGTCCGGGCTGAGGTCCTGCGTGACCTGGGACAGAATCAGGAAGCTGCCCGGCGCGAGCCGTGCGACATAGCGTTCGACCAGGTCGTACACGTCGTCACCGGCATCCGCCCCGTCGCCCAGGTAGTGGGTCAGCGCGATCAGGGACAGCGCCACCGGCCGGTCGAGGTCGAGGCTCTCCCCGGCCCGCCGCAGGATCGTCCCGGGGTCCCGGACGTCGGCGTGGATGTACTGCGTGCTGCCCTCGGCGGAGCCGCGCAGCAGCGCCTCGGCGTGCCGCAGCACGATCGGGTCGTTGTCCGCGTACACCACCCGGGACTCCGGGGCCGCTCCCTGCGCCACCTGGTGCAGATTGGGCTCGGTGGGGATGCCGGTACCGATGTCCAGGAACTGCCGGATCCCGGCCTCGGCCGCCGCCCGCACGGCGCGGTGCATGAACCGGCGGTTGGCGCGCGCCCCGCGCACCGCCGTGCCGTCCGCGGCCAGGATCTTCCGGGCCAGCTCCTCGTCCACCGGGTAGTTGTCCTTGCCGCCCAGCCACCAGTCGTACACCCGCGCCGGATGCGGCCTGCTGGTGTCGATCGCGGGGGGCGGCGCGGCGTCCGGTCCGGTCATGCGGTGCTCTCCTCAGCTGGTCACAGGGGTGTCGCAGGGTTCGCAGGGGCGTCAGAAGTTCTCGCGGTACTCCCGGAGCAGCTTCCTCGTGCGCTGCGCGGAGGCGGCCCGGGCCGTCATGTGGTCCAGCACCTCCAGATGGGCCGAGACCTCGCGGCGCGAGTCCAGGTACAGGGCGCCGGTCAGGTACTCGGTGAACACCATGTCCGGCAGTTCCGGCTCGGCGAACCGGAACAGCGTGAACGGGGCATACGTCCCCGGGTGCGGGCCGGCCGCGAACTCGGCGAGCTGCAGGGTGACCCGGTCCCGTTCGGTGTACTCCAGCAGCCGGTCCAGCTGGTCGCGCATCACCTCGGGCCGGACGCTCACCGGACGCCGCAGCACCGTCTCGTCCATGATCACCCACAGATGGGGCGGATCGGCCCGCTCCAGCAGCCGCTGCCGCTCCATGCGCAGCGACACATGCCGCTCGATCGTCTCCGGGCCGGTCTGCCCTATCGTCCCGGCCTCCATCACCTCGCGCGCGTACTCCTCGGTCTGCAGCAGGCCGGGCACGAAGTGCGGCTCGTAGGAGCGGATGATCCGGGCGGCGCCCTCCAGGCTCACGTACAGGCTGAACCAGTCGGGCAGCACGTCGTGGAAGCGCTGCCACCAGCCCGGCTGGTTCGCCTCCTCGGCCAGCCGCACGAACGCGGCCGACTCCTCCTCGGGCACCCCGTAGGTGGTCAGCAGCACCTGCACGTACGGGATCTTCAGCGAGACGTCGGCCATCTCCATCCGCCGTACGGTCGCCGACGCCACCCGGAGCACCCGGGCGGCCTCCTCACGGCTGAGGCCGGCCGCCTCCCGCAGCTCCTGCAACCGCTTGCCGAGCACCACCTGGCCCACGGTGGGCGCAGCCCGCCGCTCACTCACGCCACGCCCTCCCCTACGCGCCGAAGTACGCGGGCAGTCTGTCAGACGACGGCGTTTCGCACACGCGGTCGAGGGGAGCCGGCCCCGGGAGAGTTTGTCAACCAGCCAGTGTGTGAAGGTACTTGGTGGTCGCCGGGTCCGCGGGCAGGAACGTCTCGATGGCGAGTTCGGCGACCGTGACGTCCATGGGCGTGTTGAAGGTGGAGATGGACGACACGAAGGACAGGATCCGGCCGTCGTGCTCGATCTGCATCGGCAGCGCGAAGTACGGCACCGGCTCGGCGGGTTCGTCCCCGGGCGCGTCCTCGGGCACCGGGTAGGCCGCCACCTCCTCGTACAGGGCGCGCAGTTGGTCCGAGCGGTGCAGGGCGATCTCCCGCTCCATCTGCGCCAGCAGATGTCCGCGCCACTCGCGCAGGTTGCGGATGCGGGGCGCGAGTCCCTCCGGGTGCAGGGTCAGCCGCATCGCGTTCGGCGCGGGCGTCAGCAGCTTCTCGGGGACGCCCTCCAGCAGCATCGTGATGCCCCGGTTGGCGGCCACCACGGTGTACCCGGCGTCCACCACCAGCGCCGGATACGGCTCGTACCCCTGGATGAGGCGCTCCATGCCGTCGCGCAGCGCGTCCAGCGCCGGGTCGTCCAGTGGGGTCTCCGGGTAGTGCGGGGCGTAACCGGCCGCCAGCAGCAGGGCGTTGCGCTCACGCACCGGCACGTCCAGGTGCTCGGCCAGCCGCAGCACCATCTCCTCGCTGGGCCGGGAGCGGCCGGTCTCGATGAAGCTGATGTGCCGGGCGGAGGAGTCGGCGCGCAGCGCCAGCTCCAGCTGCGAGATCCTGCGCCGCTCCCGCCAGGCGCGCAGCAGCGGGCCGATGCCCTTGTCGGCCTTGTCGGTCCTGTCGGCGGGGGTGGCGGCGGATGCGTTCGGGCCGGTCGCGACAATGGTCATACGCACGACCGTAGTCGAGGAGCCGGCCGGCCGGCCGCAGCCGGGCACCGGAGTCGAGGTGCACCCGCATGAACCAGCCGTGAAAGCCGTCCTGGGAGGCCGAGGCGGTCCACCGGTCCAGGGTCCGTGGCTGTCTGCTCGGCGGAGTTGTCGGTGACGCCCTCGGCTTCCCCGTCGAGTTCGCCTCCCTCGACCGGATCCGCGTCTCCCACGGCGAGCGCGGGGTGACCGGCCTCGTCCCCGGTGCGCACGGGGTGGTCGGCCGGATCAGCGACGACACGCAGATGACCCTGTTCACCGTCGAGGCCCTCGTCCGGGCCCACGCCCGGGAACGGGAGAAGGGGATCGGCGGCGCCTGAGCGCTGCTGCTGCGCCAGGCGTACGAGCGGTGGCTGCAGACCCAGTCGAAGGCGGGCCCCGAGGAGGCCGGACCACAGCCCGCCGGCGGCCTGCTCGCCGAGGCCTGGCTGTACTCCCCCAGAGGGGGCACCCCCAGCCGCGCCCCCGGCAACGCCTGCCTGTCCGGAGTCGCCCAGATGTACGCGCCCGACCCCCAGCTCCCGCTCGGCGGCAGGCCGGGGGAGGTCAACCCGGACTCCAAGGTCTGCGGCGCGGTGATGCGCTCCGCTCCCTTTGGCCTGGTCAACCCGGCCGACGCGGCCTTCGCCATGGCCGCCCGCGGCGCCCAGATCACCCACGGCCACCCCACCGGCTACTACGCGGCGGGCGCCCTGGCCGCGATCGTGGCCCACCTCGTCGCGGGGGACTCCCTGGAGGGCGCTGTGCTGCGTACCCTGCGGCTGCTGGCGCGCCACCCCGGCCACGAGGAGACCTCGGCGGCCCTGCGCGAGGCCCTCGACCTGGCCGCGGACGGGGCGCCGAGCGCCGAGAAGGTCGAGTCACCGGGTGCGGGCTGGGTCGCCGAGGAGGCCCTCGCCCTCGGCGTGTACTGCGCCCTGGCGCAGCCCCGGGTGAAGGACGCCCTGCTGCTGTCCGTCAACCACTCGGGTGACAGCGACTCCACCGGTTCGATCTGCGGCAACCTGCTCGGCGCCCGGCACGGCGACGTCGGCCTGCCGCACGCCTGGGTCGAGCGGATCGAGGGCCGAGCCCGCATCGCCGCGCTGGCGGACGACCTCGCCGCGGAGCGCGTGCGCGGCTGAACGTGGCAGGCTGAACGCGTACCAGCCCGCCCCGAAGGGAGACCGGTCATGGCCGTCGAACCGCTGTCGCAGAAGGAGATCGAGGACCGGCTGGCCCAGCTGCCCGGCTGGTCGGTGGAGGGCGACCGGCTCACCCGCACCTACCGGCTGGGCTCGCACTTCGCTGCCACGGCGCTGGTCGTGCACATCGCCCGGATCCAGGACGAGCTGGACCACCACTCCGACCTGACCCTCGGCTACAACACCGTCTCCCTCAGCGTGAACACCCACAGCGCGGGCGGCGCCGTCACCGGGAAGGACTTCGAACTCGCCCACAGGGTGGAGGACATCGCCCCAGGTCACGGGCCACACTGAGCGGTGTGCTCGACTATGACAAGGAAGCCGGCGCCTACGACGCGTCCCGCGGCGGCGAGCCGCGCGCCGAAGCCGCCGCACACGCCGTCCTCGGCCTGATCCCCGACCGGCCCGGCCGTCTCCTCGACGTCGCCTGCGGCACCGGCATCGTCACCCGGCGCCTGGCCGCCTCCCGCCCGGGGATGCGGGTGGCGGGCGCGGACCTCGCCCCCAACATGGTCCGTACGGCCGCGGCCCGACTGCCCGGCGCGGTCCTGCTGACCGACACCCGCCGGCTGCCCTTCGCCGACGCCACCTTCGACGCGGTCACCAGCATCTGGCTGCTGCACCTGCTGTCCGACCCCGCAGACGTCCGCGCCGTCGTCGCCGAGTGCGCCCGCGTGCTGCGGCCCGGCGGGGTCTACGTCACCACCGTCGACAAGGCCGCCGCGCACGACGTCGGCAGCGACATCGACACCGTCCTCGCCCCGCGCCCCCGCCGCCCCGCCCAGGACGCCGCCGACGTCCTCACCGCCCACGCGGCCGAGCACGGGCTGCAGCCCGCCGGACAGGCCGACTTCGCAGGCCTCGGACAGGGCCGCAGCCCCCGCTCCACCATCGCCGACCTGCGGCGTGGCTGGTTCACCGCGCTGCCGCCCGGCGACCCGCGCGTCGACGGTTTCGCCGAGCGGCTGGCGGCCCTGCCCGACCAGGACCGCCGTCGCCCCGACCCGCGGTTCGGCGTGCGTTCGTACCGGAAGCAGGCGGCAACTCCCGGGCAGGCGGCGGCAACTGATGGACAGCCGCAGGCCAGGGGGCAGTTGAGCGGCGGACGTCCCGGCCAGGGCGAGCGGCATGCGTGAGATCGCCGGTGTCAGAGCCACACCCGGGGGACGTGTATGCGTTCAATTCCATGACCACGGTTTCGTCGTCAGGCGCGACCGGCTCGCCCCCCGTGTCGCCGAAGCGCTCCTCGGCGACACGGCCGGATGGGTCACGGCCTCGGTGCTGCTCGCTTCGGTCGGCCTCTACAGCCTGTCGGACAAGGCTGGTGCGCCGCACGCCGTCCAGGTGGGCTGCCTCTGGGTGTTCATCGTCTCGGCCTGCTACGGGGCGTTCCTCGCGCTGGTCCGGTGGGCGGCCGGGGCGGTGGGGAGCATCGTGTTCCTCCTCCTCGTCGTGGTGACGCTCCCCGGTCTGCTGATCCCGGGCTACCGGCGCAAGGTGCTGCGCCGTCGGCGTGCGGGCGGCCCGGAGTCCGAGCCGGGGTGGGTACCCGCCACCGCCCTCGGCGGAGTGTGGCCGGGGCAGGCGGATCCGAGCACCGGCGCCGTGGTGACGACACAGTGCGTCGACGGATCCGTCGTCGCCTACACCGCCCGGCCCGACAAGGCACGGGAACTGCGGGACGGGTTCGAGGCACTGCTGCGCACCCACCGCCCGGCACCCACGGCGATGCCGCACCGGCAGTCCGCGTCAGGAGCCGCGCCGTACCGGTCCTGGAATCCGGGGCCGCCCCGCGGCTGACGACGATCGGCGCGGCCGCGCCCCCGTCCCGTCACCACCGGTGTCCGCCGGGTGTCCGTCGCACAGGCGCCCCGGCGCGGGGTGCGCCGAGGGCGGCCGGGCCGGTTCTGCCGGTCAGCGGTGCGTGGTGGCGGAGTCGGCCGCCGGTGCCGTACGAGGGTGTTCGCCGAGGGCGGGCGGGGCGGCGGTGAAGCCGATGACGGCGCCGCCGCCGGGGCGGTTGTGGGCGAAGGCCGTTCCGCCGTGGGTGAGGGCGACGGCGTGCACGATCGCCAGACCCAGTCCGGAGCCGGGCAGGCTGCGGGCGCTGTCGGCGCGGTAGAAGCGGTCGAAGACACGGGGCAGGTCGGCGTCGGCCAGGCCCGGCCCGCGGTCGCGCACCTCCACGCGCGTGCCCGTGATGACGACTTCTATCGGCTCGGTGCCGTCCCGGTCGAACTTGGCCGCGTTCTCCAGCAGGTTGGACAGTGCCCGCTGCACCGCGGACGGCCGGACCCGTACGACGGCGTCGTCGGCGTCGACGACGATCTCCCGGCCGGTACGGCGCCGGGCGAGTGCGGCCGCGTCCTCGGCCACGGCGCCCAGGGTCACCTCCGTGAGCTGCTCCGCATCCCGGTCACCGGCGGCCAGCTCGACCAGCTCGTTGACCAGGTTGACCAGTTCGCGGGTCTCGCTCTTCATGTCCGCGATCAGGTCCGCCTTCGCCTGCGGCGGCAGCCGGTCGATGCGGTCCAGAAGTGCCGCGTTGGCCTGCAGCGAGGTCAGCGGCGTGCGCAGTTCGTGCCCGGCGTCCTGGACGAGGCGACGCTGGATCTCCTCCGAGGCGGCGAGCCGGCCGAGCATGCCGTCGAACGCCCGCCCGAGCCTGCCGACCTCGTCCTGCCCGGCGACCGGGACCTCGGTGTCCAGCCGGCCGGTGCGCGCCACGTCCTCGGCGACCCGGGTCAGCCGCACCAGCCGCCCGGCGATCCTGCGCGCCAGCCACCAGCCCGCCAGGCCGGCCACCACGATGACGACGGCGCTCAGCTCGACGGTGCGCTCCTTGAGCTCCCGGAGCAGGTCCTCGGTGTCGCTGTACTGCTGCGCCACCTGAACGGCGCCCCGGCCGCCGCCGAGTGCGACGGTGGCGACCCGATAGCGGTCACCCTCGATCTCGGTCCTGTAGTAGACGGTGTGGCCGGCCCTGGACTGCGAGGCGGCGGCCCGGTCGGCGGCGCGGACCTTCAGCGCCGGGTAGCCGCGTTCCTCGACGCGGCCCGCGGCACCGAGGACCTGCACGTCGGTGCGGATGCGGCGCGAAAGGTCGTCGCGGGGGCTGTCGCGGTCGGGGCTGACGCTGAAGTAGTCCGACGGCGACAGAGGCTGCTGGACGACCTGCTGGTGAAGGTCTCCCACCACGCCGCGGAAGACGTCGTCCTGGTCGACCCGCACCATCCGCGCCGCCACGCTGTAGCTGACGAAGCCGCCGAGCAGGGTGGTGGCAGCGGTGACGCAGGCGAAGGAGAGGGCGAACACGGTGCCCAGGCTGCGACGGGGGTGCAGGATCGCGAGCCGCTGTCGTGTGCTGTCCATGGGCGGGGCTTCCTCCGGGCGGGTCGGCGCAGCCAGTGTGCCTGGCCGACACCGCCGACGGCAGCGCCCGAGGGCTGTCGGCGACTCCTCTTACTGGGCTCTCACCAGCTCTGATGCATCTGCTTGTCAAGCCTGTGCTTGTCAAGCCTGGCGAACCCCGTGCAGATCGATTCGCGTCGCCGGACGCCTACTCTGCCGCCGCGTGCGTGACCCGGATCTTCGACTGGCCGTGCGGACGCCGCTCCCAGTCGTCCATGAAACGAGCCGTCAGGCCGTGCCGCTCGGCCAGCGCGAGGAGAGTCTCGGTGCGGTAGTAGAAGTCCTCGTGGAGCACCTGGTGCTCGGGACCCTCCGTGCGGTCGTAGGTGAAGTCGAAGAAGCCGCCCGGGGCCAGCACCCGCCCGACGTTGGCCAGGCACTCGTCGATCACCTCCGGCGGCGAGTGCGAGAACACGCTGTGGGCGTGCACCACGGTGAACCGGCCCGGGGGCAGGAAGTCGAGCGTCAGGTTCTCGACGAGGGCCAGGTGGGCGAGGCGGCCCTGCAGGCCACGGTGGACGAGGGTGCGCTGCGCATTCAGGAGGATGTCCGGCGAGATGTCGATGCCGTAGTAGTGGCCGGGATCGAGGTAGTCGATGAACCGCCACCCCGCGCGGAGGTTCCCGCAGCCGATCTCCAGCATGCGGTCCTGCGGCTTCAGGCCGTGTTCGACCAGGTAGTCGAACTGCATCTGCCCGAGCGTCAGCCAGCGGGCCGCCGTGGCGCTGCCGACGGCACGCTCGGGGCTCCGCGCGGTGTCGGAGGCCATGACGGCGCGGTAGTACGCGACGTGGTCACGGTGGCGCAAGCCCAGCCAGGTGTCCCGCGCGGCGCGGCGCAGATAGGGAGGCATACGCCCGGGGTGCCGTACGGCATAGCGGAGCTTGTGCCTGAGAGACGACCGGTTCCTCGACAGCTCGGGCTTCGGCATGGCTGACTCCGTGGTCCACGACAGCCCCCGCCGGCAGCGTAGCCCGGGGCGAGCGGGACGGCCTCTCCGCGGAGCGGCGTGGCGACCCTGCGAGAGCCGACGTCACCGGCCGGCCGCTCGGCGGGAGCGGACCACCTCGACCAGCACGGGCAGCAGCGACAGCGCGATGATCAGCCCGATCGCGGGCAGCAGGTACGAGTCGATGCTGCCCTTGAGGGAGTCACCGAGCCGGTAGCCGAGCAGGATCACCCCGGTCGTCCACACGACGCCGCCGACCACGTTCCACAGCAGGAATGCGCCCGCCCGCATACCCAGGACCCCGGCGACGGGATTGAGGAACGTACGCACGATGGGCATGAACCGTGCCAGTACGACCGCCTTGCCCGCGCCGTAGCGGGTGAAATAGGCCTCCGCCTTGTCGACGTACTCCTGCCTGAACAGCCGTGAGTCCGGCCGGGTGAACAGCTTCGGCCCGAGCCGTGCGCCCAGCAGGTGCCCGAGCTGGGCCCCGGCGATCGCGCACAGGGGCGCACCGACCAGCAGCCCCGGCAGGGACAGGTGGAAGCCGGGTCGGTCGAAGACCTGGTCCGCCGCTCCGGAGGCGCCCACCCCGGCCAGGAACAGCAGTGAATCGCCGGGCAGGAAAAAGCCGACGAGCAGTCCGGTCTCGGCGAACACGATCGCCAGGATGCCGGCCAGCCCGAAGGCGGTGATCATCGACTGGGCATTCAGCACGTTGACGGCGAGCTCCAACGCGGGCTCCTCGGGGGTGGTCGGCGTACGGACGGTTGTCGTACCCGGTGAACGACGAACCGGATGAAACTGTTGTGGGAGATGTGCTTTCGCGGATCGAAGAATTCAGCTCCCCCTTTTGGAACACCTGTCCCAATCCCGCGTCACTCGCGTCACATCGTCGAATGAATAGTCGATCCGGGGAGGCCGGGGGCGGAATATGCTGCTGTTTTTTTCGCATTGTCTTCACGAAACCCTGACCCCGGTTCATACTTGACGACCCGAGGGGTGACAGGGGGGTCTGGCCGAATCCGGGGGGATTCTTCGACGGGGGAACACCTATTCCGTCGCGTTCGCGTCCGCGTGCGCGACGAGAGCCGTGGGCACGGCATCCGATGGCCCATCAACACGTGTTCTCTCCATGTCTTCGCGCCTCGACGCCGATCTCCACGAAGAGAAAGAGATCACCATGAGCACGACGACGGTTACCCTGCGCAACGCGATCTCCAACGCACGCCAGGACGTCACCATCCAGCCGGGCCAGACCGTGCGTCAGGCGGTCGACGACAGCGGGTTCATCGCGGCGGGCAGCCGCTTCAGCGTGCGGGACAAGAACGGGCAGGTGGTCGACGACCGGCCGGTGGAGGAATACGCCAACACCGTGCTGTCCGTGGGACTGCCCGGCGACGGTGTCGTCGGCGGTGGCACGGCAGAGGTCCGCCATGCCCGTTGAGCGCTACGCCCGGCAGAGCGGACTCCTGGTGCAGGAGCTGGTCGCCGACGCGCGGATCGCCGTGCTCGGCACCGGACCGGCCCTGACCCATCTGCTGCAGTGTCTGGCCATGATGGGCGCCGGGAGCCGGCACGGACACATCCGACTCGTCGGGATGGACCGGCCCGTGACGGAGCGGGACATCGCCGACCAGTTCCTGCTCTGCCGCGACGATCTGGACCAGCCGCTCGATCAGGCCCTCGCCCTGCGCGCCCAGGAGACGAACCGGTCGGTGCGCGTGCTCGGCGACAACCGGCCCCCGGACGGCCGCGAGCTGGCTCTGGCCGTGCCACGGGCAGCCGAGACGGAGACGGTCGCGGCCTGGGGCGCGGTGGACGTGTGGGGGCAGGTGCTGCCCGCGGCCGTCAGGGTGGGACCCGATGCCATGCCGGACGCGAAGGACGAGTCCGGCCTGCTGACCGCTGCGCTGGGCGCCGTGTGCGGGGGACTGCTGGCGCAGGCGGCACTGGTCGAGCTCGGCGCACTGGTGGCCGGCCCCGCCGTCGTGTCCCAGTGGGCGGAGGAGCGGCTCATGCTGCATGCCCCGGGCGCCGGCGCGGCGGCGGAACACCTCATGCGCAACGGCAATCCGCAGCCCGATCTGCACGGTGTGCTGGAGCAGGTGGCGGAGGCGGAGCGGCTCGGCGACTTCTCGGTTCAGCTGGACGGGCTGCCCGTGCGGCCCAGGGTGACGGCGGTGGTCGACGAGGACCACGTGCTGGCGTCCGTCATGGTGCGGGAACCGGGCCGGACCCGCACACCCCTGGTCGTCGTACCCGCTCGGCGGCCGCCCCGGCGTGCACCGGTCTGCTTCTGGTCTCCGCTGGAGGGCGTGGTCCCGGAGGACGGGGGTGGACTGCCCGAGTCCTGGCAGCAGTTGCCGCGCCGTGACGCCCGGGTCCTGGTGTGCGGCGCCGGAGCGCTCGGCGGCTGGGCGGCCGGGGTGCTGGCCGCGAGCGGCGCCGTGGCACACCTGACCGTCGTCGACATGGACGACAGGGTCGAGCTGCACAACCTCAACCGGCAGATCCTCTTCAGGGACAGCGACATCGGAGCCCCCAAGGCCGAGCGCACCGCCGCGCGACTGCGGGAGATCGACCCGGAACTGGAGGTCGAGGCCCTGGCGACGGTGATCGGTCCCGAACTCCTCGGAGCGCCGGCCGCCGTCGACACGGCCGCGCTCGGCGGCCCGCCGGAGCTCCGCGCACGGCTGGCCGAGGTCGCCCGGTCACGTGCCCGGGTGGAGGAGGAGCTGGCCGCGGCGACGGCGGTGCTGTCCTGCCCGGACAACCAGCAGACGCGGTGGACGCTGAACGTGCTGGCCGAGCGGCACAAGGTGCCCCTCGTCAACGGAGCGGTGGACGGCGTGATCGGCCGCGTACACGTGTGCGACCCGGGCACGTCGAGCATGTGCCTCGTGTGCTGGCTCGGCACCTCCATAGCCGACGATCCCGTCCGCCGGTCCTGCACGGACGTGGTCGACGGCATACCCGTCCAGGCCCTCGTCACCAGCGCGGCGGTCGTCGGCGCCGCCCAGGCGGCGGCGCTCATCGCGACGCTGGCCGGGGCGGCGGACCGGGTCCGGCGCTTCCACGTCTGGGACGGCACAGAGGTCTCCTTCAGCGGCCACTTGGCCGGCGAACGGGACCCGGCGGAGTGTCCGGCCCACCTGGGCGACCCGCTGCTCGGCACGAGTGACAAGGAGTGAGGCCGTGGCTGTTGCACCGCATGAGTTCCTCCAGGCGAAGGCCCAGTTCTTCGACCTCGAACCCCTGGTGACGGACCGGGACAACTGGGTCACCAGTGTCGCGGTGACGCTGCGCGGAATTCTCGGTTCCGCGAACATGTCCCTGCGCGCACGGCCCCAGGACTACCGGCTGCTGGTCGATGTGGGCCGGTTGCGCGACGAGTTGCCGGTCGTCTGGATCTTCTCCCCCTCGGACGCCGAGATCCAGCACGTCAACATCTTCCGGCCCAGGGAGGCCTGTCCCTTCACCGGGGACCGGCGGCCGACCCTGTGCTGGGGGACCACGGGTTCGGCCTGGCAGCACATCCCCCAGGAGAACCGCTCCCTGTCGAACTTCCTGGAGGCCGCCCGCCAGGTTCTCGCCGACACCAACATGCAGAGCCGGGCGCGCTGATGCCCGTCACCGAAGCGGAAGTGTCGGCTCTGCGAACCGACTTCCCCGGCATCGGCGTCCTGGCCCGCGAGACCCGGCAGAGCGCGCTGCTGATGGCGCGATGGCGGACGCTGCTCTCGCCGTACCCGGCGGTCGGGCTGCCCGATGTGCGCGCCGTCAGCGCCCGGGTGAGAGGCGTCGTCGGCGGCGGTTCCCGGATCCGGCAGGACTACCAACTCGTCATGGACGTGGGCATGTTGCACCAGCGGCTGCCCACGGTCTGGATCACCGCCCCGGCGAATGCGCAGATCCGGCACGTGAACATCTGGCCACCGAAGGGCGATGCCGCGTGGTGCCCGTGGCTCGGCCTGCGGCTGCCCCACGTGTGCTGGTTCACGTACACGGACGCCTGGTCCGACGCCCAGCTGTCGAGCCGCACGCTTGGCGCCGCCCTCGAATACGTCAAGCAGCTTCTGAACACGGAGAATCATGACAGTCCGGCACGTTGAACACCGGGCGCCGAGTCTGCGCCTAGCCCTGCCCCTCGCCCTGGTCGGCCCCGCCTTCTTCCTCGTCCTCTACCTCCTGTCCGTCGGCTGGGCGGTGCCGAGCGGCCGCCGGGCGGCGGTGGTCGGGCTCGCCGCGACGGCCGCCGCCTGGCTCGGCTCCTCCGAGTGGCTCACCAGCCGTCCGTCCGTCCGCCCCGCCGGCCCCGACATGAGTGCGGCCCTGTTCGCGGCGGTGCTGCCCTGCGCGGCACTGACCGCCGTGTCGGTGGCCCTGCTGCGGAGCGGGGACTCCGCGGGTGTCTGGGCCGTCATCCCGGTGGTCGCACTCGCCCAGGCCGGTGTCCTGCTCCATGCGGTCCGGCACGGCCGGGACGCGGAGTCCGACAGCGCGGTGCAGGACGCGGAGTCCGGCCGCCCGGTAGAGGCCGACGGCGACTCCACCGGCGACTCGACGGCTGTCCCGGACGGCACATCCCGTGGCGAGCCGTCACCTGCCGCGGAAGCGGCAGCGGACCCGCCGGGGGAGAACCCGTCGGGCAGCCCGGGGAAGGAGGCGGACGTCAGCGCCGCGCCGGCCGGCCAGGACCCGGCGGCGGCCGGTACCGCCACCGGGACGGGCCCCGACGATCCGGCAGGGGACGTGGACCCGGACGCGGCCCCGACACCCGGCGCCGGATCCACGGGGCCGCTGAACACGTCGGACCCGCTGGACACAGCGGGCATGCCGGACCCGGTGGACCCGGTGGACCCGGTGGACCCGGTGGACACAGCGGTCACGCCGGCCCCGGCGGACCCGGTGGACACGGCCGAGGAACAGGGCGGGGACGAGGACACCGGACCGGCCCCGAAGAAACCGCGGGCCCCGGAGGTCGGCATCGACGCCGAACTCTGGCGCAACCTCGCGGACGCACTCAGCGAACCCGCCGACCACCGCAGGGAACAGGGCGGTGTCGCCCTCACCGCGCGGACGGACGAAGGACTGTGGACGATCGTCGGCGTCGTCCTGCCGCAGCAGACCTGGGCGAGCTCGGTCCGGTGCGAGTTCTCCGTCCTGGAGGTCGAACGGGTACGGGACGCACTGGACTCCCTCGGCCCCGACCACCACGACGTCGTGAACATCACCTGGCTGCACACCCATCCCGGTCTGTCGGTGTTCCTGTCGGCCACCGACCACGCCACCTCGGCGAGCTGGCGGGCGCTCGACCCCGAGTTCCGCCCCGTGGTGGTCGACGTCACCAAGGACGGACTCGACGACCAGATCGGTGTGTTCGACGAACGCGGCAAGGCGCTGCGCATCGGGCTGGTCGACGGTGTGCTCCCCACCGAGACGGCGGAGGCCGTGCGCGACGCCGTCCTGGACCGTTACCGCCGGTCGGGCGGCCCGCTGCCCCTGGTACTCGTAGGAGCGGAGCCGTGCGCGGCGTGACCGAGCCACACTCACCGCCACCGGCGCAGGGACGGATGATGCCGAGGTCACTGATCCGCGGAAACCCCGGAGACGACATAGCCCTGGACCGGGCATGGGGCAACACCCTGCTCGCGTACTTCGCCCGGTTCCCCACCGAGCGCGGCGGCGTGCTGGTCGGCAGGCGGTCGGAGGGCCTGGTCGAGATCACCGCCGCGGTCTTCCCGCCGCAGCAGGTCTCCACCCCGACGCGCTGTTCGTTCGACACCGGCGTGATCGAAGGGGTGCACGACACCCTGAAGACCGTGCGGAGCACCCCGCTGGGCGACTGCGTGGCGACGGTGCTCGGCTGGGTCCACAGCCACCCGCACATGGGCGTGTTCCTCTCCGAGCAGGACCAGCACACGCTCACGACCTGGACCGACCTGGACGCGTCCGCCGTCGCCGTCGTCGCCGATCCGTTCACCCGCGGGCACAGCATCCAGGCCTGGGGACGAAAGTGCGCACGCCGTGCCCTGCGGATCCGTGACGAGCCCGCGGGGCTCATGCTCGACGAAGGGGCCCGGCTCGCCGATGCGTTGAGCGGCGCGGCGGACCCGGGGCTGGGCGGCCTGTGGGACGTCGTGGGCTCCGGCGGGATCGTCTCCGTCCATGTCTCCGGGCGGACGTCCGCCGCACGACGAACGGGGGAGGAACGGTGAACGGTGGCGTCACGGTCCGGGCACTCACGGACGACGAGGTCATCCACGGCCACTGCTTCACCAACGCGCCGGGCTCGGCGGCCGGCGACCTGCTGCGGGTGGCCACGCCCGACGCCGCCATCTACTGCCGTGTCGTATGGGACCTCGCCGACCGCTTCGGCCCGGAGCCCGAGATCGCCCTCGACCGCTGGCAACGCGGGGCGCTCGGCTGCGCCGCCGGGACCGAGGTCCGGGTCGATCCGGAACACGGGCCTGTCCCCACCGCCGACGAGGTGCGGCTGAACCTGCTGCGCGGCAGCACGGCCTCCGGTCCCGAACTGCGTGACTTTCTCGCCGCCGGACGCTATCCGCTCTATCCGGGCCTGCGTTTCTGCCACCGCCCGCTGGGCGCGGCCGGAGACGGCGCCGACGGGTACGGGGAGTACGTCGTGGACCGTGTCGTCGCCGAGGGCACGGAGGTCCCCGTCGCCGCCGTCGATCCCCTGCTGCGGGTCACCGTCCAGCGTTCCCCCGCGCTGCGCGCCGTCTGGCCCGGTTACGAGGACCTCGGCGGCATCGACGACGTGGTGGCGCTGCTGCGCCGGGAGATCGAGGTGCCGCTCAGACGGGCCGAGGAACTGCGCCGCCTCGGCGTGTACGCCCCGGCGGGCATCCTGTTGCACGGTCCGCCGGGCACGGGCAAGACGACACTGGCGCGCGCGGTGAGCATGCGGTGCGCCCAGGACGGCGTGGAGACGGTCATGCTGCGCGGATCGGCGCTCGTCACCCAGCAGCGGGAGGAGGCGGAAGCCGAGCTGCGCGACGCGTTCCGTCCGGTCGCCGACGGCGAACGGACCCGCCTGGTCGTCCTGGAGGACGTCGACTACCTGGCGCCGGCCCGTGACACCCCCGTCGTGGGCGGCTCCCTGCTGGGGCTGCTGCACGAACTGCTGGACCGGCCGGACCGGCCGGTGATCATCGCCACGACCGGCCGCCCGGACGACGTGGACGCCGCGATCCGCCGCCTGGGCCGGCTCGGCCAGGGCATTCGGATGCCCCTTCCCTCCGAGGAGGACCGCCGCGCGATCCTGGCGATCCACACCCGGGACCTCTCCCTCGCCGCCGACGACGAGACGGCACGGACCGCCCTGCTGCGGGACCTGGCGGCTCGTACGTCGGGGTTCGTGGGTGCCGACCTGGCGGCCCTGTGCCACGAGGCGGGCCGCGTCGCGCTGCGCCGGGCCTTCCCGCTGGACATGCTGGAGCACGAGGACGCGGCGCACGGCTCCGAGTCCGAGGACCCGGAGGCCGCGTACGAGACGGAGGGGACCGCCTCGCCCGGCGGGGCGCTCGAACCGGTCTGCGCCCTGCGCATCCAGGAGGCGGACTGGACGGCCGCCCTGACCCTGGTCACCCCGTCCGTGATCGGTGGCGTCGTCCCGGAACTGCCGACGACCGGGTTCGCCGACGTGGTCGGTCTCGACGACACGGTCACCCAGTTGCGCGAACGCCTGATCCTCCCGCTGCGCAACCCGGCGCTGTTCGCGGAAGCCGGGGTGCGCGTGGAGCGGGGCGTGCTGTTCCACGGCCCGCCCGGCACCGGCAAGACACTGCTCGCCCGCGCGCTCGCCCACGAGTGCGGCAGCCGCTTCCTGTCCGTACGCGGGCCGGAGCTGCTCGACAAGTGGTTCGGCGAGTCGGAGCGCGCGGTGCGCGACCTGTTCCAACGGGCCCGGAACCTCGCCCCGAGCATCCTCTTCTTCGACGAGGTCGACGCCCTGGCGCCCCGGCGCAACAGCGGCGGCGGGGACGGCGGTGCGGCCAACCGGGTGGTCAACCAGCTTCTCGCGGAACTGGACGGGCTGGAGGACCTGGGTCATGTCACGGTCGTCGGCGCCACCAACAACCACGAGCGCATCGACCCCGCGTTGCTGCGGCCCGGCCGGCTCGGCCTGCACATCGAGGTACCGCTGCCCGATGAGGCGGGGCGGGCGGCCCTGTTCGCGCTCTACCTGCCGCAGGGCGCGGTGGCGGACCGCATCCCGGAGTACGCGCGACGGTCGGACGGCATGTCGGGAGCCGGCATCGCGATGGTCGCCCGGGAGGCACGGCTGGCCGCGCTGCGCCGAGGCCGTTTCGAGGAACTCCTGCCGGTCTCCCACGACGACGTCCTCCAGGGCCTGGCCGCGGTCGGCGCAGGCACCCGCGCGCACACCGCGGGCACGAACGGGCGTCCGCGGGCGCAGTTCCCCTACGACCGCCCCACCTGACGCGTCGCCGCCGGGAGCGCCTGCCCGTTCGAACGGAGCGGTCCCGGCGCCGCTAGCCGTTCGGCATCCTGCCGCCTCGCCACCGCAGACGTCCGTCTCGCTCGACCTCTTGCGCGTCAGTCCGGCAGCCAGTGCAGCTCGTGCGCCAGGGTTTTGGCGACGGCACGGATGCGGCGGTGCAGTGGTGACTGCTCGCGTGGGAGGACCAGGTGGAACGTCAGGCTGGGCGCGCCCCGCAGCGGCCGCCAGGTGAGACCGGCCGGTTGTGCCGTGGCCGCGGCTTCTCCGGCCGGGGCGAGGGTGACCCCGTCGCGCAGGTCGCGCTGAGACATGTCGAAAGAGACTGCGAGCGTGTGGAATCGGGGGGGTGGTCGGGTGTCTCGGAACAGTGCGGACAGCTGATCGTGGATCACGGGGTTGGCCGCACGGTCCGGGAGTCGCAGCGGATACGCGGCCGCGTCGGCGATCTCGATCTCCGGGCGTTCGGCCAGCGGATGGTGCTGCGCCAGCTGGACCCCGGCGCGCTCACGCCGCAGCAGGAACCGGCGCACGCCACGGCCCGGTTGTTCACCGCGGGTGATCCCGGCATCGATGCGGCCGTCTGCGACCGCGGGGGAGATCTCCGGTGTCGCCATCGGGACCGCGCCGACCTCGAGTCCGCTGTTGCCGCGAATCAGCCTGTCCACCAGGGCCGGTGCCGTCTCGGCCCCGGCGCTGAGGCTGTATCCGATGCGCAGCGTGCCCAGTTCACCGGCCGCCGCGCTCCGGGCGGTGTCCCACGCCCGGTCCAGCGCCGCCAGCGCGGGCGGCGCGGACTCCGCCAAAGCCGCACCGGCCGTGGTCAATACGACGTTACGCGTGTTGCGGACCAGCAGGGCTGTACCGAGTTCCGCCTCCAATCGGCGCATCCGGGCGCTGAGTGCGGGCTGTGCGATACCGATCCGTGCGGCCGCGCGGGTGAAGTTCAACTCCTGCGCCAGCACCAGGAAGTACCGCAGGCTCACCGTATCCGGCGCCACGTGCCCTCCCTGCCGATTGATAACGATCCGTTCTGAGTCTATCTCGTACCGGTCTTTCCCTCGACCGCACATCAAGTCCTAACCTGCGCATGCCGGGATCGATCGATCTGAATGTCAATTCGAAGTCAGACGTGTCCGGCCGAACACAGGAGGTTTCCATGGCCAAGGGCTACTGGGTCAGTGTCTACCCCGCCATTTCCGACCCTGAGGGGCTGACTGCCTACGACGAGCTGGCGGGTCCGGCTGTCCGGGCTGCGGGCGGGCGCCTCCTGTCCCGTGGCAGTCGAGTCGTCGCCCACGAGGCCGGAATCACGCAACGCGCCGTTCTGATCGAGTTCGACAGCTTTGAACAGGCGGTCGCGGCATACGAGAGCGAGGCATACCAGAAGGCGCTGGTGGCCCTCCCCGACGGCTACGAGCGCGACTTCCGCATCATCGAAGGCATCGACTGACCGGCGGGCCCAGCCATCGCTGAGCATCCGTCACCTGAAACGCACACGGTGCTGAACGACGACCCAGGTCATTGCGGAGTCTTATGCCGCCTTCCGTGAGGTCGGCCGCGTGATCCGCACTGTCCAGTTGCTGCGCCACCTCTCGGACGCGCCGCTGCGCCGGCGGGTGACCGCGGCGACGAACGCCCTGGACATCGCGGAGATCGTGCGGCAGCTGCTGGAGGAGGGATGGGAGATCGATCCGATCGCCGCCGGTCTCGGCCAGGCCGCCTGAACGGTGAGGTGAACCAGCTGGTGACGCCCTTCACGGGAGCGGGCCCGGCATACGCCAGAATCCTGCCGCGAGGGTCAGCCTCCAACACCGTGGCCTGGGCAGGTGATCCGACAGTGCTGTCGTGGGAACGGGGATTGTGACGGTTCTTGTGAGCCCTCGCCGTATTCCAGAGGGACACCCGCGCTGTTCTGCCAGCGGCAGAACAGCGGCCGGACCGGGGCTCGACGATCACTACAGTCCAGTCTCATGACGACGATTGCGACGCGTACGGTCGAGTACCCGGCCGACGGTTTGACGATGATCGGGCACCTCGCGCTCCCGGCCGGTGTCGACCGCCGGCCTGCGGTGCTGCTCGGACCAGAGGGCATGGGGCTCAGCGACGTCGAGCGCCGCCGGGCCGATGCTCTCGCCGAACTGGGATATGTAGCGCTGGCCTTCGACCTTCACGGCGGGCGTTATCTGGGTGACCCCGAGGAGATGCTGGCCCGTTGCACGCCACTGCTCGCTGATCCCGACCGGATGCGGGGCATCGGCCATGCGGCGCTCGACGTGTTGCGCACCGAACCGCGGACCGACCCCGACCGGATCGCCGCCGTCGGCTACGGCACCGGGGGCGCCATCGGGCTGGAACTCGGGCGTGATGGCGTCAGCCTGCGCGCGATCGGGACAGTCAACGCACTGACCACGGGCCGACCGGGCGAGGCGGCGCGCATCCGCTGCCCGGTGTGGGCCGGGGTCGGGTCGGAAGACCCGATCATGCCGCCCGCGCAACGGAACGCGTTCACCGCTGAGATGCAGGCCGCGGGCGTCGACTGGCGCCTCGCGGTCTACGGCGGCGCCTTGCACGCCTTCCACCACCCGCCGGTCGACCACCCCGCACCCCCCGGCGTCGGCTACCACCCACGGCACGCGCAGCGCGCCTGGCGCGACGTCGTCGACCTGCTCGCCGAGTGCTTGCCCGTGACGGAGGACCTGGGGGCATGACCCAGGTAAGCAAAGTCCGCACAGCAGAACCGCATTCGGGCGGATGCTCGATCGCGGAGACGCGTTCGCAACGGCCGCAGTAATGCCGGATTTACTGCGGCAGAGCCCCTACGATGATCACCGCGACCTGCGGCGGGCCACTCCGGCCGCCGGGGCGAGGAGGCTGAAGTGGTCGTACGCCGGAAACCAGCAGGTGACCAGCGGCTGGAACGCCAGGATCACCCAGAGCGGCACGGCCGTCACCGCGAACAACGAGACCTATAACGGCACGCTGGCCACCGGCGGTTCGGTCAGCTTCGGCTTCAACGGCTCCTGCAGCGGCACCAACGCCGTACCCACCACGTTCACCCTCGACGGCGTCACCTGCAACGTCGACGACGGCGGCAGCGGGGGCGGCGAAGGCCGCAGCCGAACCGGGCGGCAGCCGCGTCTCCAACCAGCCCACCGGCGTCTGGCTGGACCGCATCGCCGCGATCAGCGGAGTCGACGGGGGCATGGGGCTGCGCGCACAGTTCCAGCAGCTGATGCAGAACGCCTACCCGCCGCTGTCCTGACCGGGTGAGCGACCGCCGGGGCTGGTCCTGCGGGACGGGCCCCGGCGGATCGTCCCCGCCACCGGGACGGCCCGTCGTCCAGCGGCCCGGCGTCACCGGACCCTTTGCCGGGACGCATCCGGTTTTTGCCGGAGCGGCAACACCGCTGGCCCTCGGCCGGTGTGCCGCCGCACGCTGACCGCACACCGACGAGAGGCTGGGCACCATGGCGCACGACCACCACGAGCACGACCGCGACCACCGGCACGGGCACGGGCACGCACACGACACCGACATCGACTGGGCCGAGATGGCTCCGCACCTCGAGACGCAGGCGGAGCTGTTCACCCCCGTCTACGAGCGGGCCATGGCCTGGCTGGCGAAGGAGGTGACCGAGCCGGGGCTGATCGTCGACGCGGGCAGCGGCCCGGGTGTCGTCGCCTGCCTGTTCGCCGAGGCCTTTCCCGGAGCCCGGATCGTGGCCGTCGACAGCACCGGGCCGCTGCTGGAGCAGGCCCGTGACCGCGCCGTACGACAGGGCGTGGCGGACCGGTTCGACATCCTCGCCGGGGAACTCCCGGGTGTGCTCGACGAGTTGGAGTACCCGGCCGATCTGCTGTGGGCCAGCCGCAGCCTGCACCACCTCGGCGACCAGCGGGCCGCGCTCGCCGCGTTCGCTGCCCGGGTGGCCCCCGGCGGCACCCTGGCCCTCCTCGAAGGCGGCCTCCCCTCCCGCTTCCTGCCCCGTGACTTCGGCATCGGGCGCCCCGGACTCCAGGAGCGGCTGGACGTGGTGCAGGCGGAGTGGTTCGCGCGGATGCGGGCCGACCTGCCCGGCTCGGTGGCCGTGACCGAGGACTGGTCGGCCCTGCTGACCTCCGTCGGTCTGAAGCACACCCGCACCCGCAGCTTCCTGCTCGACCTCCCGGCCCCGGCGACCGACCGGGCCCGCGACTATGTCGCCGCCTCCCTGACCCGGCTGCGCGAAGCGGCCGACGGGAGCCTGGACGCAGAGGATCTGGCCACCCTGGACCGCCTGCTCGACCCGGCCGATCCGGCGAGCGTGCACCGCAGGCCGGACGTGTTCGTCCTGGGCGCGTACACGGTCCACACGGCGGTACGGCCGGTCTGAGCGCCCGCCGCCACCTCCCCTCGGTGCCGTACTGCCTTACCTGTGACGGGACTTGACTTGGAGAACGCTCGAAGTGATGGACTGCGGGCCTTCACCGAGACACAGGGGGAAACCATGAACGACGCTCCGGTCGCGCTCATCACCGGTGGCGGCAGCGGTATCGGCGCCGCCGTCGCCCGGCAGCTGCTCGACGCCGGGTACCGGGTGACGGTCACCGGCCGCGGGGAGCAGCGGCTGCGGGACTTCGCCGACAGCCTGGGCAGCCCCGACGAACTGCTGACGGTCCCCGGCAGCGCGTCGGCCTTCGACGACGTGCGGGACGCGGTCGACCGCACGCTCAAGGCGTACGGCCGGCTGGACGCCGTCGTCGCCAACGCCGGCTCCGCCACCCATGACTCCGTCGCCGACGGCGACCCGTCGGGATGGACCGAGATGGTCCTCACCAACGTCCTCGGCCCCGCCCTGCTCGTCCGTGCCTCCGTCGACGCGCTGAAGGAGACGGGCGGCCGGATCGTCCTCATCGGCAGTGTCGCCGGGTTCGTGAACACGCCGGGCAACCTCTACGGCGCCACCAAGTGGGCCGTCACCGGGCTCGCCGAGAACACCCGGCGCCAGGTCACGGAGTTCGGTGTGGGCGTCACGCTGGTCGCCCCCGGCCGGGTGGAGACCCCGTTCTGGGACGGGCTCGGCAGCCTGCCCCCGGGGCATCTCCTGACCGCGGACCAGATCGCCGACTCGGTGGTCTGGGCGATCCGGCAGCCGGCCGGGGTCGACGTCAACACCGTGGTCGTACGTCCGCTGGGACAGCCCAACTGACGTACTGGCGGCATCAGTTGTTCGCGAGGAACTGCTTGGCCAGCTGGTCCCCGAGGGAGACGGCCGCGCTGTGGCTCTCGATGGGGGAGACCTTGGAGTTCTTGAACAGGATGTAGGTCACGCCGGAGTCGGCCCCGCCGGTGGCCGGGTCGGGGTCGATGCCGAGCGCCTTGGCGGTGGCGTACGAGGCCTCGCCGATGATCTTCGTGGGGCCGGTGTCGCCGACGACGGCGTACTCGACCTTGTTGTTGTAGATGACGGCGACGACACCGCCGCCCTTGATGCCCGCGCCGGAGTAGTTCCAGATGCTGCTGGAGCTGGGCACCACGACGTACGGCAGGGACTCCGCCTTCAGCGGCTTGCCGTCGGACTGGTGGAAGGCGGTGTCGTCCTGGTACCAGGGGTCGCGGTTCTCGTTGCAGTTGGTGGTGCGCTGGCCGTCGCAGTCGATGTCCATGTCGGCCTTCCAGAACACCGCGCCGTTCTTGCCGCACACGGGGACCGTCGCCGAGGTCTCGTCGTCGGTCTTGTACTTGCCGTTCGAGATCTGCGAACAGGACGTCACCTTGGCCAGCAGGTCGGCCGCGCTCACCGAGCCCTCCTGGGCGGAGGCGGGTGCCGGGTTGCCCGAGGCGTTGGCGGGCAGCACTCCGGCGGCGAGGAGGGCGGCCCCGGAGGCCGCGGCGAGGGTCAGTGTTCGAAGACGCACTGTGGGGGACCCTTCTGTTAGGAAAGTTTCCTTACCGGGTGCCGTACAAGGTGGCCCCTCCCGCATGTCCTCGTCAAGCCCCTGCGGGGAAGTCGCGCAGGCTGGGCCGTTTGCGGCGACTTCGCCACCGGATGCAGTGAATTGCCCCCCGGGCAACACTGGTCATGTCGAACTGGGAGGCGAATCGTCATGTTCGTACGCACCATCTATGTGACCGGCGACCCCGCGAGGATCGACACGGCCATCAAGGCGCTGAACACGGAAGGGCGCGAGCTGCTCCAGGAACGTCCGGGCTACTGCGGAGCAGGGGTCTTCGTGGACCGGGACCTCGGCAAGCTGCTGGGCGTGAGCTGGTGGGGCACGGCCGAGGCGCGGCACAACAGCGACGAGGTCATGCGGTCGCGCAGGCAGGCCATGCTCGGGCCGTTCGCCGGCACGCTGACGGTGGAGAACTTCGAGGCGGTGGTGTACCACCCCCTCCAGCCACCACGCATGGGCGGCGGCCTGCGCATCACGCGGGTGGAGTTCGACCCCGCGGACATCGACCTGGTCACCGACACGTTCCTGTCGACCGTGGCTCCGCGCCTGGAGGCGCTGTCGGGCCTGGCCGCGGCCGGCCTGCTCGTCGACCGGGAGCGCGGCACGGGCCAGGTCGGCGCCCTCTTCGTCGACCGCGAATCGATGGTGGCCTCGCGGGCCGACCAGGCGGCGGCCCGGCACGAAGGTGTCGCCAAGGCGCATGTGGACGTCGTCGGCCTGGAGGAGTTCGAGGTCGTGCACACGGACGTGCACACGGTCGTGCACGTGGGCTGACCCGTCCGGTGGGCCGACCGCTTCCGCGCCGGTGTCCGAACGGCTCGCTCCTGCCGGGGAGTTCACGCGAACGGCCGTCCGCCCCGCTGAGCAGCAGGGCGAACGGCCGTTCGGCGGGCGGGTGTCAGCCCATGTCGAAGGTGGCCGGGTCCGGGCCGAGGCGGCGGTCCTCGTTCAGGGCGCTGATCGCCGCGAGGTCCTCGTCGTCCAGGCTGAAGTCGAACACCTCGATGTTCTCCTTGATCCGCGACGGCGTCACGGACTTCGGGATCACGACGTTGCCCAGCTGGATGTGCCAGCGCAGCACGACCTGGGCCGGTGTGCGGTTGTGCTTCTGGCCGATGGCGACGACGGCCGGCACCTCCAGCAGGCCCTTGCCCTGGCCGAGCGGCGACCAGGCCTCGGTCCTGACGCCCTGCTCCGAGTGGAACGAGCGCGCCGCGCGCTGCTGCAGGTGCGGGTGCAGTTCGATCTGGTTGACCGCCGGGATGACCGAGGTCTCCGCGATCAGCCGCTGCAGGTGCTCGGGGAGGAAGTTGGAGACGCCGATCGCCTTGACCCGGCCTTCGGCGTAGAGCTTCTCGAACGCCTTGTAGGTGTCGAGGTACTTGTCCCGGGACGGCAGCGGCCAGTGGATCAGGTACAGGTCCAGATAGTCGAGACCCAGCTTCTCCAGCGACACGTCGAACGCGCGCAGCGTGGAGTCGTACCCCTGGTCGCTGTTCCAGAGCTTGGTGGTGACGAAGATGTCCTCGCGGGGCAGGCCGGACGCGGCGATGGCCTTGCCGGTGCCCTCTTCGTTGCCGTAGATCGCGGCTGTGTCGATGCTGCGGTACCCGGCCTCGAGTGCCGTGGCGACGGCCCGCTCGGCCTCGTCGTCCGGCACCTGCCAGACGCCGTAGCCCAGCTGGGGCATCTCGACGCCGTTGTTGAGGATGATCGGGGGGACCTTGCTGCTCACGAGCTTCTTGATCCTTCGGTTGTCGACAGGTGGTACTCCCATCGTCAACGATCACGGGCCGACCTGCATTCCTGACCGCGGAATCCGTGCCGACTGACCGGTGAGTCAGTCCGCGGAACCCCGGATTGGCCGGAAACGCATCCGACGTTATCGGTTCGGACCATTGACCGCGGCCCTTCATCCCGGGACTCTGTATCGCGCCACCGGACGTGTCGCTGAACCCGGTGCAAGCATGTGAACGGCCCTCTGACCATGGCCGCTGTCTGCCCTCTGAGATCCCCCACCCTCAGGAAAGCGGGTACGCGCACATGAACAAAACCCTGCCCACGACCCCCCGTACGGCCCCCCAGGACCCGGAGACATCGGATGACAGGGTCTGGCGGAGCCCGGGCTACCGGATTGTGGAAACCGCGCTCGAAGTGACCGCCTACGCGCTCGCCGACCGCCGCGCCCCCGAGCTGCCGCAAGCCTCATGAGTACGACCGTTCCGCCCCTCCGGGACGCCCCGGCCGTCCCCCGTACCGACGTCCCCGGCACCGCCCCGCCCTCCGGTGCTCTCTGGCCGGCCGCCGAGTTCACCGAGCGGCTGCGGGCCGTCACCGCGGCCCGCTACCACGACCGGCACCCCTTCAACCTGCGGATGCACCGCGGCGAACTGACCCCCGCCGAACTGCGCCGCTGGATCGCCGCACGCTTCCACTACCAGCGGCACATCCCCGTCAAGGACGCCCTGATCCTGGCCGGGCTCGACCGGCCCGAGCAGCGCCGCCGCTGGCTGCGCCGCATCCGCGACCACGACGGCACGGGGGACGGCGGCCCGGGGAGCGAGGGAGGCATCGAACGCTGGCTGCGGCTCGGCGAGGCGGCCGGCCTCTCCCGCGAGGAGCTGTGGGACGCCTCCCGGGTGCCGGCCGGCGTGCGGTTCGCGGTCGAGGCCTACGTCACCTTCTGCCGGCTGCGCCCCACGCTGGACGCCGTCGCCGCCTCCCTGACCGAGCTGTCCGCGCCGGACCTGATGCGCACCCGCATCGCCGCCTTCGAACGTCACTATCCGTGGATCGACCCGGCCGGTCTCGCCTACTTCCGCACCCGTGTCACCCAGGGCGCCCGCGACGGGGAGGAGGCCCTCGCCCTGGTCCTCGCCACCGCCCGCACCCGTGCGGAGCAGGAACGGGCGGTGGCCGCGCTCACCTTCAAGTGCGAGGTGCTGTGGGCGCTGCTGGACGCGGTGGACGGGGGCACCTCGTGAACTCCTCGCGTCCCGCGGCGCGCCGGTCGCCTCCCGCGGCCGTCCAGCCGCTTCCCGCGACCCGCCGGAACACGGCCGCCTGGCGCCCCGCCCTCGCCCGGGGCGTCCTGCTGCGGTACGACCCGGTGCGGGACACGGATCTGTTGCTGGTGCCGGAACGGGTGGTCGTCCTGCACGGCCGCGCGGGCGCCGTCCTCGGGCGCTGCGACGGCAGCCGGACCGTGGCCGGCATCGTCGCCGAACTGTCCGCCGAGTACCCGGGCGCACCCGTCGCCGTCGAAGTCCCGGACTTCCTGGCCGGGTTGCGCAAGGAGGGCTGGCTGACATGACGGCCGTCGCTCCGCCCTGGGCCCTGCTCGCCGAACTCACCCACGCCTGCCCGCTGCGCTGCGGATATTGTTCCAACCCCGTCGAACTGGTCGGTCGGTCAGTGGAGTTGACCACGGAGCAGTGGGCCGGGGTGTTCCGGCAGGCGGGTGACCTCGGGGTCGTCCACACCCATCTGTCCGGCGGCGAGCCGCTGCTGCGCCGAGACCTGCCCGAGCTGGTGGCGGCCGCGGACGCGGCGGGCCTGTACACCCAGCTCGTCACCAGCGGAGTGGGCCTGGGCGAGCGGCGACTGGCCGGGCTGGTCGAGTCCGGGCTGCGCAGTGTGCAGCTGTCCGTGCAGCACGCGGACCCGGGCGCCGCCGAACGCATCGCGGGCGTAAAGGCGTTCGCGGTGAAGGAGCGCGCGGCCCGGCTGGTCCGCGAGGCGGGACTGCCGCTCGGCATCAACGCCGTCCTGCACCGCGGCAACCTCGACGCCCTGGACGGGCTGATCCGGCTCGCCGTGGACTGGGGCGCGGACCGGCTCGAACTGGCCCACACCCAGTACCACGGCTGGGCGCTGCGCAACCGGGCCGCTCTGCTCCCCACCCCCGGCCAGGTCGAACGGGCCCGCTCGACCGTCACCCGTTGGCGCGAACGGCTGGACGGCACACCGGAGTTGGTCTGGGTGGCGCCCGATCTGCTGGATGCCACCCCGAAACCGTGCATGGGCGGCTGGGGGCGCATCTCGCTGACCGTCGCCCCCGACGGCACGGTTCTGCCCTGCCCGGCCGCGATCAGCCTGCCGGGTCTGGACCCGCCGAACGTCCTGGAGCACCGACTGGACCGGATCTGGCGGGAGTCGAAGGCCTTCAACGCCTTCCGGGGCGAGTCCTGGATGCCCGAGCCCTGCCGCGACTGCGCCCTGCGCACCACCGACCACGGCGGCTGCCGCTGCCAGGCCCACGCCCTCACCGGCGACCCCGCCCGCACCGACCCGGCCTGCAGGCACGCCCCGGACCACTCCCTCGTACGCGATCTCGTGCGCGCGCCCAGGCGGCTCGCGTACGCCTACCGCGAAGCCCCGCGAGAAGACCGGCGACACGTTCAGCGAGAAGCCCTGCGAGAAGCCCTGCGAGAAGTCCAGCGAGAAGTCCAGCGAGAAGTTCAGGGAGAGGAAGGAACATGAGACGCCGACGCCTGCGCGCGGCCCTGACGGCACTCGCGCTCGCCGCCGCCGGCCTGGCCGCGCTCCCCGCGGCCGTGCCCCCGGCCGCCGCCGCCCCGGCTCCCGCCCTGCCCCGGCCGGCCGCCGCCCCCGACTGGTCCACGGCCGTGGTCGACTCCACCATGGCCCGCTACACGCCGACCGGTATCGGCGGCTGGTCGTACCCGGTCGGCCTGTACCTGTACGGCCAGTACCTCACCTACCGGCGCACCCACGAAGCGCGCTACCTCACCTACATCAAGAGCTACGTCGACCGCTTCGTGAAGAGCGACGGCTCCATCGGCCAGTCCTTCGACAACCTGGACAGCATGCAGGCCGGCCGCCTCCTGGTGATCCTGCACCACGAGACCGGCCAGGACCGCTACCGCAAGGCGGCGAAGAAGATCCGCGACCGCCTCGCCACCTACCCGCGCACCGGCGACGGCGGTTTCTGGCACGCGGACAACAGCAGCCGCGCCCACCAGCTCTGGGCGGACGGCGTCTACATGGTGACCCCGTTCCTCGTCGAGTACGGCCGGGAGTTCGGCGACAGCGCGTACACGAACGACGAGGCAGCCAGGCAGCTCGCCGTCTACGGCGGCCATCTCCAGGCCGGCAACGGCCTGTTGAAGCACGCGTACGACGAGTCGAGGATCGCGAGCTGGGCCGACCCGCGGACCGGGCTCGCCCCTGAGCACTGGTGCCGCGCGGTCGGCTGGTACGCGATGGCGATCGTCGGTGTCCTCGACGCGATCCCGGCGAACCACTCCCGGCGGCCCCAGCTCCTCGGCATCCTCCGGCGGCTGGCGGCAGGCCTGGAGCGGTACCAGGACCCGGCGAGCGGCCGCTGGTTCCAGGTCATGGACAAGGGGAGCAGGAGCGACGACTGGACCGAGACGTCCTGCTCCAGCATGTTCACCTACGCCCTCTCGCGCGGTGTCCAGCAGGGGTATCTCGACCCCCGCTACGCGGCTGTCGCCCGGCGCGGCTACGAGGGCGTGCTGGCGAAGATCTCGGTCGGCGCCGACGGCCGCACCAGCCTCGCCGACATCTCCGTCGGCACCAACGTCGGCGACTACGCGTACTACGCCGCCCGTACCCGGGCCGTCAACGACTTCCACGGCCTGGGCGCCTTCCTGATCATGAACGAGCAACTGCGAGGTGAATAGAGTCATGAGCACCTTCAGGAGAGCGGTGCTCGGCGCCGCGCCGGGCGGCAGAGGTGCGGCCGCGATCGTCCTGTTCGTCGTCGCCGTCGTCCTCGGCCTCACCCACCCCGCCGCCCTCGCGGCCCCCGAGCCCGCGCCCCGCGCCGCCGCCGTCTTCGACGTGCGCGACTACGGCGCCAAGGGCGACGGTTCCAGCAACGACACCCCCGCCGTCAACAAAGCCGTCAACGCCGCGAGTTCGGCCGGCGGCGGCACGGTCCGCTTCCCGGCCGGCACCTACAGGTCCAAGAACACCATCCACATGAAGAGCAACGTGACGCTCCAGGTCGACACGGGCGCCACGATCCAGGGCTCCTCGGCGGACACCTACGATCCGCCCGAGTCCAACCCCTACGACAGGTACCAGGACTACGGGCACAGCCACTTCCACAACGCGATGATCTACGGCGACCGGCTCACCAACATCGGCTTCGTCGGCGGCGGGGTCATCGACGGCGCCGGCAACCTGATCACCGGCAACCCGAAGCCGGGCGAGGCCGACAAGATCCTCTCGCTGACCCGCTGCGACGGACTGCGGATCGGTGACGGCCTCACCCTGCGCCGGGGCGGCCACTTCGCCGCCCTCGTCAACGGGTGCAAGAACGTGACGTCGGACCACCTGACCATCGACACCGCGGGCGACCGCGACGGCTGGAACATCATCTCCACGACCGACGTCACGGTCACCGGCGCGAACATCAGGGCCAACGACGACGCGCTCGTCTTCAAGAGCGACTACGCCCTCGGCGCCAAGCTCCCCAACGGCCACGTCCGGGTGAGCGGTTCGTACCTCTCCGCGCGGTGCTGCAACGCCCTGATGTTCGGCTCCGAGACCTGCGGCGACTTCTCGGACTACCGGTTCGAGAAGATCCGTATCGACGGCGCCGACAAGTCCGGCCTCGGCATGGTGTCCATGGACGGCGCGAGAATCTCCGACGTCCACTACCGCGACATCACCATGCGGAACGTCCACTCGCCGATCATGCAGAAGATCGGCACCCGCAAGCGCTGCGGCAACAGCCCGGGTGTCGGCTCGATCAGCGACGTGACGTACGACGACATCACGGCCACCGGCAACAGCCCCTCCTTCAGCCCGACCCTGTGGGGCGAGACCGGCCACCGGATCAGCGGCATCACCTTCAACCACGTCGACATCACCGTGCCCGGCGGCCACGGCACCATGTCCACCGCGGTGCCGGGCAACGACCCGGACGACTACAACCCCAAGAGCATCGGCACCCGGCCGGCCTACGGCTGGTACCTGCACAACGCCGACCATGTGCGGTTCACCGACAGCTCCGTGAAGTTCGCCGCCGACGACGGCCGTCCCGCGGTCATCGCCGATGCGGCGAGCGACATACGCTTCACGCGCCTCACCGCCCAGCGCGGTACCGGTTCCCCGTACGACGCCGGCTTCCAGAACGTCACCGGCTACTGCCTGACGGACAGCCGCACCACCTCCGGCGGCACCCTGCGCATCTCGTCTACCGGGTCCACCGAGAACTGCGGCGGTACGGCGGCCAGGCCCCTCGATGTGGAGAACCCCCGCCAGGACTTCCTCCGGGCCTCGGTCGGCGGCCTCTTCCTGCACTGGGGTCTGCGCACCGCCCCCGCCCACACCAGCTGCGGCGCCTGGGAGAACGACGTCACCAGCGGCGGCTGGACCCCGGACTACTGGGTGAACGAAGCCCGCAAACTGCACACGCAGTACCTCGTCCTGGCCACGTTCCACAGCCGGCTGGGTTACGCCCGCCCCTGGCCGTCGAAGATCCCCGGTTCCTGCTCGACCGAGCGGGACTTCCTCGGTGAGCTGATCACGGCCGCCAAGGCCAAGGGCATGAAGGTCATCCTCTACATGACCGACGATCCCCAGTGGCACGCGGAGGGCGGCCACGAGTGGCTCGACTCGGCCGCCTACTCCGCCTACAAGGGCAAGAACGTCGACCTGACCACCCGCGACGGATTCGGGCAGTTCAGCTACGACAACTTCTTCGAGGTCATGGACCGCTATCCCGACCTCGGAGGCTTCTGGATCGACAACGACAACGCGTACTGGGAGAGCCACAACCTCTACGCGCAGATCTACCAGAAGCGCCCGAACTACACGCTCAGCAACAACAACGAAGACACGCCGATCATGGACATGATCAGCAATGAGCAGAAGACGGGGATGACGCCCGCCTACGACTACCCACAGGCCGTCTACACGGCCCAACCCCGGTTGACCGAGGCCGACTTCAAGCTGCCGTCGACCGGTGCCTGGTGGTACGACGGCTCCGACCCGTCGGTCGACCGTGGGCTCACCCTCGGCCGACTCGTCACCAACGCCGGCTCCTCGGTCAAGGCCCTGATGGCCGAGACCGCCCAGGTCAACGGCAAGTTCCCGGCCAACCAGGCCGCCTTCAACAACTTCGCGAGCAGCTACCTCGACCCCATCTGGGAGTCCCTGCACGGCACGGAGGGCGGCGGCTACATGTACGGCGGCCTCAAGCCGGGCTTCTGGAACGACGGCGCCCACGGCGTGACCACGATCGGCAGGACGGACCCGAACCGCCAGTACATCCACGTCCTCACCCCGCCCAGCACCAGCACGCTGCGCATCCGTGACAACGGTTACCGCATCGCGTCCGTCACCAACCTCCGTACGGGCAAGCCGGTTTCCTGGTCACAGTCCGGCGGTGTGCTGACGCTGACCGGGCTCGGTGACTGGGACCCGTACGACACCGTCTTCAAGGTCACCTGCGCCGGCCGTCAGGGCATCCTCACCGGCGTCAGGGTGACCGCGAGCGCCTCGGCGAGCGGTCACACCGGCGCCGCCGCGGCCGACGGAGACCACCTCACCTACTGGGACAACGGCAAGACCCTGCCCGTCAGCCTCACCTTCGACCTCGGCTCGGCCAGGAAGGTCCAGTACATCGGACTCAACCAGCGCGAGGACTCCGTCGCCTACGCACGCTCGGACACCGAGCAGTCGGCACGGATCAAGGACTACAAGGTGTACCTCAGCGACGACGGCTCGACCTGGGGGAGCCCGGTCAGGACCGGTCGGCTGCCAAGTCGCCGCGGAATACAGGGCATTGACCTCACCGCGGCCGACGCCCGCTACGTCCGCCTGGAGGTCGACACCACCTGGGCGGCCTTCTCCGACTCGACCCGCTACAAGCGGCTGCGGATCGACGAGGCGTGGATCGGCACCTCGTACGCGACACCGTCGGCCTTCAGCACCAAGTCGGACAACGGCCAGTCCCTCCGCCCCGCCATGGGCTGGAGCAGCTGGAGCTTCGTGCGCCGCCTGCCGACCGAGGCGAAGATCAGAGCCCAGGCCGACGCGCTCGCGTCGAGCGGCCTGAAGAACCACGGGTTCGTGTACGTCAACCTCGACGACTTCTGGCAGAAGTGCGACTCCGACGGCTTCGTCGTCGACTCCTACGGCCGCTGGGCCGTCGACAGCGACAAGTTCCCCGGCGGGATCAAGGCGCTCGCCGACCACATCCACTCCAAGGGCCTGAAGTTCGGCTTCTACGTCACTCCCGGCATCGCGAAGAACGCCGTCACCAGGAACACCCCGATCGAGGGCACGCCGTACCACGCGAAGGACATCGCGGACACCTCGAAAACGGAGAAGAACTACAACTGCAAGAACATGTACTACATCGACCACTCCAAGCCGGGCGCACAGGAGTTCGTGAACTCGTGGGCGAAGCAGTTCGCGTCCTGGGGAGTCGACTACCTGAAGATCGACGGCGTGGGCAGCCAGGACATCCCCGACGTCCGGGCCTGGGACAAGGCGCTGCGCGCGACCGGGCGGCCCATCACCTTCGCCCTCTCCAACAACCTGCCGATCGCGAACGCATCCACGTGGCGGCAGCTGGCCAACAGCTGGCGCACCCAGGGCGACGTGGAGTGCTACTGCGGACCCGGTTCCCACGGCAGCGGCTATCCGCTCACCGACTGGTCCCACGTCTCCGCCCGCTTCACCTCGGCCGCCGACTGGCAGCCGTACGCCGGACCCGGCGGCTGGAACGACCTGGACTCCCTGGAGATCGGCAACGGCGACCAGGTGGGGCTCACCGCCGACCAGCGGCGCTCGCACTTCACCCTGTGGGCGATGGCGGGCGCGCCCCTGCTGCTCGGCACCGACCTCACCCACCTCGACCCCGTCGACAAGGCGATGCTCACCAATGACCGGCTGATCGGCGTCGACCAGGACGGCGTGGCCGCGAAACGCCTGGTGAACAGCGGTGTCAAACAGGTGTGGAGCAAACGCGAGAACAACGGTGACCATGTGGTGGCGCTGTTCAACACCGGAACTTCCGGCAACGCCACGGTCGCTGTGAACTGGTCCCAGGTCGGCTTCACCGGCCCCGGCGACGTCACCGACCTCTGGTCCGGCTCCCACAAGGGTGTGTTCGCCGACTCCTACAGCGCGACCCTGCGCCCGGGCGAGACCCGGCTGATCCGGGTGACGCCGGCCGACTCCACCTATACAGGCTGAGGGGAACACCCATGAGTCTCAGAAGAGTTCTGCCGTACGGCCTGGCCGCGGCCCTCGCACTGCCCCTGGCCGGCCTGAGCCAGGGCACCGCCCTCGCGGCCACCGACTACCAGGCCGAGGACGCCCGGATCTCCCAGGGCACCGTGGCCACCAACCACACCGGCTACTCGGGCACCGGCTTCGTCGACTACACCAACGTCAAGGGCTCCTACGTGGAGTTCACGGTGAACGCGGCCGCTTCGGGCACCGCGGCGGTCACCCTCCGCTACGCCAACGGCACCTCCGCCGACCGCCCGATGGACATCTCCGTCGGCGGCACGGTCGCCGCGCCCGCGGTCTCCTTCCCGGCCACCGCCGACTGGAACACCTGGGCCACCAGAACCGTCGACGTGCCGCTCACGGCCGGGTCCAACACGATCCGCGCGACCGCCACCTCCGCCGACGGCGGTCCCAACCTGGACCGCATCGGCGTCGGCGCGGCGACCGACACCCAGGCCCCGACCCGCCCCGGCCGGCCAGGCTGCTCCGACATCGGCGAGAGCGGCCTCACCCTCGGCTGGGGCGCGTCCACCGACAACGTCGGCGTGGCGGCGTACGACATCTACGAGCACGGCAACAAGATCAGCGAGGCGCCCGGGAGCGCGACCAGCAAGGCACTGACCGGGCTCACCCCCGACACCACCTACAACCTGACCGTCATCGCCCGGGACGCGGCCGGCAACACCTCCCCGGCCAGCCCCGTGGTCGACTGCACGACGAAGCCCAGCTCCGACGGCACACCGCCGACCACGCCCGGCACCCTGTCCGCGGCCGGCATCACTGCGAACACGGCCGACCTCAGCTGGGGCGCGTCGACGGACGACCGTGCCGTCACCGCCTACGACGTCCGCAGCGACACCACCGTCTACAAGACCGTCACCGGCGGTACGTCGACCACCCTCACCGGTCTCGCCTGCAACAGCCCGTACTCCCTGAACGTCGTCGCCCGCGACGCGGCCGGGAACGTCTCGCAGCCGAGCAACACCGTCACTTTCACCACCAAGGCCTGCGCCACCGACGGCGGTGTCCCCTCCTCGGTCGCCACGCTGTCGACGGGCTGGACGATCCCGTGGGGCACCTACTGGATGCCCGACGGCAAGACCGCGCTGGTCACCGAGCGGGACGACTTCCGGGTCTGGAAGGTCACCAAGGACGGCACCAGGACCCAGGTGGGCACCGTCCCGAACGCCGTCACCACCAACGGCGAGGGCGGGCTGCTCGGGGTCGCCGTCGATCCCAGGTGGGACACCGACCACTACGTCTACTTCATGCACACCGCGTCCGAAGGCAACCGCGTCGTCCGCATGACCTACGACGGCACCACGCTCACCGACTACAAGGTGCTGCTCCAGGGCATCAAGAAGAACCGCTACCACAACGGCGGCCGCCTCGCCTTCGGCCCCGACGGCTATCTGTACGTCTCCACCGGCGAGGCCCAGACGCCCGACCTCGCACAGGACAAGAACTCCCTCAACGGCAAGATCCTGCGCATGACGACCGACGGCAGGCCGGCCCCCGGCAACCCCTTCGGCAACTACGTCTACTCCCTGGGCCACCGCAATCCGCAGGGCCTCGCCTTCGACCGCAACGGGCGCCTGTGGGAGGCCGAGTTCGGCAACAGCTCCAAGGACGAGCTGAACCTCATCAAGCCCGGCGCCAACTACGGCTGGCCGACCTGCGAAGGCAACTGCTCCGTCGCCGGAATGACCAACCCCAAGGCCACCTGGAACGTCTCCGAGGCCTCGCCCAGCGGCATCGCCATCGTCCGCAACGTCGTCTACATGGCGTCCCTGCGCGGTGAACGGCTGTGGCGCATCCCGATCAGCGGGGACACCGAGAAGGTCGGCACCCCGACCGCCTACTACGTCGGGACCTACGGCCGGCTGCGCACCGTCACCAAGGTGCCCGGCGCCGACCAGCTGTGGCTGTCCACCACCAACTGCGACAACAACGGGGGAGCGGCGGACGGATCCGACAAGATCTTCAAGGTGACGATCAGCTGACCTGGGGTCAGGCCCGGTAGAGGGCCTCGACCTCGCTCTCGTACGCCTTCTCGATCGCCTTCCGCTTCAGCTTCAGCGACGGTGTCAGCAGGCCGTGTTCCTCGGTGAACGGCTGCGCCAGTATGCGGAAGGTACGGATGGACTCGGCCTGCGAGACGAGGGTGTTGGCGGCGACCACCGCCCGTCGCACCTCCGTCTCCAGGTCCGCGTCCCGCACCAGCTGGGCGGGCGTCAGCTTCGGCTTGTTGCGCATCTGCAGCCAGTGCTCCACGGCCTCCTGGTCGAGCGTGACCAGGGCGGCGATGTAGGGGCGGTCGTTGCCGACGACGATGCACTGGTTGACCAGCGGATGGTCGCGGACCCGCTCCTCCAGGACACCGGGGGAGACGCTCTTGCCGCCGGAGGTCACCAGGATCTCCTTCTTGCGGCCGGTGATGGTCAGATAGCCGTCCTCGTCGAGTGAGCCGAGGTCGCCGGTGGCGAGCCAGCCGTCGTGCAGGGTCTCGTCGCTGGCCTTCTGGTTGTTGAGGTAGCCCTGGAAGATGTTGCCGCCGTGCAGCCAGATCTCCCCGTCGTCCGCGATGTGCACGGTGACGCCCGGGATGGCCTGACCGACGGTGCCGTAGCGGGTGCGCTCGGGCGGGTTCGCGGTGGCCGCCGCCGTCGACTCGGTCAGCCCGTAACCCTCGTAGATCTGCACACCCGCGCCCGCGAAGAACAGCCCCAGCCGGCGGTCCATCGCCGAGCCGCCGGACATCGCGTTGCGGATCCGCCCGCCCATCGCCGCCCGGACCTTCGCGTACACGAGCTTGTCGAAGAGCTGGTGCTGCATCCTGAGGGCCGCCGAGGGCCCCGGACCGGTGCCCCAGGCCTTGGCCTCGACGGCATCCGCGTACTTGACGGCGATCTCGACCGCCTTCTCGAACGGACCCGACTTGCCGTCCTTCTCCGCCTTGCGCCGGGCCGCGTTGAACACCTTCTCGAAGATGTACGGCACCGCGAGGATGAACGTCGGCCGGAACGCGGCCAGGTCCGGCAGCAGCGCGGCCGCGTGCAGCTGCGGCTGGTGCCCGAAGCGGACCCGTCCGCGGAACGCCGCGACCTCCACCATCCGGCCGAAGACGTGCGCCAGCGGCAGGAACAGCAGCGTGGACGCCTCGTTGTCCTTCTTGGTGTGGAAGACCGGCTGCCACCGCTCGATCATCGTGTCCGCTTCGTACATGAAGTTCCCGTGCGACAGGACACAGCCCTTGGGGCGACCGGTGGTGCCCGAGGTGTAGATGATCGTGGCGACGGAGTCCGGGGTGACCGCCTGCCGGTGCCGGTGCACCACCTCGTCGTCCAGATGCGCGCCGGCGTCGTACAGCTCCTGTACACAGCCCGCGTCCAGCTGCCACAGGTCGCGCAGCTGCGGGAGCCGGTCGATGACCGTGGCGATGGTCATCGCCTGGTCCTCGTGCTCCACGACCGCCGCCGACACCTCGGCGTCGTACAGCATCCAGAAGCACTGCTCGGCCGAGGACGTCGGGTAGACCGGGACCACCTGGGCGCCGATCGTCCACAGCGCGAAATCGAACAGGGTCCACTCGTAGCGGGTGCGGGACATGATCGCGACCCGGTCGCCGAACCGGACTCCACGGGCGAGAAGCCCCTTGGCCAGGGCGAGGACCTCGTCGCGGAACTCGGCGGAGGTCACGTCCCGCCACTGGCCCGACTCGTCCTTGCGGCCCAGCGCGATGTGCAGGGGGTCGGTCCGGGCATGCTCGAAGACGGCATCGGCCAGGCCGCCCACCGGCGGCGCCGACGCCAACGGAGGGGTGGTGAACTCGCGCAAACCCTCGCTCCCCGTGTCTATGACGCTCCGCACAGCGCCGTGAAAGCTACCCCACCCACAGTCGAGGCGGGAGGGGGTGCGAAATCGACCAATGCTCACCAACGCCACGGTCGGTGCCCGGAAAATACGCTCACATACGGAAGGGTCGGACAGAATACTTACGGTTCAGTAAGTTTCGGCGCCGTAATCTCCACCGAATCTGTACGACCCGGTTACGGCCCATCGCCGCCGCCGGAGGACTCGGGTGCGGGGCACCGTCGTCTTCTGCTTCAGCGTCCCGGAGGCGGATTCCGTCACTCCGGTCTGCTGTGCCGCGGGTGTCCTGACCAGGGCCAGGATCAGCGCACCGGGCCGGGCGGCCGACGTGTCAGCGCCCGCCGGTCCGGCCCCGGTGCAGCCGGTCCCCGCCCGCCAGGACCGCCGCCGCCAGCGCGTCCGCCGCGGCGTCGGCCGCGCCCCGCCGCCGGCCGTGCACCAGGACGAAGTCCACCTTGCCCAGCTCCGGCAGGCCCGAACGGTCCGGTACGCGGAACAGCCCCGGCGGGATCAGCCGCCGGGAGTGGGCCATGACGCCGAGCCCCGCGCGGGCGGCGGCGATCAGGCCGTTGAGACTGCCGCTGGTGCACGCGATCCGCCAGTCGCGCCCCTGTTCCTCCAGCGCCTCCAGGGCGCGGGCGCGGGTGAGGCCGGGCGGCGGATACACGATCAGCGGAACCGGCCGGTCGGGCTCCAGACGGACGTGTTCGGAGCCGATCCACACCAGGTCGTCGCGCCACACCAGCTCGCCGCGCGGATCCTGTGGGCGCCGCTTGGCCAGCACCAGGTCGAGCTTCCCCGCCGCCAGCCGTTCGTGCAGGGTGCCGGACAGCTCCACCGTCAGCTCCAGGTCGACCTCCGGGTGGTCGTGGCGGAAGCCCTCCAGGATCTCCGGCAGCCGGGTGAGGACGAAGTCCTCCGAGGCGCCGAAGCGCAGCCGGCCCCGCACCCGGGTGCCGGTGAAGAAGGCCGCGGCCTGCTCGTGCACCTCCAGCAGCCGGCGGGCGAAGCCCAGCATCGCCTCGCCGTCCTCGGTCAGATCCACGGAGTGGGTGTCCCGGGAGAACAGCTGGCGGCCGGTGGCCTCCTCCAGCCGGCGCACGTGCTGGCTGACCGTGGACTGGCGCAGCCCGAGCCGCCGGGCGGCCTGCGTGAAGCTGAGCGTCTGCGCCACCGCCAGGAACGTGCGCAGCTGGGTGGGGTCGTACACGTGGGAAGCGTAGCGCCGATTATCACAGATGACGATGGCAGTCAGAGTGGTATGCGGGATTCCCGATCGGTGCCCGGGAGAGGACGATGGAGAGGGGCCCTCCGGGCTCCTGCACGTACGTGACGACCTGCAAGTGGAGCACCGTGAAACGCCTGCGCTGGCCGAGCTGGATGCCGATCGACCCGTACATCGTGCTGCTGCTCGGCACGGTGGGCCTCGCCGCGCTCCTCCCGGCCCGGGGCACCGGCGCCGACGTGGCCTCCGGGGCGTCCACGGCCGCGATCGCCTTCCTGTTCTTCCTCTACGGCGCCCGGCTCTCCACCCGTGAGGCGCTGGACGGCCTGCGCCACTGGCGGCTCCACGTCACCGTCCTGGCCTGCACCTTTGTCATCTTCCCGGTGCTCGGTGTGGCCGCACGCGGACTGGTGCCGGTGGTGCTGACCCAGCCGCTGTACCAGGGGCTGCTCTTCCTCACCCTGGTGCCGTCCACGATCCAGTCGTCGATCGCGTTCACCTCGATCGCCCGCGGAAACGTGCCTGCCGCCATCTGCGCGGGCTCGTTCTCCTCGCTGGTCGGCATCCTCGTCACCCCGCTGCTGGCGGCCGGGCTGCTGGGCAACGACGGCGGCGGGTTCTCCGCGGACTCCGTGGTGAAGATCGTGCTCCAGCTGCTGGTGCCGTTCCTCGCCGGGCAGGTGATGCGCCCCTGGATCGGGGGGTTCGTCGCCCGGCACAAGAAGAGCCTCGGTCTGGTCGACCGCGGCTCGATCCTGCTGGTCGTCTACACCGCGTTCAGCGAGGGCATGACCCGGGGCATCTGGCACCAGGTCAGCCCCGTCCGGCTGGCCGCGCTGCTCGGCGTCGAAGCCGCCCTGCTGGCCGTCATGCTGGTCCTGACCTGGTACGGCGGCCGGGCGCTCGGCTTCGGCCGGGAGGACCGGATCGCCATCCAGTTCGCCGGATCGAAGAAGTCCCTCGCCGCCGGGCTGCCGATGGCGAGCGTCCTGTTCGGCGCCCACGCCTCCCTGGCCGTGCTGCCGCTGATGCTCTTCCACCAGATGCAGCTGATGGTGTGCGCGGTCATCGCCAAGCGGCGCTCCCACGATCTGGAGGATCCCGCCCAGGGGTCCCAGGAGTCAGGAGTCTCCTCCGCTCACGCGGTCGAGGGGCAGCCACAGGACCGTGTCCTTCGGTGACCGCAGCACCTTCGGGTCGGACAGCTCCTCGTCGGTCAGGGCACGGTTCCAGACGTGGACCTCGTCGATCGCTCCGGCGAAGAAGGCCCGGCTGTCCATGCGCTGACCGATGTGCACGCCGAACGGCGAGTTGCGGCTGACCGAACCCGGCACGTCGGCCACGGCGGACTGCGTGCCGTCGACGGACAGTGACAGCCGGCCTCCGCCGCGCCTGAGGACGGCGTGGTGCCACTGACCGTCGTTGTACGCGGTGTCCGTGCGTACGAAGGCGGTCTGCGGAGCCGCCGCACCGTTGCGTACGGTGATCAGCCCCTGCACACGGTGGTTGGCGGGCTCGCCGCGCACCCAGACCTGCGGCTGGGTGGTGCCGATGCCACCCATCCAGAGCAGCGGCTGCTCGCCGGTCGTGGCCGTGTACCGGAACCACAGGGACGCGGTGAAGTCGCCGGAGCCGAGTGGAAGCCCGGAGCGGTACGGCAGGCGTACGGCGTCGTCGGTGCCGTCGAACTCCAGCGCGCCGTCGAACACGCCGTCGGTCTCCTCGGCGTCGCCGAGCACCGCGGCCGGGCGGGCGCGTGGGGCGAGATCGGCGGTGTGCGGGTCGGGGCCGCGGCGCGGGGCGAGCCAGTCCTCGGTGAAGCGGGCGAAGCGGATCTCGTCGCGCGCGTCGACCGCCCCGCCCTCGTACAGCAGGCCCAGCGTGTCGTGGTCGACGCGCACCAGGTCGGAGTATCCGGACCAGTCCGTGGTGACGACCGTGCCGCGGTCCACACTGTCCCAGGTGCGGCCGCCGTCGTAGGAGGAGCGGACCGTCATCGTGCGGCGCCGGTCGGGGTCGGCGGGGCAGGCCAGCAGGATGCGGTCGCCGACGCGCAGCATCGAGCCCTGCACCTGCGGGGTGTAGAGGTCCGGGAGGTCGCGGAAGGGCGCGGCGAAGCTGCCGCCGCCGTCCCGGCTGACGGCCTGGGTGCGGTGGCCGAGGTCGGTGCCGTCCTGCTCCCGGCCGCTGACCAGGACCGAGCCGTCCGTGCGTTCGGCGAGGGTGAGCTCGGAGGGCTTCTGCCGGAAGGTGCCGTCGGCGGCGATCGGCCAGGTGTCGGTGGCGCCGATCCGCCAGTGGCCGCCGTGGTCGTCGCTGACGATGAGCGCGGCGTGGTTGGCGCTGACCCGGCTGCCGTCCCACGTCTCGGTGTTGACGCCGAAGACCAGCCGGCCGGCATAGCGGCCGCGGGTGAGCTGGATGCCGTGCACGGGGCCGGTCGCGTACCAGGAGTTCCAGTCGGCGGGCAGGATCTCGGGGCTCAGATCACGCGGCTCGGACCAGGTCTTCCCGTCGTCGTCGCTGTACTGCAGATGCGGGCTGCGGTCACAGGGCACCGAGCAGCTGGCGCTGTCCTTGCGGCCGGTGTTGTACGTCTCCGCGAGCCAGATGCGGCCGGTGTCGCGGTCCACGATCGGCGCCGGGTTGCCGTGGGTGTCGCCCGCGCCCTCGTTGACCACCTGCAGCGGGCCCCAGGTGCGGCCGCCGTCGGTGGAGCGCTTGACCACCAGGTCGATGTCGGCCGCGTCCCCGCAGTTGAGGACCCGGCCCTCGGCGAACGCCAGCAGCGTGCCGTCGGTCGTCCGCACGATCGCCGGTATCCGGAAGCAGGCGTAGCCGGGGTCCTGCGCCGCCTTGAAGAGGACCTGCTGCTCGAACTCGGGCGGATCTGCAGCGGGTTGGGCGTGTGCCGGGTGCGGCAGCACCAGCAGCGCGGCCGCCGTGAGGGCGGCGGCCAGGCAGTTTCTCAGACGGGTGCGGATTCCTGACGGCATGGCGCGACCTGCCCTTCATGCGTCGAGACATCTGGACATCCGGACATCCGACGTCCAACATGCGCGTATCAGACGGTAGTTGGGGCCTCGGGTGCCTCACAAGAAGCGTGCAGCTACTTCAGTGGACTCACGGCCGCAGCACCACCTTGCCGAGGTTGCTCCGCGATTCGATCACCTGGTGCGCCTTCGCCGCGTCCTCCAGGGCGAACTCGCCGTGCACGGCGGGCTTCACGGTGCCGCCGGTGAACAGCTGCCACAGCTCCTGCCGCCACTGCTCGTACAGCTCCGGCCGGCCGCGGGCGATCAGCGCCATCTGGAAGCCGATCACCGACTTGGCGCCGACCAGCAGGTCGTAGGCCTGGATCGTGCCGCCGCCCGAGCTGTAGGCGACCAGCCGGCCGTGCGGGGCGAGTGCGGCGAGGGCGGGGGTGAGCAGATCACCGCCGACCGCGTCGAGCACGCAGCCGACAGGCTCGCCCCAGCTGTCGTCGCCGTACCGGACGCAGTCGTCCGCGCCCAGCGCGCGGACGAAGTCCGCCTTGGCCGGGTCGGACACGGCGCCCACCACCCGGCCCGCACCCCGTGCCCGTGCCAGTTGCACCGCGAGATGCCCGACCCCGCTCGCCGCGGCCGTGACCAGTACCGCCTCCCCCCGTACCGGGCGCGCCGATTCCAGTGCGCCGAGCGCCACCAGTCCGCTGCGCACCAGCGCGACCGCGTCGACGCAGGTGGCGCCGTCGGGTATGGCGGAGGCCATGGCCTCGTGCAGCAGGGCGAAGTCGGCGTACCCGTGGCCGAAGCACAGCCCGGTGACCCGGTCGCCGGGGCGGAAGCGGGTCACGCCCTCGCCCACCGCGGTCACCTCACCGGCGATCTCGCCGCCCAGCGGGACCGGTTCGGCGGCCTCGGTGACCTTGCGGACGATGGGCAGGGTGACGCCGACCGCCTCGCAGCGCACCAGCAGTTCCCCGGGGCCGGGCTCGGGGACGGGTGCCTCCTCCAGGAACAGAGGGCTGCCGGTGGACTCGTACCGGACGCGACGCATCGCAACCTCCAGGAGCCGGGGTGGTCGTTGGGAACACCCATGAATTCATTGGAAGGCCCAACGATAGCGAGGGATCGTTGGGAAGTCCAATGATTCTTCGGTAGGGTGCACGTATGGCCGAAGCCCCCCTCCCCGCGATCCGCGCCCTGCCCAGCTGGCTCCTCGGCCGGGCCGCCGCCCGCGGCCGCTCCCTGGTCGCCGACGCCCTCGCGGCCGAGGGCATGAAGATGTGGCACCACGTGGTGCTCTCCGCCGTCCGCGACCTCGCCCCCGTCGCCCAGGCCGACCTCGGCCGCAGTGTGGGCCTCGATCCCAAGGACCTGGTCGGCGTCCTCAACGACCTGCAGTCCGCCGGCCTCGTCGTACGCGCCCCCGACCCCAAGGACCGGCGCAAGAACGCCGTGTCCCTCACCGACGACGGCACCCGCCTGCTCACCCGCTGCGAGGAGGCCGCCCGCGAGGCCAACGACGAACTGCTCGCCCCGCTGTCGACGGCAGAACGCGATCAGTTCATGGGCCTGTTGATCCGGATTTCCGGCACGGACGGCTGATGGCGGCTAACGTTCCGTCATGACCGCAGCTCCCGTGCTCGATCCGCAGCGCACCGCCCTCGTCCTCGTCGACCTGATGGACCGCATCGTCGCGCTGCCCCTGGAACCCCGCAAGGGCACCGAAGTGCTCGCCACCGCCGAGGAGTTGGCGGCCGCCTTCCGTGCCGCAGGCGCACTCGTCGTGCTGATCCGGGTCGAACGCCCCGCCGTCGCCGAACAGCCGCCCGGCAGCGGGCTGGCGGCCGGGCTGTCCAGGGACGGCGACCTGGAGATCGTCAAACGCACCATCGGCGGCTTCCAGGGCACGGACCTGGACGAGCGGCTGCGTGAACGCGGCATCCGCACCTTGCTGTTCGGCGGCATCGCCACCAACCTCGGCGTCGAGTCCACCGCCCGCGCCGCCGCCGACCTCGGCTACGACCTCGTCTTCGTCGAGGACGCCATGGCCGCGTTCACCACCGCCGAGCACGACGCCTCGGTCAGGCTCGACTTCCCGAGGCTCGGCACGGTCGTGACCGCCGCCCAGGTGCGCCTCACGCCCCGCTGATCCCTCACACCAGCAGCCCGCCCCCGTCCTGCCGCTGTACGGCGAGGCACGCGTGGCGATGCTGCCCGCCGACCACCGGCTCGCCGACAAGCAGGAGCTGTTCCTCGCCGACCTGGCGGACGAGCCGAGGCTCAGCTACGCCCACCCGGGCCCCGACGACGTGCCGATCCGCACGATCGAGGAGAAGTTCGAGTGCGTGGCGAGCGGAGCCGGCATCACGCTCGTACCGGAGTCCGTCGCCCTGCAGTACTCCCGTCCGGACATCACCTACGTGCCGGTCTCGGACGCGGAGCCCGACGAGGTGCTGCTGGCCTGGGAGGCGCGCCGACGCTCACCGCTGATCGCCGGCGTCGTCACCGCCGCCCAGGCGCACGCGGAGGCGGCCGGCTGAGGCGGGGCCCCTGCGGCGCAGGGGGCGCTCCCCGCCGTCCGGGGCCCCGCCGCCGTGCCGCGGGAACCGGTCAGCCCTGGGCGGCCGCGGCCCGCAGGGCGACGCGGTCCTCGCCCGCGTACACGTTCATCGAGGTGCCCCGCAGGAAACCCACGAGGGTCAGACCCGTCTCGGCGGCCAGGTCCACCGCCAGCGACGAGGGTGCCGACACCGCCGCCAGCACCGGGATCCCCGCCATCACCGCCTTCTGCGCCAGCTCGAACGAGGCCCGGCCCGAGACCAGCAGGACCGTCCGCGACAGGGGCAGACCGTCGTTCTGCAGCGCCCGCCCGACCAGCTTGTCGACCGCGTTGTGCCGGCCCACGTCCTCCCGTATGTCCAGCAGCTCGCCGTCCTCGGTGAACAGGGCGGCCGCGTGCAGCCCCCCGGTCCGGTCGAACACCCGCTGGGCCGCCCGCAGCCGGTCGGGCAGGCTCGCCAGCAGCTCGGGGGTGACCCGGACCGGGGGAGTGTCGGCGATCGGCCAGCGCGCGGTCGTGCGCACGGCGTCCAGGCTGGCCTTGCCGCACAGCCCGCACGAGGACGAGGTGTAGACGTTCCGTTCCAGGGTGAAGTCGGGCAGGGCGACGTCCGGGGCGGTCCGCACGTCGACCACGTTGTAGGTGTTCGAGCCGTCCACGGTCGCGCCGGCGCAGTAGACGATGTTCTGCAGGTCGGACGCGGCGGCCAGCACCCCCTCGCTCACCAGGAACCCGGCCGCCAGCGCGAAGTCGTCGCCCGGGGTCCGCATGGTGATCGCGAGCGGCTTCCCGTTCAGCCGGATCTCCAGGGGTTCCTCGGCGACGAGAGTGTCCGGCCGGGTCGAGACCGCGCCGTCCCGGATGCGGAGGACCTTGCGTCGTTCCGTGACTCGTCCCATGTTCTGATCAGCCCCGGTTCTGTACGTGCTGGTAGCCGAAACGGCCCTTGATGCAGAGATTGCCGTGGGTCACCGGGTTGTCGTGCGGTGAGGTGGCCTTCCCGATCTCATTGTCCTGCACATGGAGCGTGAGGTTGCAGCCCACTCCGCAGTACGCGCACACCGTGGTCGTCTGCGACTGCTTCGACTCGTCCCAGGTACCCGCCGCCCGCAGGTCGAACTCCGACTTGAACGACAGCGCCCCCGTCGGGCACACCTCGATGCAGCTCCCCGCAGTACACACAGGCCGACTCGGTCGGCGGCGCCTCGTACTCCTTGATCCACTCGGCGAAGGTGAGCGGGACGCCCAGCTCGCCGGGCCGTGCGAAGCCGCCGGCCGCCCCGCCCAGCAGCACCGCCGGTTCGCGCACGGGGTGTACGAGCTGGTCCAGAAGGTGACACAGCCGTTCACGGGGAGAGTGCTCGGGTGTCCGAGTGTCTGAGGGAAGCCGACAACTCGGGCGCCCGATTCCTGTGGCTTCACCTGCCGTCGTACTCGTGAGTCACTGATCAGACTGGTGGATCCCGCTACCCACGGCAACGAGGGGAATCCCCGACATGCACGGCTCGCGCATCGCCGCCATCGGCCACTACCAGCCCGCGAAGGTACTCACCAACGAGGACCTGGCGAGCATGGTCGACACCAGTGACGAGTGGATCCGCAGCCGTGTGGGCATCCGGACCCGGCACATCGCGGGCCCGGACGAACCGGTCGACGAACTCGCCGCGCACGCCGCCGCCAAGGCCCTGGCCGCTGCGGGGCTCACGGCCCAGGACATCGACCTGGTGCTGGTGGCCACGTCCACCGCGATCGACCGTTCCCCGAACACCGCCGCCCGGGTGGCCGCCCGGCTCGGTATCCCGCAGCCGGCCGCGATGGACGTCAATGTCGTCTGCGCCGGCTTCACCCACGCGCTGGCCACCGCCGACCACACGGTACGAGCGGGCGCCGCGACCCGGGCGCTGGTGATCGGCGCCGACAAGATGTCCGAGATCACGGACTGGAGCGACCGCACCACCTGCGTCCTGGTCGGCGACGGGGCCGGGGCGGCCGTGGTCGAGGCGTGCGCACCGGGTCAGGAGGCGGGGATCGGGCCGGTGCTGTGGGGATCGGTGCCGGAGATGGGCAACGCGGTGCGCATCGAGGGCACGCCGCCGCGGTTCGCGCAGGAGGGGCAGAGCGTCTACCGCTGGGCCACCACCCAGCTGCCGCCCATCGCCCGGCGCGCCTGCGAGAAGGCCGGTGTCGCACCCGCCGACCTCGCGGCGGTCGTGCTGCACCAGGCCAATCTGCGCATCATCGAGCCGCTCGCGGAGAAGCTCGGCGCCGTCAACGCGGTGATCGCGCGCGACGTCACCGAATCGGGTAACACGTCCGCCGCCAGCATCCCGCTCGCCCTGTCCAAGCTGCTCGAGCAGGGTGCCGTCCGCAGCGGCGACCCGGCGCTGCTGTTCGGCTTCGGCGGCAACCTGTCGTACGCGGGGCAGGTCGTACGGTGCCCGTGACGCCGTCCGCTGGGGCGCACGGGGCGGTGTGACCCGCTCGACTCCCACTCCTCCTGGCTTTTGTGCACCGCGGACTGTAGACGAAAGACAATTCATGGTGGGCAGTCCATCGTGTACTGCAAACAGCCTGGAGGGGACCGCGATGTTGCCGACCGGACTGCCGCAGGGAGCCGTACCCAAGCTGGAACGGCCCGGCCCGTTGCGCGACCGTGTCTACGAGGCACTGCTGGAGCTGATCACCACCCGCGCCCTGCGGCCCGGCCGGCACCTCGTGGAGAGCGAGCTCGCCGGACACCTGGGTGTCTCCCGTCAGCCGGTCCGCGAGGCGCTGCAGCGGCTCAACACCGAGGGCTGGGTCGACCTGCGTCCCGCACAGGGCGCGTTCGTCCACGAGCCCACCCGGAACGAGGCCGACCAACTCCTGACGGTCCGCGCCCTCCTGGAGGCGGAGGCGGCCCGACTGGCCGCCCAGAACGCCGACAAGGCGGGCATCGAAGCACTGCAGGAGCTGTGCGCCGAGGGTGAGAAGGCGGTCGCGGCCGAGGACGTGGACCGCGCGGTCGCCCTCAACTCGGCCTTCCACACCAAGGTGATGGAACTGGCGGGCAACACCGTCCTCGCCGAACTGGCCGGCCAGGTCGACCGCCGGGTCCGCTGGTACTACACGCCGGTGGCCGGGCAGCGCGGAAAGCAGTCCTGGATCGAACACCGCGAGCTGATAACTGCGATCACCGCCCGCGACGAACAGCGCGCCACCCACCTGATGCGCGAACACACGGAGCACACCCGCCGCTCGTACCACGAACAGAATGCGTCCTGAGCGCAGTCGGCGGCGCGTGCGAAAATCCCCGGATGGGACCGACCACGGACTCCGCGCCCGTCACACTCCTCCACGCGACTGCCGAACTGCGGCCCGTCATCGAGCAGTTGACCCAGCTGTACCGTCACGACATGTCGGAGTTCCTCGGCCATCTCCCGGCGGCCGACGGGAGGTTCGGGTTCCGCGGCCTGCCGCAGTTCTTCGACGATCCGGAGCGGGAGGCCCTGCTGATCCGGTACGGAACGGCCCCGGGCGGTTTCGTCCTGACCCGTCGCCTGCCCGAGGGCTCTACCTCGATCTCCGCGTTCTTCGTCGTACGGGCCCTGCGCAGGCGCGGCGTCGGCCGGCAGGCCGCTCTCCAGCTCCTGCGCTCCCGCCCGGGAGCATGGGCCATCGCCTTCCAGCAGGCCAACAGCGGCGCCGCCCGCTTCTGGCGTGGCATCGCCACGGCCGCCGTGGGCTCCGCCTGGCACGAGGAAACCCGCCCGGTACCCCCACCGGCGCCCGCCGGCCTGCCGGACGACCACTGGATCTTCCTGGACACGGCGGCCCAGGGGCATCGCCCCGCGCACCGGCGGTAGGGGGCGTCCAGCTCCAGGCGGTGCCGGCGGCCGCGGGTGGCTCACCGTGCGATCCGAGTCGGATCCGGAGCAGGCGATGCGGCTTCGCCCGTCGCCGTCCGGCAACGTGCCTCCACCGCCAGCATCGCCGTCAACACCCCTACCAGGAGCAGTAGTCCGGCGTAGGCCGGGAGAAGGGCGGCCGGCAGGGACGTCAGCAGGGCGAGTGGGGACGCGGCGGCGCGGAAGCGGATCGGGCGGAGCTTCAGGGTGGCGCGGAAGGCCGCGTCGCCGGCCAGGAACAGGGCCACACCGCCCGCCAGGGCCAGCGCCGGGCCCCAGTGCGGGTGTTCGGTGAGGTGGCCGAGGGTCTTCTTCACGCCGGCCGCGAGGAAGGCGATGCCCAGCAGCATGGGCAGGAACGCGTAGTAGTACGCGTTCATGGCCAGGCGCCACCGCTGCGGTGCCGGTGTCGCGCGGAACACGGCCTCCGCACCCTCCTCGTCGCGTACGAAGTACGTCCACCACAGCGCGACGGCGAGGGCCAGCGCCAGGAACGCCCCGCCGAACAGGCCCGGCGTGAGCGGCAGATCGCCGATGCCGACGCCGATGGAGATCACGGACTCGCCGAAGGCGATGATCAGCAGCAGCCCGTGCCGTTCCACGAAGTGTGCCGGGTCCAGGGTGCCCAGCTGCACCCGGAGCGTTGCCGCACTGCGCCCGTCCCTGCGGCCCGGTCCGTGCTCGGCGACGAACGGGGTCACGAACTGCAGGGCGATCGCCAGCAGCCAGAGACCGTCCGCCGCGAGGCCGTCGGTGCCGCCCGCGGCCGTCACGGAGAGGGCGGCCAGCGCGTTCGGTACGCCGTACCAGATGGAGTCCCAGCCGTGGCTGCGTGTGTACAGCGCCGTGTGCACGATCACCACCAGCAGGAAGCCCAGTCCGAAGACCACGCCGGTGTCGTCGAAGACCCGGGGGATCGCCAGTGCGCAGATCAGGAACGCGGCCATGCCCAGCATCAGCAGCAGCCGCCGCGACGGGCGGTCGGGCGGCACCTGGTTGGTGAGGTAGGCGTAGGCGCCGTACATCCAGAACAGCACGACCAGGATCAGCGCGACACGGGCGGCCGTGGCGAACGACAGGTCGTGTGCCAGCAGCACGGTGAGCTGGGTCAGTGTGAAGACGAAGACGAGGTCGAAGAAGAGTTCCAGGCTGGTGACCCGGCGTCCTGGTTCCTCGGTGCCTCTGGGCGCGGGCGTGGTGTCCGTGTCCCTGTCCATGGTGCGATGTTCCCCCTCCGATGATCGGTGAGCAGATCGTAGAGGGGGAACACACGCTGGGCGGAGCGGAGTTGGTCGGCATGCGCCCCGTTGCAGCCCCACGCGCCGACCACAGCAGGGACCCCGTCTTGTGCTGGGCGAGCGCCACCTGACCGCCGATGAGCAGCATCGGCGACTCCGCGCGGAAGGCGGCGTGGGCGGCCACCTGCTCGTGGCGTACGTCGACGGCACCCCGGTGCCTTCGGCGGAGGTCACCGACTCGCCCGAGGAGGCCCGTGAGCCGGCGCACCGGCTCGGCGGCCGCGTCGTGGTCAAGGCGCAGGTGAAGACCGGCGGCCGGGGCAAGGTGGGCGGTGCGAAGCTCGCCGCGGACCCGGCGGCGGCCGAGCCGACCGCCCGGCAGATCGGTCAGTCCAACGGGCCTCGCCGCCTTCCAAGACGACCCCGACACCGAACTCGTCGTCCTCATCGGGGAGATCGGCGGCGACGCGGAGGAACGCGCGGCCGCCTACATCCGCGACCACGTCACCAAGCCGGTCGTCGGCTACATCGCCGGGTTCACCGCACCCGAGGGCCGGACCATGGGCCGCGCGGGCGCCATCGTCTCCGGGTGACTTCACTCATAGTCGGTGCACGGTGACTGTCGGCATCCCCGGCCCGTCGGTAGCTTCTTCGGGCACTGCCGCGGCTCCCGCGCAAGACGTCCGGCGTACGACGGTGCGAGCCGTGCGCCGGACGGCCCCGCACCTCCTGCCCCCGCCACCACCCTTCCAAGGAAGGCCCACGGGTCCCCGGAAGGTCCCGCGGCCCTTTCCTCTCGACCGTGCACCGAGAGCGGAGTATGCGAATGGCACCCACCCTCACCCTCAAGGCCGGAACGTCCTGGGCCGAGGCCTGGCAGCGCTGCCTTGCCGCCGCGCCCGAGGCGTTCCGGGACGACCGCGTCCTCAACCTCTGGAACGCCGCCTGGCACGCGGACGGCCGGGCGCTGCCCGCCATCAGCCCGGTCGACGGCACCCCCATCGCGGGTCCGCCCCGGCTGGACCGGGCCACCGCCCGGCAGGCCGTGCGGGCCTCGCTCGACCAGCACCGCGCCTGGCGGCACATCCCGCCGGCCGAACGCCGGGCCCGGGTCGCCGCCACCCTCGACGCGCTCACGCACCACCGTGAACTCCTCGCACTGCTGCTCGTCTGGGAGATCGGCAAGCCGTGGCGGCTCGCCCAGGCGGACGTCGACCGGGCCATCGACGGGGTGCGCTGGTACGTGGACGGCATCGAGCCGATGATCGCCGGCCGGGCACCGCTGGACGGCCCGGTGTCCAACATCGCGAGCTGGAACTACCCGATGAGCGTCCTCGCCCACGCCCTGCTGGTCCAGGCACTCGCGGGCAACGCCGTCATCGCCAAGACCCCGACCGACGGCGGGGTCGCCTGCCTGACCCTCGCCTGCGCGCTCGCCGCCCGTGAGGGAATCCCCATCACCCTGGTCAGCGGCAGCGGGGGCGAACTCTCGCAAGCGCTGGTGCGCGCGCCCGAGATCGGCTGCGTCTCCTTCGTCGGCGGCCGCGACACCGGCGCCGCCGTCGCCACGGCCGTCACCGATCTCGGCAAACGGCACGTACTGGAGCAGGAGGGCCTGAACACCTGGGGCATCTGGAACCATTCGGACTGGGACGCGTTCACCGCGGTCGTCCCCAAGCTCTTCGACTACGGCAAACAGCGCTGCACGGCCTACCCGCGCTTCGTGGTCCAGCGCGACCTCTTCGACCAGTTCCTCTCCGCGTACCTGCCGGCGGTCCGCAGGGTCAGGGTCGGCCACCCCCTGGCGGTGGAGCGAAGCGACGACCCCTGCCCGGAACTGGACTTCGGCCCGGTGATCAACGCGGCCAAGGCCAAGGACCTGCGCGACCAGGTCACCGAGGCCGTCGACCGCGGCGCCGTCCCCCTGTACCGCGGCAAGGAGGCCGACGCCCGCTTCCTGCCCGGCCAGGACACCTCGGCCTACGTCCACCCGGTCACCCTGCTCAACCCGCCCCGCTCCTCCCCGCTCCACCACGCGGAACCCTTCGGCCCGGTCGACACCATCGTCCTGGTCGACACGGAGGCGGAGTTGCTGGCCGCGATGAACGCCTCCAACGGCGCCCTGGTCGCGACGCTCTCCACCGACGACAGGGCCACGTTCGAGAGGCTGGCGCCGCAGATCCGTGCCTTCAAGGTCGGCCACGGCACGCCCCGCTCCCGCGGGGACCGCGACGAACTGTTCGGCGGGTTCGGTGCCTCCTGGCGTGGCGCGTTCGTCGGCGGTGAACTGCTCGTGCGCGCCGTCACCCGTGGCCCGGCCGGCGAGCGGCTGCCCGGGAACTTCCCCGACTACCAGCTGATGCCCTGACCACCACGTCCAGCCGCTCCGCGCACGCCCGGTCACTCCGCGTGCACCCCGTCGGCCGGGGCGCACAGTCGCGCCCCGGTCACCGCTGACCGCACGGATATGCAGGTGAAACGCACTCCGAAACCTTGGTATTGTTGTCCATGTCGCCGCGGGGAACAGCCCCCGCAAGGCGACAGACACCTGGTCCGGGTGGCGGAATGGCAGACGCGCTAGCTTGAGGTGCTAGTGCCCTTTATCGGGCGTGGGGGTTCAAGTCCCCCCTCGGACACTTCTTCTTCACAAGGCCTGGTCAGTGCTCTGACCAGGCTTTTTGTATGAGTGGTCCGATAGCTGGTCGAAATCTGCGAGCGTGGCAGAGTAGGCGTACGGGACCCGCGGTCGGGTGCTGGACGGCCGCGCCGGGGACTCTCCGGGGCGGCCGCGTGCGAGCCGGCAGCGTCGGTCAGCTGCGACGGTGCGCCGACTCCTCCAGCCGCTCGACCAGTTCGGCAGCCATGGCCTTGATGGTTTCCAGCCCCTTGCGCCCCCACGGCTGTGGGTCCTGGTCGACCACGCAGATCGTGCCCAGCACCACGCCGGTGCTGTCTATCAGCGGTGCGCCCAGGTAGGAGTGGACGCCGATCGCGTCGACCACCGGGTTGCCGGCGAACCTCGGGAAGTCCCGGATGTCCTCCAGCACCAGCGCCCGGCGGCGCTTGACCACGTGCGGGCAGATGCCCATGTCGATGTCGCGGGGCATGACGCGGCCGGGCACCGGATCCTCCAGCAGCGGCGGCCCCACGTGGGCCGTGGTGTCCTGCGCAGCGCTGTACAACCCTGCGAAGTACTGGCGGTCGGCGTCGAGGAAGAAGTTGACCCCGGCGTAGCAGCCGCCGGTACGGCGTGCCAGCTCCCGTGCGAAGGCGTCGAGTTCGGCATCCGGACGAGCATCGATGCCGAGCTCGCGCAGCCGCTCGGACCGGGCACGCACCTGTGGATCCTCCGGAGGCAGGAGCAGATGGCGCAGGGCGATCCCGGACTCAGGCCCGGACGGAGGGTTGGTCGGTGTCGCTGCCATGGGAACTCCTTGTTGTGATCAGATGCTGAATCAGATCGAGCAGCACGCGTATGCCCGAGTTCTGGACGCGGGCGTCGCACAGCACCACCGGCACCTCCTGCCTGAGGTCGAGCGCGGTCCGCACCTCCTCCCCGCGGTAGCGGTGAGCCCCGTCGAACTCGTTGACGGCGACGACGAAGGGGATGCCGCGCCGCTCGAAGAAGTCCACCGCCGCGAAGGAGTGCTCCAGCCTGCGGGTGTCGGCGAGAACCACTGCCCCGAGCGCTCCCTCGGAGAGTTCGTCCCACATGAACCAGAAGCGCTCCTGCCCGGGCGTGCCGAACAAGTACAGGACGTGGGACGCACTGAGCGTGATCCGGCCGAAGTCCAGGGCCACCGTGGTGGTGGCCTTGTTCTCCACTCCTTCCAGCCGGTCCGTGGCCGCGCTGACGGCGGTCAGCATCTCCTCGGTGCTCAGCGGCTCGATCTCGCTGAGCGCGTTGACGAAGGTGGTCTTTCCCACGCCGAACCCGCCGGCGATCAGCACCTTGACTCCCACCGGCAGGACTTCGGCGGGCAGCGGGTCACAGTCGTTTGAGGAGGCCATCGCGTACCGCTTCCAGGAGGTCTCGATCAGGTCGTGCGCAGTGGCCCGTGGGCGCCGGGGGCGTATCACCTGCGACCACCGCGCCTCCCTCGGCCAGATCGGACAGCAGTACCTTGACCACGGCGGCGGGCACCTGCATCCGGGCCGCGACCTCGGCAACGCTCACCGGCTGTTCGCACAGCGCCAGCACCTGCGCATGCTCCAGGCCGAAAGCGCCCTGCGTCTGGGCGCCGGTGGCCCGCACCGTGGTCACCAGCGTGAAGTGGGACGTGGCCCTGGTCCGGCCGTCGCTCACGGTGTAGGGACGGACCAGTCGCCCGGCCGCTTCGTCGATCTGCGGTCCGTCCGGGAGGACCGGCGTCATCGGTCACCCCACCGGGTGCCGGGGCGGTGTGGCCAGGTGCGGGCGCACGCTCTTCACCATCATCCCCATCTCGTAGCCCAGTACCGCCGCGTCCGCATCGCGTCCGGCCAGCACGGCCAGCACCGCGCCGTGCCCGGCGGACGAGACGAACAGCAGCGAGGTGCTGAGCTCCGTCACGATCTGTCGCACGTCACCGCCGTCGTCGAAGTGCCGTCCCGCGCTGCGCGCCAACGAGTACAGCCCACTGGCGAGCGCGGCCAACTGGTCTGCGGCGTCCTTGTCGAGCCCCTCCGCTGCCTTCACCAGCCCGTCCGAGGACAGCAACAAGGCGCTTCGAGTGTGCGGCACCCGGTTCACCAGACCCGTCAACAGCCAGGAAAGGTCTTCGCTCGCCACGATCGTGTACTCCTGTTCGGCAGAAGGAAACGTTTTGCTGCACGGACTCCGGGCCTTCAGGGCGGCCTCGGCCATCAGGGCGTCTCCGCTTCGTCGGCCCTGCGTAGTCCGGTCTGGAATGCGGCCATCAGGCCCGGGTCGTGTGCGATGTCCTCGGACGCACCGGCGCCGCGGACCGGGGGCGGCAGTTCGGCGGCGTGGTCCTGGCGGCGGCGCTGAGGCAGCCGCGGACGGTCGTCCTCGCCGTCGGAGGGGACACGGGCGGGCTCGGGTTCGGAATCGGACACGCGTGGATCCGCAACTACGGTCGTCTCTATCGCCCGCCGGTCCGCCGCCTCGGGCTCCACCGGGTCTTGCGGCTCCGCGTCAGGGGTCGGGACGGTGTGGAGCGCCGGCGCGGGAGCTGTCGGCTGCGGACCGAGCAGTGCCTCGGGCAGCACCATGACGGCCTGAGTGCCGCCGTAGACGTTGCTCAGCAACTGCACGGCGATGTCGTGCCGCTGAGCCAGGACGGAGACCACGTACAGGCCGATCCGGCCGTCTTGCAGCAGCTCGCCGAGGGCGACCTTGTCGGGTGCGCTCAAAACGGTGTTCATCTGGCTGCGCTCGGCCGGGGACATGCCCAGGCCCCGGTCCTCGACCTCGATCGCCACCCCCGCGGCGACGGGCTCCACGCGCACGTGCACGGTGGTGTGGGGCGGTGAGAAGACCGTCGCGTTCTCCACCAGCTCGGCCAGCAGATGGACGACGTCGACCACGGCGTGGCCGCTGACCGTTCCCTCGACGGGCGGGACCAGCTTGACCCGGGCGTACTGGTCGATCTCGGCGACGGCGGAACGAAGCACGTCGGTCAGGGCGACGGGGCGGGTCCACTGACGGTGGGTGTTCGCGCCGCCGAGCACGGCCAGGTTCTCGGCGTAGCGGCGGATCCGGGTGGACAGGTGGTCCACCCGGAACAGCCCCTTGAGCAGGTCGGGGTCCTCGACCTCGTTCTCCAGGTCGTCCAGCAGGCCGATCTCGCGGTGCACCAGGGACTCCAGGCGGCGCGCCAGGTTGGCGAACACCTCGAACTGCTCCAGCCGGGAGTTGTGTTCCGCACCGACCGCAGAGGCGGCGGTCTCCAGCAGGGCTGCCTCCGCCTCGTGCCGGGCCACAGCGATCTCGAATCCGAGGCGGGAGAGTTCGTCCGGGCCGGTTTGCGGCGGCAGTTCCGACCGGCGCCGCACAGGCCGCTCCCCGGCCTGCAACCGACGGCACAGCGACTCCAGTTCGGCCCTGCCCTCGGCTGTGGTACGGGTCAGCTCGGCCAGCTCGGCACGGTTTCGGTCGGCTGCGCGGGACAGCTCCGCCCAGTGCCTGGTGACTGCTCTTGCCTCCGCCGAAGCCCGTATGCCCGCGATCCCGGCCGCCATGGTGCTGATGAGCACCAAGCCGCCGAACACCGCGCCCTGGTCCGCCCGGTTCAGGTGGCCATCACGGACCAGCGCGGTGGCCACCGCAGCGGTCACGGCGACCACGCCCGGCGGCAGCACGGACGACAGCACCAGACGCCGCCTCAAGGACCCGGCTCGCGACTCGGCCGTCGCACGGGAGGTCACGGGCGACGCCGGCCGGTCGTCCGGCGGCATGGAAGGATCTGGCATAAAAGTCCCTGGACAGTGCGATGATCGGGCCGAGCGCGCACGTTATCGCGCACCAGTACCCCGGTGTCAGCCCCTGGCGCGTACAGAAATCGAACCGTTGTCCTTTGCACTCATTCCGAAGCGCCCGTCACAGGTCTGCGAGTGTGGACAGGGCCACCAGCACGGGGACAGCATCGTGCCCGTGCCCGTGCCCGTACCCGTGGCCGTCGTCCAGCAGGCTGGTGCCCAATCGCCACGCCGCCACGAGGAGTTCCGTCGAGCGGCGAGCCGAGCGGGGGTCAGCCCCCGCTGCCGTCAGGCTTCTTCCGGTACTTCGCTGTTCCGTCGGCCAGGCGTTCCCACAGCTCCCGACCCGGGGGACTACGGTGGCTCAGGGACAGGACCAACTGCGCGGCGAGTCCGGACTGGTGGGGTGGATCCGCACTGCCTGCTCGTCAACGGCGGCTCAACCACTCCTCCCATGCGACCTGAATCCCTGGCGGCGCTTTGCCCCACCTGACCATGGCCTCACCTGTCGGTGATCTCGGAGAGCCATGCCGTGTCCTCCGGGCCCGGCGCTTCGGGGCCGGGTGCGGGCAGCCGGCGGACCTCGCCCGTGCGCAGGGCGACCGTGGCCCGTGGCCGCATCGGCCCGGTGCCCCTGCGTGAGAGCAGAACGAGCTCCCAGACTGTCGCCGTCATGGCGTCGAGCCGGGTGGCGCAGTCGGCGGTGACTCGCCGCGGATCCCGGGTCCGGCCCAGGGACAGATGTGGGGTGAAGTCCTCGTTGGGCCCACGACAACGAGGGAACCGCTGCTGCAGCACGCGGTGCAGCTCGGCCCACGGGCCCTCGCCGGCTGCTGTCGGGTCGAGCCACACGGTGAAGTACGCCCTGTGCCGGAAGGTGCGCATCCCGTCCAGCCGGGCGGTGAACACCGGCGTCTCGCCCATCGCCGCGGCGAGCAGTGGGGCGGCCCGCTCGAAGTCGGACTCCGGCACGAAGCCGAAGAGGACATTGACGTGCGGCGGCCAGCGGTGGATCTGCGGATCGTAATCCCGGCGGATGTCCTGGATCGGCGGCCACAGCTCCGCCGGCGGGATCCAGGCCACCGCCGTGCGGGCGGTCGGGGCCACGCCGAGGACGGCGGCGGGGTCGCCCCTGCCGAAGCGCGTGTCGAAACTCGGTTCCGCTGGTGGGGCCGGCCCCCGGCCGGCGCCCGAGGCGTCGATGCGGTCCACGCCCGTGGCCCGGTCCCAGATCACCTCGCCGTCCGCCTCGATGAACATCACCCGGTGCCACGGGATGTCGCCGCCGGGCACGAAGGACGTCAGGGGAACGCGTTTGAAGGCACCCCGGCGCTGGCTGATCCCCAGCACGAACCGGGCCGGGTCGAACCGCGGGTCCCAGCGGACCCGGTGATAGATCTCGTCGCTGGTTCGCATCACGCCTCCTCTCCTGCCGTCACCCCTTCTCCTCCAGGGTGCCGCCCACCCTGTCCGCGACGCTTGTTCCTCGCTCATCGTGACCTGCGAGGTGCGGTGCGTGAGGGAGCCGGCGTGTGCCGAGGCGGGTCGTCTCGGCACGGTCGGCGATCGGCTCTGACGCCGCAGGCGGCGGCCGACATGGTGTCGGCCGCCGCCTGGCGGAAGTCATGCAGATTCAGTGCCTGGAGCGGCGTGGCGTCAGCCGGTCGCGCTGCCCGCGACCCACTCGGTCCACGGCATGTTCCAGTCGCCGAGGCCGTTGCCCGGGGCCACCGTGGTCTTGTCCGGGGAGTTCTTGACGATCACGACGTCACCGATCATCGAGTTGTCGAAGAACCATGCGGCGGGCAGCTTGTCGTCGCCGCCGCCCCTGACGTCCTTCAGGCCCACGCAACCGTGGCTGGTGTTGACCTTGCCGAAGACCGAGTCGGCACCCCAGTAGTTGCCGTGGATGAACGTGCCCGAGTCGGTCAGGCGCATGGCGTGCGGTACGGCCTTGATGTCGTACGAGGGCTTGCCGTCCTTCTCCGTGAGGCCGACGGTCGAACCGTTCATATGGACATGCCTGAACTTCTCGGAGATGACCATCTGACCGTTGTACGTCGGGTGCTCGGGGCTGCCGGACGAGATCGGGATGGTCCTGATCGTCTTGCCGTCCCGCACGACGGTCATCTGCTTCGTCCTGGCGTCGACGGTGCTGATCTGGCTCCGGCCGATCTTGAACGTGACCGTCTTCCGGATGCCGTTCGCGTTGAGCCCGACGGTGACGGTGGAGCCGGGCTTCCAGTAGTTCTCGGGGCGGAAGTCCAGGCGGTTGTCGCTGAGCCAGTGACCGACGACCCGCTGACCGCTGCTGGAGCTGACCTGGATCGCCGACTCCACGGCGGCCTTGTCGACGACCGCCCTGCCGAAGTTGACCGTCACCGGCATGCCCACGCCGACGGTCGAGCCGTTCTGGGGGGAGACGTGTCCGATGAAGTCGTTGGCCGGGGAGACCGTGGTGATCGTGGCGCTCCCGCTGGCGGGGCGGTTCTTGGCGTCCACGGCCTCTGCGGCGACCTGATACCGGGTAGCCGGCGCCGGCCGGCCGTTCGGCTTCCAGGACATGCCGTCCGCGGACACGGTGCCCGGAATCTCGGCACCGGTCGCGGTGGCGGTCATGGTCACCTTGGTGAGCTTGCCGTTGCTGACGGTGACTACGACGGGGTCGTCGACCCCGACCCTGTGGGCACCGTCCCCGGGCGTGATCTCTATTCGGGCGTCGGAAGCGTCCTGGGCGGCCGGCTGAGCTGCCGGCGCCTGCGATTTCTGGGGGGTCCCGGGGTTGTTGTCGCCGGTGGCAGCGTTGCTGGTACCGCCGAGCACCGTGAGTGCGAGTACGCCGCCGAGTGCGCCGGCCGTAGCCATCTGCCCGGTGCGTCGCTTACGTACCGTGATCAAACGCTTCTCCCATGCCGCTGGTCGTTGATTCCCTGGAGCTGGTTACGGAGGAGTGCAACCACCTGCAAACAACCACTTTTACGCATTCATCCCTCCTTAAGGGAGGGAATTGTGGCGCAGTCCACGCGGATCGGACGTGCCCCTCACACACCGTTGTCGGTGGTGGACGCTACGGTCTGCCCCGTGAACGGGGAGCGAAGCGACGAGTCGGTGGGCCGGCGTGCGGGTCTGGATCATGTGCTGGGTCTGATCGCGGACGCTCCCTGGAGCGGAAGCCTGGTCCTGCGCGGAAGCATGGTCATGCCGGCCTGGGTGGGAGCCGCGGCACGCGAGCCCGCCGATCTCGACTGGGTGGTCCTGGAGGACGCCGCCGGGGCCGATCCGCTGGACCCGTATCCGTACGTCGACGCGCTCGACGCGGTGCAGCAGTGGCCGGAGGCCGCGGACGGCGCGGCCGGGTACGAGATGTGGACGTACGAGGAGTTCGACACCGCCGGACATCGGCCTGTTCTCCCGCCCGAGGGCCTGCACTGGCTGCCCGACGAGGACGTCGTGGAATCCGGCCCTCCGTACCTGGACCTGCTCGAACGTGTGGCGCAGCGGCCGTGGGCGGCCCCGGGTGTGCTCCTCGACGCGGAGAAGGCGCGCGTGGACGGCACGTGGACGTACACGGAGTACGACACGCCAGGGGTACGGCTGCTCATCCCCTGGCGCAGGGAAGGGGCGCCCGCGGGCGAGTTGCGGTTGGACTTCGCCCGCGACGAGCCGCTTCCCGAGCCCCCGGTGTGGACCCTGATACCGCGCGGCGACGGGGGAGCGCCCAGCGCGGTGCGGACCGCGAGCCGGGAGCTGTCCCTGGCCTGGAAGTTGCTGTGGCTGCACACCGACAGCCGGGACGACGGCCGGGCGCAGGGCAAGGACCTGTACGACGCGGTGCTTCTCGCCGAGGGGGAGGAGGCGTCCCTTGCACCGAGGCTGCTGAGCTCGGTCTTCCGCCGTGCGGCGTGTGCGGAGACGAACGCTCTGCGCCCGGCCGCGGTCGTGCGGTGGGACGTGGACTGGGCCGCGTTCCAGCAGACGCATCCGTGGGTGCGCGGCACGGCGCAGGAATGGCTGCTGCGGCTTGCCCGGGCGCTGGGACCGGTCGGCGCGTAAAAAAATCGGTACGCGGTTCCTGATCGCTTTCCCTAGACTCACCCTGCACCGCGCGGCGTCGACACATCTCGGCCGCGCGTTTCGTGACCACTGACACCGAGGGGAGCCGGCCGTGCGTGACCGTACCGCCGTCGTCGTCCCCCCGTCGCGGTCCGAGGTGATCCTGGTGTCCTCGTCCGTCCGGTGCCCGCTGCGCGGCCGGCACCGGATGCCCGTGACGACGCTCTGACCCGGTTCACCACCAGCTCACACGGCACAGCCCACACCCGCCCGGTGGTGGGCGGCCGGGCCGGGTCCGGCTGCTCCTGAGCACGGGAAATCGCGCTGCCCCTTTTCCTGATCCGCAGAAAGGCCATGGGCCGTGCGTACCAACCTCAGCACCCTCGCCGCCGTCCGCAACCTCGGCATCCTTGCCCACGTCGACGCCGGCAAGACCACCGTCACCGAGCGCTTCCTGTACGCGACGGGGACCACGTACAAGCGCGGCGAGGTCCACGACGGCACCACCGTCACCGACTTCGACCCGCAGGAACGCGACCGTGGCATCACCATCTTCGCCGCCGCCGTCAGCTGCGGCTGGGACGGCCACCGCATCAACCTCATCGACACCCCGGGCCACGTCGACTTCGCCGACGAGGTCGAACGTTCGCTGCGCGTCCTCGACGGGGCGATCGCCGTCTTCGACGCGGTCGCCGGCGTCGAGCCGCAGAGCGAGTCGGTGTGGCGGCAGGCCGACCGGCACGGCGTGCCGAGAATCGCCTTCGTCAACAAGCTGGACCGTGCGGGCGCCGACCTCGACCGGGCCGTCGCCTCGATCCGGGAACGGCTGCATCCTGCCCCGCTCGTCGTCCAGTTGCCGATCGGGGCCGAGGACGGCTTCACCGGTGTGGTCGACCTGGTGCGCATGCGCTCCCTGCTCTGGGACGGCGGCGGTGGTACGGCGGTGGAGGGACCGGTTCCCGAGACGCTGACGGAGGAGGCCCTGCGGCGACGCCGGGTGCTGGAGGAGGCGGTGGCCGAGCTGCATCCGGCCGCGCTGGAGGAGTTCTGCGCGCAGGCCGCTCTGACCGAGCCGACCCTGGTCGCCGCCCTCCGGGACCTCACCCGCACCGGAGACGGCGTGGTCGTGCTGTGCGGCTCCGCCTACCGCAACCGCGGCATCGAACCGCTGCTGGACGCGGTGGTGGCCTACCTGCCGTCGCCGCTGGACGTGCCCGCCGTACGCGGTGTCCACGGCGACACCGAACAGCGGCGGCCCGCCGACCCCGAAGCACCGTTCGCTGCGCTCGCGTTCAAGGTGAACGCGGCCGGCATCGGGCGCCTGACCTGTGTGCGCGTCTACTCGGGCACGATCGGGAAGGGAGACACCGTGTGGGACCCCGGCACCGGGCGCACCGAGCGGGTGGCGCGGATTCTGCGGGTCATGGCGGACCGGCACGTCCAGCTGGACCGGGCGGTCGCCGGTGACATCGTCGCGCTCGCGGGCCTGAAGTCGGCGCGGGCCGGCTCGACACTCTGTGATCCCGGAGCCCCGCTGCTCCTGGAGGCGCCCGTGGTCGCCGAGCCCGTGGTGTCCGTCGCCGTCGAGGCGCGCCGCAGCACCGACACCGGGCGGCTGGCGACCGCGCTCGCGCGGCTGGCGGAGGAGGACCCCTCGCTGGTGGTGCGCACCGACGACGAGACCGGGCAGACCGTGCTGTCCGGGATGGGCGAGCTGCATCTGGAGGTCGCGGTGGAGAAGATCCGCCGTGACGGCGGACCGGAGGTTGTCGTGGGGCGTCCGCGGGTCGCGCACCGGGAGACCGTCGTGCGCGGGGTGAGCGGGCTGGTCTTCCGGCATGTCAAACAGGACGGCGGGGCAGGGCAGTTCGCGCATGTCGTCCTCGACGTCGAACCGCTCGGGGCCGAAGTCGGCGCCACCGGCTTCGAGTTCCGGTCCGTCGTGGTCGGCGGGCGGGTGCCCCAGGAGTACGTGCGGGCCGTGGAGGCCGGCTGCCGGGACGCCCTGACCGAGGGGCCGCTGGGCGGGCATCTGGTGACCGGGCTGCGGGTCACGCTGACCGACGGCTCCACCCATGTGAAGGACTCCTCCGAGATGGCCTTCCGGACCGCCGGCCGGCTGGGACTGCGCGAGGCGCTGCGGGCCTGCGCGGTGGCCATGCTGGAACCGGTGGCCGAGGTCACGGTCACCGTGCCGGAGGAGGCGGTCGGCGGCGTGCTCGGTGATCTGGCCGCTCGGCGTGGGCGGGTCGGCGGGTCCGAGAGCCGGAACGGCTCGGCAGTGCTGACCGCGACCGTGCCGCTGGCCGAGCTGTTCGGCTATGCGACTCGGTTGCGCAGCCGGACCCAGGGGCGGGGCACGTTCACCACCCGGCCGGCAGGTTACGCGCCGGCACCGCAGCCGGCAGCGGCTCGGTAGTCCTGCCTCGGTGCGGTGGGCCGCACCGGCACGAGGGGCGCACCACGCGGCCCTCGTGCCGGTACCGGCCGGCCCGCGACCTCGGCAGCGGAACGACAGGCGCCCGGGGACCGAGGACACAGTGGCGGTCCTCGGTCCCCGGGCTCCGAGGACACAGTGGCGGTCCTCGGTCCCCGGGCTGTCACCGGACGGCCGGAAAATCACCCTCGCCGGGCGATGCGCTCACTCGCGGAGCCCGGTGAGGTGGAAGACGGACACCGGTGGTCCGTGGCCCGGAAGGCGTGAGGCGAAGATGACCGAGGACATCGCGGGCGCGATTGGCGTGGCCGCTCTCGCCGAGGCGAACGCCCCTGTGTTCGAAACGATCGTCTGGATGACACTCAACACCTTCGAGCGGTCCGGACTCGGTGCGGAGAGCCGTCTGCCCGCCCGCATCGCCGCCCTGGTGGCCCTGGACGCCGCACCGGCCTCCTGCCTGCTCAACATCGGCACGGCGGAACAGCTCGGCCTCCCGTTCGAGAAGATCCAGGGCACGCTCGGACGCGGCATGACCGTCGGCCACCGCGATCACCTGCGAAGGGCGTGAACCATGTGCCGCTGGCTTGCCTACTCGGGAACTCCTCTGGTCATGGACGAGGTCCTGTACCGCCCGAAACACTCGCTGATCGACCAGAGCCTGCACGCGCGGATGGGCGTCGAGACGACCAACGGCGACGGTTTCGGCATCGGCTGGTACGAGGAGCACGCCCGCACTCCGGCCGTGTTCCACGACATCGGCCCGGCCTGGAGCAACCGCAACCTACGGGAGATCGCCGGACACGTCCGCGCCCCCCTGTTCTTCGCGCACGTCCGGGCCTCCACCGGTACGGCAGTGCAGCAGACCAACTGCCACCCGTTCCGTTACGGCCGCTGGATGTGGATGCACAACGGTTCCATCGCGGGCTTCCACACATTCCGCCGGGCTCTTCTCCTCGCCGTCGACCCGGAGCTCTTCGCGTCGATCGAGGGCACCACGGACTCCGAGGCGATGTTCTACCTGGCCCTCACGTTCGGACTGGAGGAGGACCCGCCCGGTGCCGTCGCCCGTATGACGGGCTTCGTCGAGCGGATCGCCCGGGAGCACGGGGTAAAGGCCCCGCTGCAGATGACGATCGCGGTGGCCGACGGGGAACGGCTCCTGGCCTTCCGGTACGCCAGCGAGGGCACGCCGAGGTCGCTGTACTACAGCGCCAGTGTGGAGGACCTACGCGCCCTGCACCCGGAGACCGACTTCTTGAGAGACGTCTCGGACGAGACCCGCCTGGTGGTCTCGGAACCCCTCGGCGACCTGCCCGGCGCCTGGATCGAGGTCCCGGCGGACAGCTATGGAATCGTCCAGCCGGGCGGGGACGTGCTACAGGACTTCCGGCCGGAGGAGCCCTGACAGGTGTCCTGCGGGGTTCGCGCCACGCCGTGCCGGGCGACGCGGTTGGAAGCAGCCGACTCGCGCTGCCGCGCGCTCGGCACTGTCTTACGGGTGCCGCAGCCCGGGGCCGTCGTCCGGGAATGCCGTGCATCCCCTGGGGCCGAGGCGGCGCCGGCGGGGCGGCCGACCTCGCTGGGCCGGCGGCGCGCCGGGCGGTTTGCCGGTCGACGGCGCGGCGAACTGCTCACTCGGCGGTCGTACGACGCCGCCTTGCTGCGGCGGTGAGGCGCGCTCCACCGGTTCCCACCGGGCTGCCCATCGACACCGGCCGACGCAGAACCCCGACCGGTGCCGACTCGGCCGGAACGCGAAGTCTGCTCAACCCCCGCAGGGCCCCTCATGCCAGCCGTCCGTCCACCGTCGCCCGCCAGGCCGGTGCCTTCAACGGCCGCGCCGCGGGCCTCGGCCGTTGGCCGCCCCGGGCGAAGAACGCCGCCAGCGGAAGGACCGCCGCCCCCACGGTGACCGCATCCGGTCCGAGTCGGCCGAGTTCGATGCCGACCCGGCCCGCGGGGAAGCGGAGTGCCTGTGCGAGGGCGTGGGCGCGGACCTCGTCCAGGAAGGTGCCGCCGAGTTGCAGGCCCGCCCAGCCGCCGATGAGGACACGTTCGGGCTGGAAGAGGTTGATCAGGTCGGACAGGCCCGCGCCCAGGTACTCGGCCGTCTCGGCCAGGACGGCCGCCGCCACCGGGTCGGGCGGGCTGTCGTTCGAGGGGCGGGCTGCGGCGAGCAGTTCGGTGAGGGCCCTCTCTTCGCCTGCCCCGGGCGACGGTTGCCCGCCCGCCTCCCGCCAGCGTGCCACCAGCGCCTCCGCGCCCGCGTACGCCTCCAGACAGCCCCGGGCGCCGCACCGGCACCGGCGCCCGCCGACCCGTACCGTCAGATGTCCCCACTCCACCGCCCGTCCCTGGGCGGCCTCCTCGGTGACCACGCAGGCGCCGACGCCGGAGCCGAAGAGCACGACCACGGCGTTGCGGGCGCCGCGGCCGGCACCGAACCACATCTCGGCCTGGCCCAGGGTCTTGGCGCCGTTGTCGATGAAGTAGGGGATGTGGGAGGGAAGTTGGCCGGTCAGGCGGAGCCGTCGCTCCAGTGGGACCGCGTCCCAGCCGATCGTCTGGCCGTGGACGACGGCGCCCTCGTCGCCCGCGTCCTCGATGATGCCGGGCACGCCGATGCCGACGCCGAGGAGGTCGTCGGGGGCGAGCGCGGCCGTGCGGAGCACCTCGGCCATGCCCTCGTGCACATGGCCGACGACGGCGTCGACGTCGTATCCACGTGGACCCAACGGGCGTTCCGCGCGGGCGAGTTCACGTAGCCCGAGGTCGAACAGCTCCACGCGTACCCGGGTCTCGCCGACGTCGACCCCGATGAGCCGGCCGCTGTCCGGTCGTATCCGCAGCAGTCTGCGCGGGCGGCCGGCGTCGGAGCCGACGCTGCCCGCCTCCTCCACCAGGCCGTCGGTGAGGAGTTCGGCCGCGACGTTGCTGACGGAGCCCGAACTCAGCCCGGTCGCCGGGCCGAGTGCCTGCCGGCTCATCGGGCCGTCGAAATACAACCGTTGCAGAACGGCGCTCCGGCTCTCCCGCCGCAGGTCACGCACCGTACGGCCGCCCAGCCCTGCCACCCGACCTCCCTGGTTCGCGCGTATTTGTGGCTCGCCGGAGGCGGATGCCGTTGCCGGATCCCTTGACGAGCGATTCTCTTGAGGTTTAACTCACATCCTAAATTAAGCCATGAGGGGCTTCGAGGGTCGAACGGGTGTCGGCTTCCGCGAGCGGCCCCTCGGGGTCCTCGACTCCCGGAAAGGGACACCTGGAGCCATGCGCAGCATCCGAGCCGCGGCCGTAGGCGCCGTCACCATGTCTCTCGCTCTCGCGGCCACGGCCTGCGGAGGCGGTTCGTCGAACGGCAGCGGGTCCGACGACTCGCCGAAGACGCTGACCTACTGGGCCTCCAACCAGGGCGCCAGTATCGCCGTCGACAAGAAGGTCCTCCAGCCCGAACTCGACAAGTTCGAGAAGCAGACCGGGATCAAGGTGAAGGTGGAGGTCGTGCCCTGGTCCGACCTGCTCAACCGGATTCTGACGGCGACCACCTCCGGCCAGGGCCCGGACGTGCTGAACATCGGCAACACCTGGAGCGCCTCCCTGCAGGCGACCGGCGCACTGCTGCCGTGGGACGCCAAGAACTTCGACAAGATCGGCGGCCGGGACCGGTTCGTCGACTCCGCGCTCGGATCCACCGGTGCCCAGGGCAAGGACCCGGCCGCCGTACCGCTGTACTCGATGGCGTACGCGCTCTACTACAACAAGCAGATCTTCGCCGACGCCGGCATCTCCAAGCCCCCGGCCACCTGGGACGAGCTGATCGCCGACGGCAAGAAGATCAGGGCGAAGGGCAAGTCGGTCCTCGGCGCCGAGGGCTCGAACGTGTCGGAGAACATCCACCACGTCTTCGTCTTCGCCAAGCAGCACGGCGCCGACTTCTTCACCGCCGACGGCAAGCCGGACTTCACCAACCCCAAGGTGGTCGACGCGGTCAAGCAGTACGTCGACCTGATGGCCAGGGACAAGGTCATCCCGACCGGCGACGCCGAGTACGCGCAGAACCAGTCCGTCAGCGACTTCGCCAAGGGCAAGCAGGCCATGCTGCTGTGGCAGTCCGCCGCCGCCAACCTCAAGTCCCAGGGCATGAGCGAGGACGCCTACGGCATCGCCCCCGTGCCCGTCCAGTCCGGCACGCCCGGCACCGGCGCCCAGGCCAACTCGATGGTCGCCGGCATCAACATCGCGGTCTTCAAGAACAGCCACAACCTCGACGGCGCCACGAAGTTCGTGAAGTTCATGACCAGCGACGGCGAGCAGAAGATCCTCAACACGGCCTACAGCACCGTCCCGCCGGTCAAGGCCGCCCAGGCGGACGCGGCCTTCAACTCCCCGGCCACGGCGGTGCTGAAGAGCACCCTCGCCACCAGCGCGGTCGCGCTGCCGCAGGTCGCCGCCGAGTCGCAGTTCGAGACGACGGTCGGCACGGCCGTCAAGGAGCTGTTCGCCGACGCCGCCGCCGGACGCGCGGTGACCACCGACTCCGTCAAGGCCAAGCTGGAGAAGGCCCAGCAGCAGATGCCGGCGGCCTGAGCACGATGACCACCACCGCTCTGAAGGAGCCGGTGCGCGAGACCTCCCCCGGCGCGGCGCGCGAGAACCGCCGCCGCGCCGGGCGGATCCGTCGCATCGGACTGCCGTACCTGCTGCTCCTGCCCGCCCTGCTGCTCGAACTCCTCGTCCATCTGGTGCCGATGGTCATCGGCATCGTGATGAGCTTCAAGGAACTCACCCAGTTCTACATCCGCGACTGGGGGACCGCCCCCTGGTCCGGCCTCGGCAACTACAAGCTGTCCGTGGACTTCGACGCGCCGGTGGGCGAGGCGTTGCTGCACTCGTTCCTCGTCACCGTCGGCTTCACCCTGCTGTCGGTCGGCCTGTGCTGGCTGATCGGCACCGCCGCCGCGGTCTTCATGCAGGACGCCTTCCGCGGCCGCGGTCTGCTGCGCGCCCTGTTCCTGGTGCCGTACGCGCTGCCCGTCTACACGGCCGTCATCACCTGGGTGTTCATGTTCCAGCACGACAACGGCCTGGTGAACCACGTCCTGCACGACCAGCTGCACCTCACCGGCAAGCCCTCCTTCTGGCTGATCGGCGACAACAGCTTCTACGCCCTGCTGACCGTGTCCGTGTGGAAGGGCTGGCCGTTCGCCTTCCTCATCGTGATGGCCGGACTGCAGAACATCCCGCGCGAGCTGTACGAGGCGGCCGCGCTGGACGGTGCCGGGATGTGGCAGCAGATCCGCCGCATCACCCTGCCCTCCCTGCGCCCGGTCAACCAGGTGCTGGTCCTGGTCCTGTTCCTGTGGACGTTCAACGACTTCAACACGCCGTACGTGATGTTCGGCAAGGCCGCCCCCGAGGCCGCCGACCTCATCTCGGTGCACATCTACCAGGCCTCGTTCGTCACCTGGAACTTCGGCACCGGATCCGCCATGTCCGTCCTGCTCCTGCTGTTCCTGCTGGTCGTGACCGGCCTGTACCTCCTGTTCACCTCGCGCGGACGGAGGGCCGCCGATGTCTGACCCCAGCTCCCCGATGGCGCCGCCCCGTTCCTTCCTGTGGTCCCGGCGGATCTTCCTCACCCTGCTCACCGGCTTCGTGCTGCTGCCGGTGTACGTGATGGTCTCCAGCTCGCTCAAACCGCTCGCGGACGTCACGGGCAAGTTCCGCTGGCTGCCCAGCGGGCTGACCGTCCGGCCGTACATCGACATCTGGTCGACGGTCCCGCTCGCCAAGTACTTCGTGAACTCGCTGATCGTGGCGGGCGCGGCGACCGTCTGCTCGGTGGTCATCGCGGTGTTCGCCGCCTACGCCGTCAGCCGTTACGAGTTCCGCGGCAAGCGGGTCTTCACGGTGACCGTGCTGTCGACGCAGATGTTCCCCGGCATCCTCTTCCTCCTCCCTCTCTTCCTGATCTACGTCAACATCGGCAACGCCACCGGCATCGCCCTGTTCGGCTCCCGCGGCGGCCTGATCCTGACGTACCTCACCTTCTCCCTCCCGTTCTCGATCTGGATGCTGATCGGCTACTTCGACTCGGTGCCGCGAGACCTGGACGAGGCGGCGCTGGTGGACGGCTGCGGCCCGCTCGGCGCGCTGCTGAGGATCGTCGTGCCGGCCGCGGTCCCCGGCATCGTCGCGGTCGCCGTGTACGCCTTCATGACCGCGTGGGGCGAGGTGCTCTTCGCGTCCGTCATGACCAACGACACCACCCGCACCCTCGCCGTCGGCCTCCAGGGCTACTCGACCCTCAACGACGTGTACTGGAACCAGATCATGGCCGCCTCCCTCGTGGTGAGCCTGCCGGTGGTCGCCGGGTTCCTCCTCCTCCAGCGCTATCTCGTCGCCGGTCTGACGGCGGGCGCCGTCAAGTGACCGACACCCCGTATTCCGAAGGGACTTCCGTGTCCGAACGCATCGACCTCGCCGCACTCCCGCACGACTTCCTGTGGGGCACGGCCACAGCGGCCTACCAGATCGAGGGGGCCGTCGCCGAGGACGGCCGTTCACCGTCGATCTGGGACACCTTCTCGCACACTCCGGGGAAGATCGCGAACGACGACAACGGCGACGTCGCGTGCGACCACTACCACCGCTGGCGCGAGGACCTGGGCCTGATGCGGCGACTCGGCACCAACGCCTACCGGTTGTCCGTCGCCTGGCCGCGGGTGATCCCCGCCGGCGACGGCACCGTGAACCCCAAGGGCCTCGCCTTCTACGACGAGTTGGTGGACGCACTGCTGGAGGCGGGCATCACCCCGTCCGTCACCCTGTACCACTGGGACCTGCCGCAGGTGCTCCAGGACCGCGGCGGCTGGCCGGAGCGGGCGACCGCCCTCGCGTTCGCCGAGTACGCCTCGACCGTCGCCGAGCGCCTCGGTGACCGCGTGAAGTCGTGGGCGACCCTCAACGAGCCCTCCTGCTCGGCCTGGATCGGTCACCTGGAGGGCAAGATGGCCCCCGGCTGGACCGAACTCACCGCGGCCGTACGCGCCTCCTACCACCTGCTCCTCGGCCACGGCCTCGCCACACAGGCGATCCGTGCCGCCGCCCCGGACGCGCAGGTCGGCATCGTCAACAACCTCTCCACCGTGCACGCCGCCACCGACCGCCCAGAGGACCTGGCGGCCGCCCGCCGGCACGACGGCCATGTGAACCGCTGGTGGCTCGACCCGGTGCACGGCCGCGGCTTCCCGGCCGACATGGTCGAGACCTACGGCGTCGAACTCCCCGAGCAGCCGGGCGACCTGGAGACCATCGCGGCCCCGCTGGACTGGCTCGGCCTGAACTACTACTTCCCGGCGTACGTCGCCGACGACCCCGCCGGACCGGCCCCGCGCGTCCGTGCCGTACGCCGCCCGGACGTCCCGCGCACCGGCATGGACTGGGAGATCGACGCGAACGGCATCGAGACCCTGCTGCTGCGTCTCACCGAGGAGTACGGCGCACGGAGGATCTACGTCACCGAGAACGGCTCGGCCTTCCCGGACGTGGTCCGCCCCGACGGCGCCGTCGACGACCCGGAGCGCCAGGACTACCTGGAGCGGCACCTCGCCGCCTGCGCCTCTGCGGCCCGCAAGGGTGCCCCGCTCGCCGGGTACTTCGCCTGGTCGCTGCTGGACAACTTCGAGTGGGCGTACGGCTACGCCAAGCGCTTCGGCCTCGTCCACGTCGACTACCGCACCCAGGTGCGCACGATCAAGGGCAGCGGACACCGGTACGCGGACATCATCCGCGCCCACCGCGCCCAGGCACGCCGGGCCGCCTGAGCCGGGGCCCGGACGGCCGGTGGGCGCAGGAGGGAAGCCCCCGACGCCCACCGGTCTGCATCATCGCAAGTACGCGCCTTCGCGGTCCGCCCAGTCACCTTGATGCGGTGATGCATAGGGCACGCGGTGCCCGGCTGTCATGGCCGGGGCCAGTGCGGCGGATCGGCGCGGGCTGCTCGCACAGCTTTTCACTCATGACGCAAACGTGACGATACGCCACTGACGGTGAGGATCCCCGACGTCCGGCCGATGAGGATGGGCAGGAGGTCAGGCCGCGGCGCCCGCTTCCGTCAGGAAGGGGCTGGGGGTTCCTGTCCAGGAAACATACAGGCTGTCCCGCGCCCGTGTGCAGGCCACGAACAGCAGGCAGCGTTCGGACATGAGGTCCGCTTCGTGCTGGGCACGGTCCAGTTCCACGGGGGTCACGGCCTTCGGGTACGGCAGGGCGCCGGCGGTGACGCCGGTGACGGCGACGCAGCGGAACTCCAGGCCCTTGACGGAGTGCATGGTGCCGACGCGGACGGCGGCCGTGTCCTCCGGAACATCCGCGCGCAGGTGCACCGCCGGGACACCGGCGGCGGTCAGCCGCGCGATCGCCTTCTCGACACCCTTGTTGAAGCGGGTGGCAACGCCGATCTCCCCCGCGGTGACGCCGTTCGTGGTCCAGGCACGCACACGCTCGACGAGGGCGTCGAGTTCGGCCTCCTCCGAGTCCGCCGCGAGCAGCTCGGGGCCGTTGCCGTGCAGCGCGGACCGGTAGCCGAGGAGGGTCTCGTTGCGGGCGTCGTCCTCCAGCAGCTCGAAGGGGCGGCCGACGAGGAGGGCGGTGGACCAGCTGAGGATCTCGTGCGTGGACCGGTAGTTCTTCCGCATCTTGGTGGAGCGCCCCGCGACCTTGATGCCGAGGGCCTTCAGGGAGACCTTCGTGTCGTAGATGCGCTGGTGGGGGTCGCCGGCGATGAACAGGTCGTCCGGGCGCGTGGGCGCCGCGGCACGCAGCAGGCGCCACTGGGCCGGGTGCAGGTCCTGGGCCTCGTCTACGACGACGTGCCGATACAGGGGTCCCTTCTGCTGGAGCAGGTCGGCTGCCTCCGCGCACGTTCCCAGGTAGGTGCGCAGGCCGTCCGCCCGGAGCTGGTCGATGAACTCCTGGACCGCGCGCCACACCAAGGCCCGGTCCGCGGACGGGAGCCGACTGCCCCGCCCGCGCCGGTCGGCGGCCTCGTACTCCTCCAGGCTCCGCAGGTTCTGGGCCAGCACGACGTGCTTGTACTCCTGGGCGAGGAACTGGGCTCTCCCCGTGAAGCCGGTCGCTTCGGCCGCCCGCGCCCAGCGGGCCTCCTCCTCCCCGCTCCGTAGCGGACGGCGCGAGGTGGAGACGATCCGGCCGGCGAGTGCGTCCACGGTGGTGATGTCCACGCGGTCGCGCAGCTCCTCGTCCTCGACGAGTGTCGCGAGCCCGCTGCGCAGTGCGGCGACGAGCGCGTTGGTGTACGTGGTCAGCAGGATGCGGTCGCCGTCGCGCAGATACGCCAGCAGGTGCTTGACGCGGTGCAACGCGACGACGGTCTTGCCGGTACCGGGCCCTCCGGTGACCTGGGCGGGACCGGAGTAGCTGGGCCGGTAGGCCACTTTGTGCTGCGAGGGGTGGAGGAAGACCCGCCAGGCCGTGAACGGCTTGTCGAGGATCCCGCGCAGTTCGTCGGAGGCGGTGACGAGGGCGATACGGGTGCGGGTGTGGCGGATGGCGGTTGAGTAGTCGCCGGTGTCCACCGGATCGGTGGTCGCCGTGGCGAGGTTGATGGACACCACGTCGCGCCAGACCTCCTCCACGGAGAAGCCCTCCGCGAGGTACTCCAGGACTTCCCGCTGGTCCTGCGGGAAGTACGGTGCGAACACCTCCAGCTGCTCCTTGCTGGTGAGCACCCGGGCCTGCCGCAGCGTGGTCTCGTCGATGCCGAGCGCCGCCAGGTCGCCGTCGGAGAACTTGGCGAACAGTCGTAGGTCGGGGGCGGGCGCGATCCGCTCGTAGGCCGGCGTCAGCTCTTCGAGCATTTGGATGTCGCGGATCTCCACGGCCCGGGTGACCGCGTTGATGCTCGCCTTCTGCTTGACGGCCCAGTCGATCGCCTTGTCGTGCGGCATGACGCGCAGCAGTACGAAGGTGTCGCCGCTGTCGGGAGCGAGGACGACCCCCCTCGTCCCCTGGTCGATGCGGATCGTACGGATGTGGGGGTCCTTGGCCCGCTTCAGGGACTCCAGCTTCAGTCCCGGGTCTTTGAAGAGCTGGTCCAGGCTGAGGCGCTCGAACTTCTCCCAGGCGTCGAAGACGCCCTGCTTGACCGTGCCCTGGAGCTTGCCGAGCTGGGCGCAGAAACCGATGTCGAAGGCGAGGTGCGGCATGTCTTGTTGCTCTCTCTATTCGTCGGTCTCGTCCGCGTCCGGCTCCTCCAGATCATTGAGGGTCCGCCACGCCAGATCGGCGAGTGTCTCGCCTGCCTTGGTGACCCACCGGGCAGTGCCCTGATTCGCGACGGGCCGCTCAGCCCATTCGGCCAGCTCCCACATGTGGGTGATCAGTCCGGAGGGCGAGTACTGCTTGCCGTCGGCAGCCCAGAGGATCGGCTTGGAGCGGTTGTTGACCCAGGAGGCCAGGGCACGGCGCCCGTCCTCGGCGAGCCACTCCCGCAGCGCCTCGGCTTCCACCGGGTACGCGGCGTTGAGCACGAGCGGATCTCCATCGCTCAGGACCTGCTTGTCGACGAGGACCTGAACGGCGTTGGGCCGACGGCGCTTGCGCTGAGGACGGACCCGTCGGTAGGTGTCAGGGGTACGGCCGTTTTCCTGCCCGGTCATGACGGCGACCACTCGTTCGGTCAGGTCGCGGCAGCGGACGGCGTCGGAGCACACCGCCCGGATCTGGGAACGCTCCGTGAAGAGCTCGTCGAGCGTGGCAACGGTGATCGGCAGCAGCCGCTCGACGAGCTTTTTCGTCGTTTCGACGGCATCCTTGGCCCAGCTCAGCTTGGTGTCCGGCTCGCCGATGGCCTCGGTGTCGAGCAGTCGGAACACCAGATGGGTGAGCAGGTATACGCCGTGATCCGCCAAAGCCGCGCCGCGCCCCTCGTAGCGGCCGCGGAGCTGCAGGAGGCTGCGGCGCACCTGACGCAGTACCTGGACCGCGTTCCACAAGAGATAGACCCCGGGCTGCGGGCGGAAGAGACTGTCGTAGACACCCTGCGAGCCCCGCTCCCAGAGGGGTTCCAGCGAGAGCGCGATCCTTGCCGCGTACTGACTGTCGGTCCGGGCGCAGGCCAGAGCGCAGGCAGCCTCGACCACCGAGCAGCCGGATTCTTCGGGCGGGTCCAGTTCGCTGCGGCGGACGCTGTATTCCAGGCCGAGCTCGGCTCGCATCTCGTCCATGATCGCGGCCTGGACCGGGTCGAGAGCGATGAAGTCGCGGGCGCCCACGCTGTTCTGCCGGTTGGTGGCCTTGGTGGTTTCCTTGGCAAACTTCTCGGCCTTGCCGGTGACGATGATCCGTACGCCGATCTGCGCCTCGGCCGCGGTCGGATCGGCGGTCAGTGCCTCGGCGACGGACCGCACCGTCTGCGCGCCGTTCACGACACTGGCGTTGTGCAGGGTGAGGGTCAGGGGGCGATGCTGAGGCGCGAGCATGCTCTGTTGCGCCTTTTCGACGAAATCGCAGAGCACGGTGATTCCGTTGTTGAAGTACCAGAAGTGAGCCGGTTCCTGGGTGAGTGTTTCGACCAGGGCGCTGTTGATGGGCGTGCGGCCCAGTGGGTTGCGGATGTTGAGGTTGAAGAGCTTCGATCCGCTCTTGGCCCATTGGGCAATCTCTTCGGCCATGACGACCCCCTGGTACGACTCGTACGGGGAGCTGATTCCGAACCAGGGGAAGAGCGTGGCGCTGAGCTGCACGGGGTCAGGCGTGAGGTCCTTCCGGATGGATGCCCATATCCTGGGGGCCAGAATGATCTCGTGGTCGAGCCGTTCCCCGTACTTGTTGAACGGCTTCTCGCCCGTGACCAGTGCTTGACGGAATCCCTCTCCCGGTTCGTCGGGCCGCATTAGAACGACGACCTGAGTGACGGGTACAGGCCCTCGGTCCATGACGGACTTGGCGTACTCGGCGAGCTGTCGGCCACGCGGATTGAACGGGACGAAGTCCTCGTCGTCGATGAGGCGTAGGCCGGCGAGGAGTTCGAGTACCGCCTTGCGGTCGGCGGCGGCCTTGCCCTGCGGACTCCACTTTCCCTGAACGAGGTACACGTGTGGGTTGGGTCCGTCGACGACGGCAATGGCGTCGATGCCCTGGTCCGCATGTCCGTCGATGACGGTGGCGGCCGCTTCCTCCGGACTGAAACCGGTCACGATCCGCACGGCCTGTGCGGTCAAGGCCCGGGAATGCAGGCGGTTGTCGTAATCCTCCCCTGAGTACTGGGCCAGGTCACCGACGTCGAGGAGGCCGCCGTAGACCTGAGCGAGGGCAGTACCCACCTGCCGCACCTGGGTGAGTACGCTCGGGGTGGCGCCGTTGGTGTCCTTTGCGTTCACGATTCTGTTTCCCCTCCCATGGCCGAGGGCGAACAGCCCGCAAACCATCCTGATCTTCGTACGTCACGGCGACTGCAACGGCGTCAGGGCGTCTGACCGTCGAGGCCGAGCCGGATGACCGCCAGCGCCTCGGCGATCTCCGCAGCCAGTTCGTCCCCGGGTCCGAACACCACGCACAGGTCTTCGTAAAGTGGTGTCAGAATCTCGCTGGCGTCAGCCGCCCTCCCCTGGGCGAGCAGCAGCATGCCGATGTCCCTGCGCAACTCCAGGGCCTCCTCACTGGCGTCGCCATCCACCGATCGTACGACGTTCAGCACCCCCTGGAGCGTGGCGAGCGCGTCGGTGACCTGGCCGAGTTCGGCGCGGCAGCGGGCCGCCTGTGCTCGGCAGGCGCGGGCATGCTTGCCAGTGGGACCGTTGATACGGGCGTACGCGTCGGCGAGGACCTCGAACTCGGGCAGGGCGGCCCGGTAGTCGCCGCCGAGGAGCCGGATCGCGGCCCGCTGCCGACGCAGCGCCAGGACCTGCTTGCTCTCCGAGCCGAGCGCGAGTGCGGCGGGTTCGATGATTTCGCCGAGCACCTCGGCGGCCTGCGCGAAGCGCTCCTCCTCCAGCAGGGCGTCGGAGTGGGCGTAGGCCTCCTCGATGTCCTCGCGCAGCTGGGCGGGTACGGGCACCGGCGCGCCGTGTGGTGGGACGGCTACGGGGGGCGTGCGGTCGGCGGACGCCGGGGCCTGGGCGCGCGGCCGGGGCGCGTAGGGATGGCGGAACAGAGCCGTCGGATCGGGGGCCCCGGAGGGACCTGCCTCCGCCGCGTCGGACTTCTCGCCGGGCTTGGGGAGGAACGGCAGCAGTCGCGCGTACACCTCCTGCGTGTCGGCGGGCCGCGCCTCGGGAGCTTTGCGCAGCAGGTGCAGGACCAGCTCCTCCAACTCCTCGGGTACGTCCGGCCGCAGCTGACGCAAGGGAGTGGGTGCGGCGTTGACGTGCTGATACATCAGCAGGAACTCGCTGTCCGCCTCGAACACGACCCGCCCGCCCAGCAGTTCGTGCAGGACACAGCCGAGGGCGTACAGGTCCGTCTGCGGCGTGATACGTCCGCCACGGACCTGCTCCGGCGACATGTACTGGTACGTGCCGAGGGGGCTGCCGGTCGCGGTCAGCTTGGTGACGTCGGTACGCAGGATCGCCGCGATGCCGAAGTCGAGGACCTTCACGGTCCCGTCGCGGGCGACGAGGATGTTCCCCGGTTTCAGGTCGCGGTGGATCACCGGCACGTCGTGCGCGTGCGACAGGACCGTCGCCACCTGCGCGGCCACGGCCGCCGCCCAGCTGACAGGCAGCGGCCGGTCGCGGCCTATGTAGGCGGATAGCGGTACGCCGTCGACGAGCTCCATCACCAGGAACAGCCGCTCGTACGACTCGTCGAGGACCGCGTCGTACACCTGCGGCACGCCGGGGTGCTGGATGCGGGCGGTGATGCGTGCCTCGCGGCGGAACCGCTTGGCGAACTCCTCGGCCAGGTGCGGGGAGGTGACCGACGCCTGCCGGATGAGCTTCACGGCGACCGGCCGGTCCAGCACGCTGTCGTAGCCGCGCCACACGTCCCCCATGCCACCGCTGCTGAGCTCCTCCAGGAGCTCGTAGCGGTCGGAGATCGCCTGCTTCGGCACGTTGCCCCCCGGATACGAGCGCGCTGTCGTGGTCAGGGGGCAAGTCTGACGGCTGTGAAGATCTTGCGTCCAGTCGATGCGGTGCGAAACGGACGCGGATGTTCGGCCGACTGGTCAGCTTCCGGTGGGCAGGTCGTACTCGGCCCAGACCGTCTTGCCAGGGCCGTCGGGGCGGGGGTGCCAGTGCCAGTGGGTAGCGAGGTGGGTCACCAGGAGCAGGCCTCGGCCGCCCTCGCTGAGGGCGCCGGACGCTGCTGGGGCGGACGGGAGCCGTTCGGTGCGGGTGTCGGTGACCTCCACGCGTACGGCTGTGGTGTCGCGGGTCAGCCGAAGGCGGAAGTCGCGGCCGGGGACGTGGCCGTGGCGGACGGCGTTCGCGCACAGTTCGCCGACGATCAGTGTGAGCGCGTCGTGCGGGTCGCTGCCGTACGGGATGCCCCATGCGTCGAATCGGTGCGCGGCGAGGCGGCGGGCGAGGCGTGCACCGCGCGCGGTGGAGCTGAACAGCATCGAGAAGTTGCATGCGGGGTTGGTGAGTTGGGTGGTGTGGTGGGGAGGGAGAGTCTCGCTGGTCATGCCTCCACAGTGCGGCGCGATGGCCGAGCGTAACCAGTGGTGACGCGCCGTCACCATGCGGTTGTACGTGGCGGGGCTGTGGGCGTACGCGGTGCGCTGCGTCAACCGCCCGCGTACGTGCTCAAAGCGTTGAGCCCCTGGAGCAACAGGTGTGCCCACTCCGACCGGTCCAGCAGTCCGACCGGGAAGTCGACCGTGAAACGGTTGTCCTCGCGCTCGCACAGCTCCCCTGTGAACACGGACAGCTCATTGCCCCGAGCGTCCGCAACAGCAAACTGCCATGACCGCGTGTTCGGTGTCGGCGTCGGCGTCGGCTTCACGCGTACAACGGCTCGGACACCGCCGTCCTGCCAGACAGCGAAGTCGGGCACGGGGCCCATGTCGAAGATGCGCCACTCGGGTGGGAACAGCTCGGCTTCGAAAGGGAGGGCCAACTGGTCGCAACTGGCTGACTCACCGGAAGGGGCACCCATGTCGCGTCTGAGTTCGTGATACCTGGAGGCCAGGTCCGTCAGAAAGGCAACCTCGTCGTCATCGAGGCAAGCACTTTGAGAGCCGTCACTGCGGGTGCCCCACTGCTCCGCGATCGCGCCCCGCACCCAGGCGTGAAGCTGGCGGCCCAGGCCACCTGCCGAGTGCAGGCGGTCCGCGGCGTCCAGGGAATCGAGGGTCGCGGCAACGAAGCGCCTCGCACTGCGCAGGTCCTCGTTCTCTGCGAGTTCCGCTATCAACGCGTGGAACGTCTGCGTGTCGCCGCGGAAGAGCTCACGCAGAAGCGTCCCCACCTCGGGGCCTTCGGTGGTGAGATCGCGAAGGACACCGGCGAGTGCCGTTCCCGCGCCAAGGGGGTCGTCGTCCCACAGCCTTTCGACGATGTCGATCCGGAGGTGCATGGGATGGGAGCTGTCCTGAGCGACGTACGTGGACAGTCCGAAGAGGAGTTCATCAGGCACGGACGAGTACCCGGACGCCGCTGTCCGGACGTCGATATCGGGTGCGAGGGCCGTCAGCGATACGTATCCCGTATACCCGGCGAGGTTCAGGTACTCACTGATCGCCGCCCATCGCACGTTCTCGGCCAGGCCCTGCGCCGCTACGACGAGCTCCAGCGCCTCGATGCTGCGTCGGCGGCGCTCCTGAGGAGTGAGTAGGGGCCCCTTCTTGTACGGCGGGTGGCTCGCGTACCCGTGCACGATGTCAAGTTCGTACGTTGTTCCACCTTCGGCAAGCACCCAGTTGGCAGCTCCAGCAGGCGCCCCTTCCATGTGCATCAGGTGGCTCATCACCTCGGCACGCAGTTCGTGCGAGCCGTCCTCGTCGAGGTCCCAGTCCGTGAGCATGCCGATGAGTAAGGGGACTCCCCGGGAAGCGTCCTTCTCGGCGAGCTCGATGGCGGCATCCACGCGCTGCCGCTGCTCACTGACCGGCTCATCATCCTCTTCCCAATCCTCGTCCGCCCAGCCATCCTCTTCGTCGGTGTGGTGCTCCGCGGACTCCGGCGATGACGTCACAGGCCCCCCTTGATCAACCGTTCGGGTTGCAGGCTATCTCCTGTGTATGAGGGCGAGTTCGGCCCATGCGGGTCCAGGCGGGGCGAATGGAGGGGGAGGTCTTGTCGGTCGTGCCTCCGCGGTGGGGCGTGACGGCGTAGCGTAATCAGTGGTGACGCGCCGTCGCCGTCGGGTGGAGGCGATGAGGCTGTGCGTGTACGTGGCGCGCTGCGTGTCGATGGGCAGGGCGGGGCGTTGAGGCGGGAGAACGGTGAGGCCGATGCAGGACGAGCGGGACGACACCGAGCATGCGGGGATGCGGCCGGAGGATCAGCCGGGGACGGGCGTGGTGGCAGCGTTCGGGCGGCAGTTGAAGCTGTTACGGGTCCGGGCGGGGCTGGAGCGGGCGGAGTTCGGGAAGCTGGTGGGCTACTCGGCCCAGTCGATCGCTTCGTTCGAGCAGGGGCGGCGCATTCCACAGCCGAGGTTCATCGACCTGGCGGACGAGGTGCTCGACGCCGGGGGAGTACTCAAGGCGCTGAAGGAGGAGGTGGCGAGGGCACAGTATCCGCCGTTCTTTCGGGACATGGCCCGATTGGAGGCCAGGGCCGCGGCCCTGAACCTCTACGCGGTGTACGCCGTGCCAGGCCTGTTACAGACGGAGGACTATGCGCGGGCCGTCTTTCAGATGCAACGGCCGCTGCTGGAGGAAGAGGTGATTGAGCAACGTCTGGAGGCCCGCATGGTGAGGCAGGAGGTCTTCAGCCGACGACCGGCCCCACTCATGAGCTTCGTGGTCGAGGAGGCAGTACTGCGACGGTCGATCGGTGGACGGAAAGTCATGCGCGAGACGCTGGAACAAGTCCTGCTCACCGGCCAGTCTAGGAACGTGGAGGTGCAGGTCATGCCGATCGCGCGTGAGGACAACGCCGCGTTGAGCGGCCCCTTCACGCTGATCGACACCGATAAGGGACAGCGCCTTGCGTACGTCGAAGTACAGGATCACAGTCGCCTTTACACCGACGCTGCGTATGTCCGTACGCTCGAAGCACGCTATGGCATCCTCCGATCACAGGCGCTGTCACCAAGCGAATCGGCGGCGTTCATTGAGCAACTGATGGGAGAGACATGAGCGTGCAGCACAGCAACGCAGCTGTGCCCAGGGCCGCTTGGATCAAGAGCAGCTACAGCACAGGCAACGGCGGCGAGTGCGTTGAGGTCGCCGCGTCCCAGGAGGCCATCCTCGTACGGGACTCGAAGCGGCCCGTCGGTCCCGTGCTGGTCGTTGGAGTTGAGGCATGGGCCGGGCTCATCGGGCTGGCCGCAGGCCGGTCCTTCTGAACGAAAGCACGGCAAGGGCCGTGCCGCACGCCCCACGGGCGAGAGGCACGGCCCTCATGCTTCCTACTCGTCCACACCCTCCTCGCGGCGGATCATCCGCCACGCGGCCTTGCGGGCGCTGCGGTCCAGGCTGGACTTGAAGCCCTTGTCGGGGCCGAAGTACTGGCGGCCGAGGCCGGCGATGGTGTCGATGTGGTCGGCCATCTTGTCGGCGAAGACGTTGTCGAAGACGAGCCCGAAGTTGTCCACGTCGTTGTTGGCGACAGCCGCCTTCCGCACCTTCGGTTCGGCCATGGCCTCCTCGAAGGGGCGGATGACGTCCTGCTCGGTGAACTCGGTGCCGAAGCGCTCGTTGAACTTCTCGATCAACTCGGAGAGCAGCGACTTCTCCGCTTCCTTGGCGCCGCCCGAGCCGTCGCCGAAGCCCTGCATCGTCGTCGGCCCCTCGGCGGAGAGGGATACGTCGTACTCGCCGGTCTTGTCCACCCGCAGGTGGCTGAGGTTGACTTCGCCTATGTCCACACCGCCGTCCGTGCGACCCCGCAGCCGGGTGAGCAGGTAGCGGCCGTAGAGGTGCAGCCGCTCCAGCTCGGCGTCCCGGTAGGGGACGATCTGGGCGAGGAAGCCGTACTTGCGGACGTAGTCGTTGAGGTCGGCGCGGAAGTCCTCCGCCGTCTCCACGTCGTCCTCGTCGTCGCTGTCGCGAAGGGCCTCGAAGCGGGTCACGGCGGGGGAGAGGAGCCGGTACAGCTCGGCATGCAGCTTCTCCCACTTGGACTGCGAGCCGGCGGCCTTCTCCTTGGCGGCGAAGTACGCTGCGGCGAACTCGTCCATCTCCTGCGCGGACAGGATCGGCGCCCGCATCACCCGGCTCTGTGCGGTGTAGAGCAGGTTCGGGTCGGAGGGGAGGGTCATCGCCTCCTCGAAGTACGGGCGGAACGACTCCTGGATGTCCTCGGCGTCGTTCACGAAGTCCAGGACGGCCAGGTCGGCCTGAGTCTTGCGCTCGGCGGTCCGGTTCAGACGGGAGAGGGTCTGCACAGCGGAGATCCCGGTCAGCGACTTGTTGACGTACATCGTCGTGAGGAGCGGCTGGTCGAAGCCGGTCTGGTACTTCTCCGCGACGACCAGGATCTTGTACTCCTGCTGGCCCGCACCGCCCGCGCGGACGGTCTTGTCGTCGGCACGGGTGTACGCGAACGCCTTGGGCAGGGCGCTCTCCGATAGCCCGCCGTTCTCCTTCGACTCGGTGGTCTCCTCGCCGTCGACGGTGAGCGATCCGGAGAAGGCGACCAGGACACCCAGTTCGGGGAACTTGGTGTCGTAGTCCCGGTCCTTGATGTAGCTCTTGATCGCGCGCGCCATGTCGACGGCGGACTGCCGGGAGGCGGTCACGACCATGGACTTGGCGCGCCCGCCGAGCCGCCCGCGGGTGTGCGAGACGAAGTGCTCGACGATGACCTGCGCGTGCTGGGCGACAGTCGACTCATGGGTGAGCGCGTACCGGGCGAGCAGGCTGTTGGCCTTGGAGGGGTCGACTTCCTTCTCGTCCGGGTTCTGGTTCACCAGCTTCCAGTACGTGTTGTACGTGACGTAGGTGCGCAGCGGGTCGAGGATGAAGCCTTCCTCGATGGCCTGGCGCATGGAGTACGTGTGGAAGGGGCGGTGCACTGCTTCGCCGTTCACGGTCTGCGCCGTGCCGAAGAGTTCGAGGGTCTTGGCCTTCGGGGTGGCCGTGAACGCGAAGTAGGAGAGGTTCGCGGCCTGGGACCGTTCCTCCGCCTTCTTCTCCAGCTTCTCGTCGAGTGTGAGGGTGGTCGCGCCCGCGTCGTCCGAGTCGGAGTCCAGGCCGAGGTCGCGCAGGGCGGCGCGTACGGCGGTGGCGGCGTCGCCGGACTGGGAGGAGTGCGCTTCGTCCACGATGATCGCGAAGGTCGAGCCCTGGATCTCGGTGGGGTTGCGCTGGAGGTAGTCGAGGAGCGCCGGGAAGGAGTGCAGCGTGACGGTGACGATCTTCCCGGTGTCGCGGGAGAGGGCGCGGGCGAGCTGTTCGCCCTTCGCGCCGTACTTCTCGTCGATCTTCACGACCAGGCCGGCGGTCTGCTCGAAACTGCCGATCGTTTCGCGGAGTTGGGCGTCCAGGTTGCGGCGGTCGGTGATGACGATGACCTTGTCGAAGACCGGCACGCCCGTCTTGAGCCCCTTCGCGAGGGTCTCGGGGTCGAGTTCGCGGGGGTCGGTGGGGGTGTGCAGGTCGCTCAGGCGGTGGGCGAGCCAGCCGATGGTGTTCGACTTGCCGGAGCCAGCCGAGGCCATGACGAGGTAGTTGTGGCCCGCGCCGTGGGTGGCGGCGTGGGCGGTGAGCTTCTTGACCACGTCCCACTGATGGAAGCGGGGGAAGATCAGGGTTTTGGTCGTACCGCCGCCGGGCGTCTTCGACTTGTGCAGGTGCACGAACCGCTGGAGGAGGTCCAGCCAGTTGTCCGGCTGCCAGACCTGCTCCCAGAGGTAGGAGGTGGCGTACGTGCCGAAGGCGGTGGGGGCCGGGTTGCCGGAACCGCCGGGCTGGCCGGGGCCGTTGGAGCCGGTGTTGAAGGGGAGGAACCGGGTCTTCGGGCCTTTGAGCTGGGTGGCGACGAACACCAGGTCCGGGTCGACGGCGAAGTTCGCGACCACGCGGCGGGTGAAGATCAGCTCGGTGGGGTCGCGGTCGGTGCGGTACTGCCCTATGGCTTTTTCCACGCCTTGGCCGGTGAGTGGGTTCTTCAACTCGGCCGTGGCGACGGGGATTCCGTTGAGGAAGAGCGTGAGGTCGAGCTCGTTGCCCCAGTCGGCCTGCTTGGTCGCGTAGCGAAGTTCGCGGACGACGGTGAGGCGGTTGGCGCGGTAGCCGTCGAGGACGGAGTCGTGCGCGACGAGGTTCGGCTTGAAGTAGGCGACGCGGAGGCGGACTCCGCGGTCCTTGACGCCGTTGCGAAGGATGTCGAGGAGGCCATCGGTGGCAATGGCCTGATCGAGACGGCGGGCGAACCCGCGCTGGGCCTCATCGTGATCGTTGCCGTAGAGGGTGACCAGCTCGTACCACTCGTCGGGCTGGGTGGCCCCGATGAAGGTGAACAGCTCGTTGGTGTCCAGGCCGAGGTCGGCCGTGTAGTCCTCGGGCCGCGCCTCGCGCCAACCACGCTCGATCATGGCGGCGACTATGGCGTCACCGAAGGCGGACTCACTGTGAACAGGGCTCATGGCTACGCGGTGACTCCGTCCGTGACGTTGCGTCCGCTGGCGGTGGATACGTCGAACTGGCCGGTTACGGCTGCGATGATGAGGGCTTGGCGGCGTTCCTTGAGTAGGGAGATCTGACGGTCGAACCGATCAGCAAGGGCGTCGATCCCGCTAGTCGTGACGTCAATGCGATCCACGATCGCTTTCTGCTCCTGGAGCGTTGGGAGAGGAATCCTGATCGACTGGAGGTCGGGCATGAAGACCGTGACGTTGGTGGTGCCTACCTGGACGCTCTCAAAGTACTGCCGCATGGCGCGGAGCAGCAGAAGCAGGTACTTCGGCAACAGTGAATCGCCACATGTCCAGGTCACGAAGTGCTGACTCACGGCCATGTCAACGCCCATGATGGTTGAGAAGCCGACTGACGCGGTGCGGGATAGGACCACCGTGCCCGCAGGGTGAAGGCAGGCTGAGGAGTTAGCCATGCCCAATTCGCTGATCTGTTGCGCGGTCTCAGTGAGGGCAGTCTGCCGAGGATCTCGCATTCGACCCACGTCGAACAGGGAGACCCAGGGAATTGTGCAGTTCTGCCAGTAATCCGGCCGACTTCGGCTTGGAGTGTGTCCGCTGCCCAGGTTAGCGACGAACTTGAGTGGCACTACTGGCCAATTCGCAGGAATTTTTCCAGCCCAGCCAAGCCTAGGATCGAAATGAGGAACGGAACGATCGGCACCAGTCACGAGAGCGTGAACCGTGGTCCAGCGACGTTCGGCCAGAAGGTCGCGTCCTCGCTGTGCTGCCAAGGCCATCCGATCGATGCGGGCAGTCTCGGCGTCGAGGAAGTCGGCGATGCGGCGCTGCTCCTCCAGAGGGGGCAGCGGAACTCTAAGCTGCTCGATGTCTGGCATGTAGATCGTCTTATGGGTTGACCCTGTTGCGATGCGTTTGAGGTCAGGTCTCATCCCGCGGAGCGCGTGAAGCAAAAATCGGGGATCCAGTCGCGGCCCGCAGGTCCACGTCGCGAAGTCCTGGCTTGTGGCCATTTCATGCCCCATGATTGCCGAAAACCCCACAGATGCCGTGCGAGAAAGGATCACGGTTCCCGCTGGGTGTTGCACTGCAGACGAGTTGGCCACGCCCAATGGGCTGATCTTCTCTTTGGTCTCAGTGATGACGCTGGTTGTCCCGTTTCGAAGCTGCCAAACATCAGCCAACGTGACCCATGGGATGGTGCAATTTTCCCAGTATTCAGGGCGACTCCGACTCGGAGTATGCCCAGAGCCCAGCCGTGCTAGGAGACGGATTGGCGCGGTCGGCCATCGAGAACCTGCGAGCCATGGCGCGACTCGGTTTCCGCTCACTTCGTCACCTCCCCCAGCAGCTTCTGAATTTCCGCCTCCAGATCCTTCAGGTTCGCGTCGATCTCCGCCAGCGGCCTCGGCGGCTCGTACACGTAGAAGTGCCGCGTGAACGGGATCTCGTAGCCGATCTTCGTCTTCGTTTGGTCGATCCATGCGTCCGGGACGTGCAGGAGTACCTCCCGCTCCAGGTACTCCTGCACGTCCTCGCCGAGCGGCACGTTCTCGTAGTCACGCAGGTCCGAGTCCGGCTCCGGCGCGCCCTTGACCTTCTGGACCTCGCCCTCGGGGTCGCGGACCCCGATCGCCTCCCGTACCGCCTTGGCGAACGGCGCGCCCGACGGCCACGTCAGGCCAGCCTCGACCACCGCGTCCTTGAGGGCGATGAACGCCTCGGACTTCGTCGGCCACATCGTCTCGAGTAGCGGACGCAGTGCGGCGACGAACTTCTCGCTCCCCTCCAGCTTTGTCACCGGCTTGGCCTCCGCCAGCGCCGCCAACGTCTCCTCCGTCAGTTCGAAGCGGAGCTTCAACGGGCGCTCTACCGTGATGCGCTGGTAGCCGAAGTCCTCGTTGGCGAAGACCTTCACCTTGTTGTGCAGGGGGTGCTCGGGGTCCTGCGCGACGTGGATGGCCTCCGCGTACAGCCGCGTGATCTCGGCGATGTGGTTCGGGCGGCCGTTCTTTCCGTCGCCCAGCTCCTTGCGCTTGTCGCCCAGCGACTTGCGCATCTTCACCCAGTAGTCGCGTGCGTCCAGGAGCACGACCTTGCCCTTGTGGTCGGGTGCCTTGCGGTTGGTCAGGATCCAGAAGTACGTGGAGATGCCGGTGTTGTAGAAGAGCTGGTCCGGGAGCGCGACGATCGCCTCGAGCCAGTCGTTCTCCAGGATCCAACGGCGGATGTTGGACTCGCCCGACTCGGCCGCGCCCGTGAACAAAGGGGAGCCGTTGAAGACGATGGCGATGCGGGAGCCACCTCCGCCGTTGATGTCCACCGGCTTCATCTTCGAGATCATGTGCTGGAGGAAGAGCAGCGAGCCGTCGTTGATGCGCGGCAGGCCCGCACCGAAGCGGCCGGCGTCGCCGAGCGACTTGTGCTCGTACTCGATCTCTTCCTTGACCTTCTTCCACTCCACGCCGAACGGCGGGTTCGCAAGGATGTAGTCGAACTTGCGCCGCGCGTGGCCGTCGTCGGAGAAGGAGTTGCCGAAGGCGATGTGGTCAGGGTCCTGCCCCTTGATCATCAGGTCGGAGCGGCAGATTGCCCAGGACTCGGGGTTGAGCTCCTGGCCGTACACCTCGACCGTGGCGTGCTCGTTCCGGCCTGCGATGTGGTCATCCATCGCGCTGAGCATGCCGCCCGTGCCACAAGCCGGGTCCAGGACTGTGCGGACGGCGCCAGGCATGGTGAGTGCATCCCCGTCTGGTGCGACGAGAAGTTCGACCATCAGCTTGATGACCTCGCGCGGGGTGAAGTGCTCACCCGCCGTCTCGTTCGACTGCTCGGCAAAGCGGCGGATCAACTCCTCGAAGACGTAACCCATGTTGTGGTTGGACACGACATCGGGGTGCAGGTCGAGGTCGGTGAACTTGCCGATCACCTGGTAGAGCAGGTTCGCGCCGTCGAGCTTGCGCACCTGCTGGTTGAACTCGTACTTGTCGAGGACCTCGCGGGCGTTGTCGGAGAAGGCGCCGACGTAGATCTGGAGGTTCTTCGCCGCGTTCTGCGGGTCGGCCGCGATCTTGCGCAGCGTCAGGTCGCTCTTGTTGTAGAAGGCGTGGCCCGAGGCGCGCCGCAGGAAGCGGTCGGTGTCCATGTCCTGGCCCTCGAACCTCGCCACGGTCTCGACGACCGCGTCGCGCGTCGGCTCCAGGACGCACTCCAGGCGGCGCAGCACCGTGAACGGCAGGATGACCTTGCCGTAGTCGGACTGCTTGTAGTCGCCGCGCAGGAGGTCGGCGACGGACCACGCGTGGTTCGCCAACTCCGTGTGCTTGCTGCTGTCCAATTCGATCCCCGAGTTCCTTCCGAACGTGTCCCGCCCCTGTCGCGCCGCTCAGCGGCGCGGGTGCGTCCAAGTGTGGTCGATGTGTGAAGGTCCGTGTGCCTAATGGGGCGAATCGCCACCCCGTGAGTGTGTTGCTGCGTCGGCGTCCCTTGAAGGGAGCAGCTGGCCTCCGGTCAGCCCGCCCGACAGCAGCCCCGCCGTCTCTTCCGCCAGCCGCGTCGCCCGCTGCGCCTCCGCCCGGAGTTCATGCACGCGCCGGAACGCCTCCCCGTACCGCCGCTGCTCCTCCAGCGGCAGCAGCGGCACGCGCAGCCGACCAGGGCTGACCGTCAGAACGGTGCTGCCTGTCGAAGCGCCCGCGATGTTGTCCTCCGCGCTCAGGAATCCGGCCAGGAACCAGGCGTCCAGGCGGGCAGGATCCGGTCGGAAGAGATGGACCTGGGGGCCGAGCAGCGCGCCGGCCTCCGCCTCGGCCGCCACCCGGGCCATCGGCCCGCTTCCGCTCGCAGCCGCCCGTACGAGCACATCCCCGACGGCGATCACAGGCGTCGTGTCGGCGTGCAACTCGGCCGCGCTTCCCGTCGGTCCCGATCCGTTCGCGATGTCCGAGCCCGTGAGGACGACGCGGTCGGCAAGGTTTGCGCCTTCGTCCTCCACTCGGCCCCGCGCTCCCTCCGGCACTGTCCGCAGCAGGGTCAGCGCGCCGCCTCGCGCGAGGTCCGATACCGTCGCTGTCCGCCATTCGCGCGCCGCGGCGCCTGCCGAAGTCCAACCCTCGTAACTTGCCACCCGTGTAAAGGACTTGGTGGCCCCTACGAGGTTTCGGCGCGTGGCGTCCACTTCCGCCGAGAGTTCCGCCGGGTCGACCTCCGCCCGAGATGCGCGCACCAGGCGCGCCGGTGTCAGATCCACCACGTCGTCCAGAAGGTCGACCACACCGACCATGCGAGAGAGCCCGGGCTCGCCTTCGAACGCGTCGGGGTTCTCCGCGAACGCCTGCCAAGACCGTGAGACCTGCGCCGTGATCGCGGGCCAGTCCAGGTAAACGGAGCGACTGCCACCCCGTGTGCGCGGCCCCGCCGTATCAGAGCTTCCTGCACCCGTCCCGGCCGTCTCCGCCGCGTCGACGAACAGCACCGACTTGCGCTCCACGCCGCCCGGTTCGGGCCGTTGCAGAACCCAGATCTGCAGTCCGACATGCAGCGGCACCGACGCGCCGACCGGTAGAGCCATCACGGCGCGCAGCGCCCCACTGCGTACAAGCTCTGCTCGTACGCGGCGCCCCGACGCGCGCCCGGCCGTGGCGGGCGGCAGGATCAGCGCCGCGTAACCGCCGGGGGTGAGATGGGCGAGCGCGTGTTGCACCCATGCCAGTTCGGACTCGGCCCGGGGTGGTACGCCGTACGCCCAGCGGGGGTCGTAAGCCAGTTCGTCATGGCCCCAGTCCCGGTCGCCGTACGGCGGGTTGCACAGCACCGCGTCGGCGACGAGGTCGGGGAAGGCATCCGCGCGGAGACTGTCGCCGGCGCGCACGGTGACCGTGGCCTCCGGCGCGGTCAGCATCAGACTCACCGCGCTGCGCTGGGCCTGTACGGGCAGCCTGTCCTGGCCGTACAGGTCGCGCGCGCCGCGGCGGGCGGCGGCCGCCAACAGGGTGCCGCTGCCGCAGGCGGGGTCGAGGACGCGGGCCGGGTTGCCGGGGATCAGGAGTGCGAGTAGATCAGCAAGCTGCGTGGGCGTCTGGTAGGCGCCGGACGCGGCGCTGTCCTCCAGCCCCCGCTCTGCGAGCACCCCCAGTGCTGCCTGGCCGCCCTCGTCTCGTACGCAGGCGTACAGCGCGCGCAGCACCGCTGCGTCGACGGCTTTGAAGTGGATGGCGTCAACGCCCGGTACGGCCTCTGCGGCAGCCGCCGCGTCGAGTTCCGCGTGGGCGATGAGGTCCGCATCCGACAGCTCCGTGGCGGCGGTCAGATCGTCCGCCGAGTGGCCCGCTGCCGCGAGGACTAGGAGCAGGAGGGCCGAGGTGCCGCCGTTGCTGGTCTGCGCGTGCAGGCGGAGTGTCGTACGCAGTTCCTCCGACGGGCTCGCCGCCGAGGCGTGGCCGCGTGAGGCGAGCCAGACGCGCACAGCGTCCAGGTCGTACAGCGGGCTGCTTTCCGTGCCCCCGGACGGCTGCGGAAAGTCGTCGTGCCGACGGCGCCAGTTGCTGACCGTGGCGCGCGTGACCCCCGCGATGCGGGAGATCTCGGCGGCGGTCACCTGGGCGGATGGCTGGGGCATGGCGGAAGTCCTGGGCCTCTCGCTAGCGGACAGTTAACAACCTACAGCACTCGTCAAATCCGTAAATGTGTTTGACAATGCTTTCACTGCCATGCTTATCTGGTCACGCTTCCGACTGGGAGTGGCCGCCCGAGCGGGCCGTCCGATGCAGAGCAAGCAACAGGCTGCGTTGTGTGGAAGCTCGCCTGGGGCGCCCACCGGCGGGCGATTCGATGATTTTCGCGAATATGACCAAAGCATGGTCATCAAGGTCGAGGCGGGCATAGCCTGCGTAAGGCGTCGCAGGTGGTAGCAACAACCTGTGGGTGCGCTGGAGGCATCATGGGTGGGGAACCAGGGGCATCAATGGCCGTCAGGACACGCGGCGGACCGACGGACGCCGAGGAAACGGGCTTGGGCGGCCTGATCGCAGACGCGGGGGATCCTTACGGGGAGCATCCGCTGCTCACCTCCGCCATGGCGGAGGACTACGAGGCTGTGCCTGCCATCGAACGCGATCGATTGCGGCGGTACCTGGAAGCTGTCGTCGCGGTTCGCCGGGCTCCAGTGCACGCCGCCGTCGCTTTCAACGCCGTCTACTTCGGCTACGACCTCGGTGGCGAAGGGTACGGCCGCAGCCCTCTGCGGCTGGACGACTTCCCCACGGTCGCCCTCGGCGAGTGTGGACCGGCCCTCCCGGTAGGGGCGATGGCGCGCATTGCCACGGGATCCGACCCGCTCTACGCCGAGATCGTCTACAAGGAGGGCGCCCACCCCGGCATCGGCGACCTGGGCGAAATACCGGCTTGGGTGTCCGGTGCACCTGCGGGTGCCGAGGGACCGGGCGAGCCGGGTTCGGGCGAGTCCCCGGCGCGTCGTGAACTCCTGGTCCCGGACCCGCACGCCTTCGGTCCTGGCCTGAGCCTGTCGCCGGCCCAGCTGCAGCGATTACGGACCCACCAGCGATGGATCAACGAGGACGGGCACGTGGTCGTCGACGCCTGCTACCCGTCCCGGGAAGCGGCCCGGCGCACCGACCTTGAGGCCTATGCCGAGTACCTGCTGACCACGGCGCGGGCGCAACTTCTCAGTCCATTCGTCCCCGTGTCGTTGACGATGCTGGTGGACGGCGGGGACGACGACGGGCTTCGCGCGGGCCTGCTCCGACTCCTCGACACGGTGGGCCGGGTGCTCGCCTCCAGCGAGCGGCTGCGTATGTGGGGCCCGTACGCCATCACGCGGGAGTCGCTGGCCTCGTGCTGGCGCGGCACCGGTCCACTCGGCGGCGACGATCTCAGAACCCTCGCAGCGGCGGTCGAGCGCGCGGCGGTACCGGCGCGGCGTCGTTACGGACTGGCCGCACCGGTCACTGTCTACACGGCCGTCGGGCCCCGGCTGCGCGCATTCCCCGGGGCCGGGGAACTGATCAAGGGCGTGGACTACGCGGCGGCGGTGTGCCGGGCGAACGTGACGCTCGCGGACGTGGTCCAGCGGGACAGTGAACAGGGCCTGTTCGCGAACGGCACCCGGGTCACACTCGACGACGCCTTCGAAGGAGGAGGCGTCTGGCGTTCCCACTTCCCGGGTGACGCGGAGGAGCCGACCGACCCGATGATCCCGGTCGGCCGGGGATGGGCGTCCACGACGCCATCGGCATCCTCGCCGGAGCCGGAGCCGGAGCCGGAGCCGGAGCCGGAGCCGGAGTTGGAACCCGTTGATGCGCCGCTTGCGGATGATGAGACCCTCGGGCCGAGTGAGCTGGTACGGAGTGGTGGCCCTGAAGTCGTCTGGCGGCTGCCCCTGCGCCTGGCTCATCTGATCGATGCCTGCCTCCCCCTGCATCCGCTCGTCGCCGAAGAACTGCGGGAGACGTACGGACGCGAGTCGACAGTGCGGCTCGAATTCCTCCACCTCGGCGGCACGGTGGAGGACAACGAAGCCCTTCAGCACGTGGTCGCCGAGCTGGGCGACGGCTTCGGCCGCCTCACGGGAGTCACCTGGCCCGCCGACTTCTTTCCCGGCCTGCTGCTCGAACTCCACTGGTCCCGGGGCAGGCAGGTGCTTCGCATCAGGACGATCCCACTCGACCACCGGGTGAGGGTCGGCGACCGCACGACGGGCCACTGCTATGACCCGCTCGTACTCACCCGAGAAGACGTCCCGGGCAGCGACCGCCATGGCGACTCCGCCGCGGGCCTTTCGCCCCGACAGATGGTGATGCGCGTGGTGCGCCGCTGTGGGCTGCTGACGACGGACGGCCATGCCTTGCTCGACCGAGCCAACCTGCCCGTCGCCGCCTACGGGCAGCGACCGCCTCGGAGTCAGGCCGCCGCACTCGACCGCGCTGCGGCGGATCTGCTTGCCGAGGGACTGCTCGAGCCGGCCACCGGCAGCCGCGATGCCACGGGGCAGCCGCAGTTCCCGGCACGGCCGGGGGAGCGGCGGATCCCGCTCATCGGTTACCGGCCCGCCCGAGTGCGCGTCACCCGGCCGTGGGGAGCCACGGGCCTCGCAGCCGAGCCGATGCGACTGCAGCACGTTCCCGGCCATCTGCGTCGCCTGCTTCCCGGCCGCTCGCCGAGCGAGGCTCAGCGAGCCGCCTTCCGCGACCACTGCCGCAGGCTGGGCAAGGCGGACGGCTGGGAACTGCCCGACGGCTACACCTTCGTGACCGAGCACATCCGCGGTCGCTGAGCCGAAGAGCTTCACCTACGGCCGTACACCTCCCGCGCGGGACAGCCGGTGTCCGGCGAACCACCCAACCACAGAACGGAGGCGCCCATCCATGCAGGACCGCTACCACGTTGTCGCGGGGCCACCGATGTCCCCGCCCGGCGTGTCGGTCGAGAGCCTGGAGGCTCTGGCCACGGCACTCAACGCACTGGGGCAGCCGACGAGGGCCGCCTTGGACCAGCTGACGGCCGGCATGGTCGAACTGGCCTTCAACTCGCTGCGCCCCAAGGACCGTCAGGATCTCCTCGGCAGCCTGGCCATCCGCATGGCGGCCCCACGGCGGGCGGGCAACGCATTGTGCCGGGACGTGCTCGGCAGGCTGCGGCGCGAGACACGCCAGCACGCTTGCACATGCGGTGCCCGGGCTCTCACCCAGACGGTGATGAACGACGTCGGCGCAGCCGCACTCCCCGAGGCCCAGGGCTCCGATCCCGTGACCAAGTGGGGCAGGAAGCTGGTACTGACCGCGATGTTCGCCTGGTGCCAGGCATCGGTCGCCGACGCGCACGTCCTCGCCTGGGCCGCGGACCAGGACTGGCTGGGAGCGGTGACCGAACTGGGGATCGACGAGCAGCACCTCGGCGCCATCCGCTCCGCCGCGCGAGCGGTCGTCGAGGCGCATCCGGGCTTCACTTTTGGAGACCACGAGCAGCAGGAACCGGCCGGTGCGCCGGCCGCCGCGCCGTCGGCTCAGGACATTCGTGTCCCGGAGGTGTCCGCCCAGCAGAAGGCCGCGCAAGAGAGCGTCACCGAGCCGGAGACCGCGTGCCGACGGCTGGCCACCGCTGTCGCCGAGGCCTCGAGTGCGGCACGGCGGGTGACCGCGGCGATCGAGGACGGCCGCCCACCCGCCGAGACCGACCTCACACCCCTGACCGGGCTCCGGGACGTGTTCGGTGACGTACGCTCCGCCTTCGCCGCTGCGGGGGTCACCACGGTGCCACTCCGCCTTGAGGACATGACACGGGCCGCCGACGCCCTCAGGGAGATGCGCGACCGTGACCGCGCCGCCCGGGAGGTGCTCCGGGAACTCCTTTCCATCGGCTGCGCGTCGGACAGCCCCGCCGTCACCGCCGCGGAAGCCGTACGCGAGTGCGCCCAGCATCTTCTTCACACGCCGGAGTGGGGAGACACGGAGACACAGGAGAGCGGTGCGCTCGCCGCGCTGGCCCAACTCATCCGCCTGGGGCGCCAGGCCGATGCCGCCGCGGAGATCCTGGCCCTTCAGGAACGGGTCGTCCGAGTGCTGCCCGTGTGTGCCACCGCGGTAGTGATGGCGAACGAACTCACCCTGCCCGACCGGGCTGAGGCAGGAACCGACTCCACCTCGACCCGGGCGGAAGAGACCTGCAAGCCGCATCCCGGCACCAACAGGGACAGTGTCGGGGCCGACGGCCCGTATCCCAACGGGGCAGCCGCGGACAGCGCCGCCGTTGCCCAGTGCGGCGCGGACAGGGAACGAGATGACGACGCCGTGTCCGCAGCCGCCCCCTTCGACGCGCACGGCGCGGTGAGCCCCGAAACTCGCAGCCACGCCGTCGACAACACCACCGAGGGTCCCGCAGAAGTTCCTGAACCTGGCGTCTCGAGTGCCGCGGTCGACGAAGCGTCGCCCTCCGCCGCACCCGGCACCACCGTCACGGACGCGAAGATCCCTCAGCCCGTTTCACCGACCGAGGACACTGCGACCGCCCCCGCGGTTCCAGGCGCGGCGGAGCGACAGAGCCACCAGGCCACGGATGCCGGCGCTCCCAGCGTCGTGATCGGCAGGCAGCAGGCGGGCGAGACATCAGAAGACACGACGGCCCTCGGGAACACCGGGCAAGCGGCCGAGCATGCCCTGGCACGCCTGATCGCCGAGCGGCGCTTCGGACTCGCCCACCATGTGGCGCGAGCCGCCGGCCGTCCCGAGCCGCAGGTGGCCGCCCTCCGTATGGCAGGTGCAGCAGCTCTGCTCACCGCCGGTACCGGCCCCTGTGCCCGGCTGGTCGCGGAGCTGCTCACCCAGCAGGCCACTATGGGCGGCCGCGACTTCGAGGCCAGTGAACTCATTCTGCTGCCCGCCCTGCTGCGCGCCGCCCTGGTCACTGGTGACCATGTGGCCGGGGCCCAGCTCAAGGACATGGTGCCCAGGCTGCCGGACGCGCTCGGCGAGGTCGCGGCCGCCGTGGCGGACCGTGCGCTCAGCGGTGCCTTGATGATCGCCTCCCCGCTCGTTGTCATCGCCGACGTGTCGGAGACGGAGGCACGGCTGAAGGCACTGCGCGAGCAGAGCGTCACGCTCACCGCTCCGCAGCGTCTCCGATTCGCCCGGGCGACCGAGATTGTCAAGCGGTGGCTGGCTCATGACGGGCTGCTCGGATCAATGCTCCAGGCCGTGATCACCGATGACCGCGACGCCTTGCCGGACACCCGGGGAAAGGCTGAGCGCCTGTCGAAGCTGTCCGAGGTCAACAGCGAGATCGACCGCATGGACCGCAAGCTTCGCTCATCCAGCGGTAAGCCGCTGCAGGGAGCGGGACGGCAGGACCTGGTTCATGTCGTCGAGCGGGCAGTGGCGCTGGCCAGGGAATGGTGCCTGACGGTCGACAGGGCGCGCGGGACCGAGCGGTCCGACGCCCACCGAGCCACCAAGGAGATCTCGGCCCTGCGCCAAGCGGTGCTGGGTCATCGGGCCACCGTCATGCGGGAACTCGAAACGCTCGCCAGGAGGCCCGGCACGACGGCTGCGCCGGCCACGTGGGCGGCACGCAGTTCCATGGAGGAACTCTTTGCCCTCCTGTCTGGCGACGCCCGCTCGGCAGCCCTCGGCCGCCGTGCATCCGACCCGGAACTCGTCCTGGACGCAGAGCTGCTGAAAGTCTGTGACACGCTCGCCGAGCGGCCTCCGGTCGACCGGCTTCTGACGGCCGTCGACCGCGGATGGGAGGAGGCCCTCGACGAACGGTTCGCCCACGATGCCTTCGGCGCGGCCCGCGTCATCATGAAGCTCGCGGAGCAGGGAGCGCTGCCGGGGCAGGACGGCGCGATGGTCGGCGCGCCGACGTGGGCGGAGGCCGACGAGCGGGAGACCGCGAGGCGTGCCTCCCTGGCCGCGGAGCACGCAGACCTCGTGGCCGAGGTTCATCGTGCGCAGGCCGATGGAGCGGTGACGGACGATCAGGACCTGCGACTGCAGGAGCTGCTGGCGGACGCCTATGCTCGCCTCGATGATCCGGACCGGCACGACCTGAGCGACGTCCGTCGGGCTCTGGTAACGGTGCGAGCCGACCTGCCCGCCTACCGCCAGGAGGCGGCCGCCCGCATCCGGGCGCGGCTCGACGCCCTGGACGTCACGGACGAGGAACGGGCGCAGGTGTTGCGGCACTTGAACACGGGAGGGCTCGCGACCGCGGCAGACCTCGTCTATTTCCTGGAGATCGGTGAACCTGTACCGGAGATCGAGGCCGGCGAGTCCCACCTGATCGAGTTCTTCCCCGTGGTTCCCAAGGGCCTGTCCAAGGGAGTCGACCAGGAACTCGTCGACCTGGTCCGCTCGGGTGGAAAGCACCCCACCGTCGACGTCCTCGACTACGGGAACCTGTCGAGCGACGAGGCGGCACTGGCGGCAGACGCCCTGAGCGACTGGCGCGAGCTGGGCGCCACGGAGCAGAAGGACCGCGGGAGCATTTCCCGGTTCAAGCTGCTCCCGGCGCTCAAGCTCCTGGGATACGACGCCAAGACCGGCCGCTGGCTGGACGAACTGTCGCAGCAACGCCGTGAGTACCGCTTCTTCGAAGCCACCGGCGTGGAGGTCAACGGGCGAGCCAAGGTGCCCGCCTACGGCTCTCAGATCAAGGAACAGGGCGGAACCCTCCGCGTGCTCATGGTCTGGGGCCGCCCGCCTGCCAAAGTGGTCATGAGTCTCGCAGGACGAGACCCCAGCGGGACCTGTCTTTTGGTCTTCTATTTCGGCACCTTGAGCCCGACGGCCCGCGCGGAACTCGCCGCGGGAAGCGACCGCCTGCAGCCGATGCTGGTCGTAGATGACGCGGCCCTGGCCTATCTGGCGGCCCGCGGCAACCGGCAGGTCAGCACAGCCACGCAGACCCTCCTGCCGTTTTCCGGCGTCAACCCGTACATCAGGGAGAAGCGCGGACGGATCGGCAGGGAGATGTTCTATGGACGGGACGCCGAACGCCAGAGCATCCTCGACCCGCGCGGCACCCAGGTCATCTTCGGCGGCCGGGGCCTCGGCAAGTCGGCACTGCTCAGCGATGCCGGGGAACGCTTCATGGAGCAGCGCTCCGGATTCCACCAGTCCGTGTACATCAACCTGGACCAGGAGAACATCGGCAAGGGAAGCTCCCTCGGTCCGGAGGCACTGTGGAGCGTCCTGGACCGGGAACTGACCGATGTCCAGGTGCTGGGCCGGCAGCAGGGCGGCCGCAAGTCGCCCAAGAGGGACCACTCCGAACGGGTGCGTACGGGAATCCGAACGTGGCTCGACGGTGACTCCCGGCGCCGCCTGCTCATTCTGCTCGACGAATGTGACCAGTTCTTCGAGGCGGACGCCCCGCGATTCGACCAGACCAAGAAGCTGAAAGGACTCGGGTCCGACACCAAGGACCGGGCCAAGGTCGTCTTCGCGGGCCTGCACTCCGTCCAGCGCTTCTCGAAACTGGCGAGCAACGGCCCCTTCGGGCACCTCGCGCAGACGCCCAAGGTCATCGGGCCGCTGGCCCCGCAGTTCGCCGCCGACCTTCTGGTGGAGCCGATGCGGGCGCTCGGCTTCGAGTTCGACGACGTGGACCTCGTGAACCGGGTGCTCGGCTTCTGCTCGTATCAGCCCTTCCTGCTGCAGATGTTCGGACACCGCTTGGTCGAGGTGATGCATCGCAAGCGGGCGCGGCGCGGAGCGGACGGACCGCCCTTCACCGTGGCGGTCGCCGACATCGAGACGGTGGAGTCGGACGCCGCCCTCAGGACGGGCATCTCGGCCGCCTTCAAGGACACGCTGAGCCTGGACCACCGGTACGACGTGATCGCCAACGTATTGGCGTACCACGCGCGGCACCGAGGCCTGGAAATGCGGCTGAGCGACGCAGAGTTACGTGAGGAGTGCGAGACCTGGTGGCGGAAGGGCTTCGAACGGCTCGACACCGAGGGATTCAGGGCCTACCTCTCCGAGATGGTGGGACTTGGCATCCTGGCGCCCAACCATGATGGCCAGGGGTGGCACCTTCGCGGCCCGAACGCTCTGCGCATGATCGGCACCCCCCACGAGGTGGAGGCCCGTCTGCTGAGGGCCGAACGGGACTGCAAGCTGGAGGAGAGCATCGTCCTGGAAGGACGGCCCGAACTGCCCGACGGGCGCTCCGCTCCGCTGACGATCACCCAGCTCGACGACGTGCTCGGTGAGCGGACGAATCAGACGAGGGTCGTACTCGGCACACCGGCCACGGGCGTGATGGACGTGGGTGACACGCTGCGTACGGTCACCGAGCGCATCGACGGCTGGACCCTGCCGCCGATCGGCCGGCCTAGCGTCTTCAAGCAGGAGCTGCTGGGTGGACAACCCCGTGAACGACGGGTGATCATCAGTGACTTCGCGCGCTACCCGGCCAAGCCGGAGACCTGCCGTGACGCAGTCGAACTCGCGAACCGCCTGCTGCCCACCATTCCGGGCGTCACCCGGGCTGTCGTGCTGGTGACCGACGTCCGTCAGCTGGACCTGTGGCGCGCTCTCCTCACCGGCGATCAGCAGATGCCTGCGGCTCCCGTCGTACTGCGCCGCCACGACCGACACAGCCTGCGGGGCTGGGCACAACGCCTGGGCGAAGGGTTCAACACGGAGGAGCGCCTTGAGCGGCTTCACGCCCTAACCCGTGGGTGGCCTTGGCTCGTCGACCAGGCGCATCGGCTCTACCGCGAGCTGGGTGACCCCGACAAGGTCCTGAGTAGTCTGGCCCGCCTGCTTACTGACAGGTCGGAGGCCCACGCCTTCGTCAAAGCGACGGGTGTGCGGACGGATCCGGCGCTTGCCGCGGGGTATCAGGCCATTGACAACGAGTTCAAGGGTGACCCGGCCGACGCGGAGGACATCGTGACGGCCATCGCCTACGAGTCCGGCGGTGACGAAGAGGAAGCCCGATGGGTCTTCGCCTGCCTCGACGCCCTGCAGGTCTTCGATCGGGAGGAAGGCGGCCGGCTGCGCCTGGAATCGTTGCTCCGGCAGTGTCTGTCACTGGGCGCTTGACCACATGGCCGGGCCCAGGTGGTTCGGCTCAGTGAAGATCGTGTCCGCTGCTCCAGGTCCGCGGAGCGGCGGGCACGTCCGCTGATCAACCAACTGGCGGCGCCCTCCTCGATGCAGTGCCCTGGTTGGTCCTCGCCGCCATACCGGGGCGGTCCTGGTACTTCCAAGAGGCGGGTGACTGAACACGACACCGCCGCCGCACGTATGCGCCGGTCGTGGGAAGATCCCTCAGCATGAACGCATCCCCGGCAGTGAGGAGTCTGCGTGCCGCGGTGTTCGCCGCGGTGTGTGTGCTGCTGGCTGCCACGGGGCACGGGCTTGCCACCGGTGACATGCCTCCGGTGTGGGCGGACGGCGCCGGATTCCTAGGTGTCTTCGTCACCGGGTGGCTGCTTGGAGGTCGGGAGCGGGACCTGCCGGGGATCGGGGCGCTCATGCTCGCCACGCAGGCGGGTCTGCACATCGCCTTCGACGTCGCGCATCCGCACGCGGTCGTGTCCGCGCACGGTATCCCGATGAGCTCCTTGGACGACGACGCCGTGGCGCACGCACACACGGTGTCCGCGCTCACCTCGGCCGCCCTGGCCCACGCGCACGAGATGGCCACACCCGCCACCCTTGCCCACCTCCTCGCCGCCCTCGTCGCCTCCTGGTGGCTGCGGCGCGGCGAGGCCGCGCTGTGGGCGCTGCTGCGGCGTGCGGTCGCGTTCGTGCCGGGGCTCGTCGCCTGGTGGCGGGTCGCCCCGCTGCCCGACCCCGCCGGGCGCACCCTCTGTCTCCCCGCCGGCCCCGGGCCGGTCCGCCGGCCGACGCTGCGGCACGCCGTCAGCCGGCGCGGGCCACCGGCCCCGATCCCGTACCCGAGCTGACCGATCAACACCCCTCAGTCGTACGGAGATCCACTCACCCATGTCCAAGCACATGACCTCGACACGCACCACTCTGCGCCGCGCCGCGGCCGTCACCGCCCTCGCCGCCGCCGGAGTGCTTGCCGCGGCCGGTGGCGCCTCCGCGCACGTCACCGTCCACCCGGAGAGCTACGCCAAGGGAGCCACGGACGGCCTGCTCACCTTCCGTGTGCCCAACGAGGAGGACACCGCCTCCACCACCAAGGTGCAGGTCTTCCTGCCCACCGACCATCCAGTGCTCGGTGTGCTGGTCCACCCGCAGGACGGCTGGACCGCCAAGGTGACCACCACCAAGCTCAAGACGCCGGTCAAGACCGACGACGGCACCATCACCGATGCGGTCTCCGCGATCACCTGGACCGGTGGGAAGATCGGCGCCGGACAGTACGAGGACTTCGATGTCGCCTTCGGCCAGCTGCCGGACAACACCGACCAGTTGACGTTCAAGACGCTGCAGACCTACTCCGACGGCAAGGTCGCCCGCTGGATCGAGGAGTCGGCCGGCGGGGACGAGCCGGAGAACCCCGCCCCCGTCCTCAAGCTCACGGCCGGCGGGGACAAGACGGCGCCGGAGGCTTCGAAGAGCAGCTCGGGCAGCACCTCGAAGGCCGCCGACTCGAGCGACTCCACGGCCCGTGGCCTCGGCGTCGCCGGACTGGTGGTCGGCGTGCTCGGTCTCGCCGCCGCCGCGTTCGCGATCGTACGGAGCCGGTCCGCACGGTCCTGACCGCATACGGAAGGGCCCGGACCGGCGAACGGTCCGGGCCCTTCCGTATGCGCCCTCAGCGCCCTGCCAGCTCCAGCACCCTGTGCTCCGCCGGCACCTCCGCGACCGTCGTACGCGAGTTCCGCCACAGCCACAGCACATCCCGGCCGAACGACCACACCAGCGAGCCCAGGGCCAGCAGCACGACCGCCAGGTTGGCCGCCCGCGGCAGCAGATCGGCGCCCGCGAGCAGCAGGCAGATGCCCTGGAGCGCGGCGACCGTCTTGCGCGCGAAGGACGGCGGCAACGGGGCGTTCAGCCAGGGGGCGACACGGGCCGCGGCGACGAACCCGTAGCGCATGCCGCCGATCAGCAGCACCCACGGGCCGAACTGCATGGACACGTACACGCTCAGCACCAGGATCAGGAACGCGTCCACCTCCATGTCGAAGCGGGCGCCCAGCGCGCTCGAGGTGCCGGTGCGGCGGGCCACCTTGCCGTCCACGCCGTCCAGGATGAGCGCGACCGCGGTCAGGCCGACCAGCAGCGTGACCGGCGGCGAACTCTCGAAGGAGTCCGCGACCAGCGCGGTCACCCCGCCGACCAGGGTGGCCCGGCCGAGGGTGACCCGGTTGGCGGGACCGAAGGAACTGAGCCGGGAGCGGTGCAGAGCGCGGGAGAGGACCGCCCAGGTGGCGAACGCGAAGGTGAGCCCGGTCAGCCAGCCGGCCGGCCCCATGCCGATCGCCGTGCCGAGCAGGGCCAGCAGCAGGATCTGGACGCCCGCTCCCACGGCGGTCTCCTGCTGAAGCCTTGCGTCAAACGTGTTGTTCAGGGCCACCGCGCATTCCTCCGGCCGAGTGACAGAGTCGATCAACGCCGCGTACTGTGCGCGGCCTGTGCACTTCTCGGTACGTGAACAACTTCCCTATCGTTCAGGAGGATGCCGATGAACCACTCGGCCCGCGCGTTCTGGCTCCGCTCGCCGGGGCACGGCGAGATCCGTGACGTCACCCTCACGGAGCCGGCCGAGGGCGAGGTACTGGTCCGCACGCTGTACTCCGGAGTCAGCCGCGGCACGGAGACCCTGGTCTTCCGCGGCGGGGTGCCCGAGTCCCAACACGCGGTGATGCGGGCGCCGTTCCAGGAAGGCGACTTCCCCGGGCCGGTGAAGTACGGCTACCTGAACGTGGGCGTCGTCGAGGCGGGGCCGCGGGAGCTCGTCGGGCGCTCGGTGTTCTGCCTGTATCCGCATCAGAGCCGTTACGTCGTTCCGGTGAGCGCCGTCACCGTCGTACCCGAGGAGGCGCCCGCCGAGCGGGCCGTGCTCGCGGGGACCGTGGAGACCGCGGTGAACGCCGTCTGGGACGCGGCGCCCCAGATCGGCGACCGGATCGCGGTGGTCGGCGGCGGCATGGTCGGCTGCTCGGTGGCCGCGCTGCTGGCCCGCTTCCCCGGCGTACGGCTCCAGCTGGTCGACGCCGACCCGGCCCGCGCGAAGACCGCCGAGGCCCTCGGCGTGGACTTCGCCGCACCCGGCGACGCCCTCGGCGACTGCGACCTCGTCGTCCACGCCAGCGCCACCGAACAGGGCCTCACCCGCTCCCTCGAACTCCTCGCCGCCGAAGGCACGGTCGTCGAGCTGAGCTGGTACGGCGACCGGCGCGTCGCCCTGCCGCTCGGCGAGGCCTTCCACTCGCGCCGGCTCACCGTGCGCAGCAGCCAGGTCGGCACCGTCTCCCCGGCCGCACGTGCCGGCCGCGGCTACGCCGAACGGATGGCGCTCGCCCTCGACCTGCTCGGCGACCCGGCCCTGGACGCCCTCGTCACCGGCGAAAGCGCCTTCGAGGAGCTGCCGGAACTGATGCCGAAGCTCGCCGCCGGCGAGATCCCCGCCCTGTGCCATCGCATCAACTACACCGGCAACGGCCTGACCTGAGAAAAGAGTGAGAGGAGGCTGAACACGGGGAAGCGAAGAGCCGTACTACACGGCATCCCCTCGCAGGCAACCGCGGGGGGCACCAGACGCGCCGCACCTGGAGGGTCGTCCGTTGTTCAGCATCACCGTCCGCGATCACATCATGATCGCTCACAGCTTCCGCGGCGAGGTGTTCGGGCCCGCGCAGCGACTGCACGGCGCCACGTTCCTCGTGGACGCCACCTTCCGCCGTGAACAGCTGGACGAGGACAACATCGTCGTGGACATCGGCCTGGCCACGCAGGAACTGGGCGCCGTCGTCGCCGAGCTGAACTATCGCAACCTCGACGACGAGCCCGAGTTCGCCGGGATCAACACGTCCACGGAGTTCCTGGCCAAGGTCATCGCCGACCGGCTCGCCGAACGCATCCACAAGGGCGCGCTGGGCGAGGGCGCCAAGGGCCTCAAGAACATCGCCGTCACACTGCACGAGTCGCACATCGCCTGGGCGAGTTACGAGCGTGGTCTGTGACCGAGACGACCGTGGCGAAGGTACGGCTCGCCTACGTGCCCCAGCAGCCCGCCCCTTCCGAGAACCTCGGGATCATCCCCATGTCCCTGCGCACCGTGCACTTCGTCATGCCGGGCGGTGTCGACGACCCGGCCGCGCCGAGCGGCGGCAACGCCTACGACCGACGGGTCTGCCTCGACCTGCCCGGCTTCGGCTGGCAGGCCGTGCGGCACTCCGTGCCCGGCAACTGGCCGCGCCCCGGCCGGTCCGACCGTGACGTGCTCGCCCGCGTCCTGCGGGACCTGCCGGACGACACCGTCGTCCTCCTCGACGGCCTGGTCGCCTGCGGCGTCCCCGAGGTCGTCGTCCCCGAGGCCGAACGCCTGCGGATCGCCGTGCTGGTGCATCTGCCCCTCGGCGACGAGACCGGCCTGGACGCGGCGGTGGCCGCCGACCTCGACGCCCGCGAGCGGCAGGTGCTGCGGGCCGTGCCCGCGGTCATCGCCACCAGCGACTGGGCCGTCCGCCGCCTCGTCTCCCACCACGGTCTCGCCCCCGAACGGGTGCACGTCGCCGCCCCCGGCGCCGACATCGCGCCCCTCGCGCCCGGCACCGACGGCGTCTCGCAGCTGGTGTGCGTCGCCGCCGTCACCCCGCGCAAGGGCCAGCACCGGCTGGTGGAGGCGCTGGCAACGGTCACCGACCTGCCGTGGAACTGCGTCTGCGTCGGCGGGCTGACCCATGACCCCGAGTACGTCGCCCATCTGCGCGAGCTGATCCGGCGCCACGGCCTCCAGGACCGGCTGCGGCTCGCCGGACCGCAGGCCGGCGCCGAACTCGACGCCGCCTATGCCGCGGCCGACCTGATGGTCCTCACCTCGTACGCCGAGACGTACGGCATGGCGATCACCGAGGCCCTCGCCCGCGGCATCCCGGTGCTGGCGACCGACGTCGGCGGTGTCCCCGAGGCGGTCGGCCGCGCTCCCGACGGCGGCGTCCCCGGCATCCTCGTCCCGCCGGAGGACCCGGCCGCACTCGCCGCCGAACTGCGCGGCTGGTTCGGCGAACCCGACGTACGCCGCCGTCTGAAGGGCGCCGCCCGCAGCCGCCGCGCGGCCCTGGACGGCTGGGCGACCACCGCGCGCAGCCTGGCCGGCGTCCTCGGCCGGCTGCCCGAGGCACCGAGGAGGGCGGCATGAGCGACACCAGCACCGTGACCGGAGAGATCCCGGCCCAGCCCGGACCGAGCGACGAGCGGGTGCCGGGCCCGGCACCCCGGCCCGACGACCCGTCCGGCGTGATCGCAGGCGCCGGGCCCGTCGCCCGCCCCGGCGAGCGGGCCACCGTACGGCTGCGGGAAGGCGGGCAGGAGGAGCCGGCCCGCTACGCGCCCGAGTGGCTGCAGCTGCGGGAACCGGTCGACGCCGCCGCCCGGGCGGAGGACCTGCTGGACCCGCTGCGGATCAGGCTGGCCGAACTGCCGGGTCGCACCGGCAGCATCGTCGTGCACGACCTGGGCTGCGGCACCGGCTCGATGGGCCGCTGGCTCGCGCCCCGCCTCGACGGCGCCCAGCACTGGGTCCTGCACGACCGCGACCCGTACCTGCTGCACTTCGCCGCCGCGGCCTCCCCGCGCTCCGGCGCCGACGGCAGCCGGGTCTCGGTCGAGACGCGGCGCGGCGACGTCGCCCTGCTCACCCCGGACGCGCTGGCCGGGGCCTCCCTGGTGACGGCCTCGGCCCTGCTGGACGTCCTGACCCGCGAGGAGATCGACGCCCTCGCTGCCGCCTGCGTCGGGGCGGACTGCCCGGCCCTGCTCACGCTGTCCGTCGCCGGACGCGTCGAACTCACCCCGTCCGACTCGCTGGACGCCGAGATCGCCGAGGCGTTCAACGCCCACCAGCGCCGTACCGGCCTGCTCGGTCCGGACGCGATCACGGTGGCCTGCGAGGCGTTCTCCGAGCGTGGGGCGACGGTGCGGGTGCATCCGAGCCCGTGGCGGCTCGGCCCCGAGGAGTCCGCGCTGACCGCCCAGTGGCTGCGGGGCTGGGTGGGCGCGGCCGTCGAGCAGCGACCCGAACTGCGCGAGCCCGCCGAGCGCTATCTGCGCGAACGCCTGGCCGCCTGCGAGGCCGGTGAGTTGCAGGTGGTGCTCCACCACAGCGACCTGCTGGCGCTGCCGCGGCCGGCGGGAGGGGCGTCATGAGCGGGCAGGCGGGCGCGGTGTCGGCCCCGGAGGCCGTGACGGCACTGCTGGAGCCGCCTGTCGCGGAGGCCACGCATGCACGCGCCTCCGCGCCTGCGGGGCACGCCGCCTCCGAGGCCGAGGGGCGCACTGCCCCGGAGCCCGCGGGACAGGTCGTCTCCGAGCCTGCGGGGCACGTCGTCTCCGTGCCCGAGCGGCGTACTGCCCCCGAGTCCGAGCAGCGCACTGCCCCCGTCTCCGAGCGTCGCGCTGCCTCCCTGCCCGAGGGGCACGTCGTCTCCGTGCCCGAGCGGCGTACTGCCCCCGAGTCCGAGCAGCGCACTGCTGCCCTGCCCGAGGGACACAGCGCCCCCGAGGCCGCGGAGGGCCCCGCCTCCGAGTCCGAGGGGCACGTCGTCTCCGTGCCCGAGCGGCGCACTGCCCCCGAGTCCGAGCCTCGCGCTGCCTCCCTGCCCGAGGGAGACGGCGCCCCCGAGGCCGCGGAGCGCACCGCCCCCGAGGCCGCGGAGCGCTCCGTACCCGGGCCCGCGGAGCGCACCGCCCGCCGCTTCGACTCCCGTGCTCTGCGGACCCACTTCGGCACCGTCGCCGGGGTGGTCATCCTCGGCGCCCTCCTGTGGCGGCTGGGTACCGGTGTGCTGCTCGACGGGCTGCGGCGGATCGACACGGTGACACTGCTGGTCGCGCTGGGCATCGGCGTGGTCACCACCGTGTTCAGCGCGTGGCGCTGGCAGTTGGTGGCCAAGGGGCTGCGCATCCGGCTGCCCTTCGGTCCCGCGGTGGCCGACTACTACCGGGCGCTGTTCCTGAACGCGGCCCTGCCCGGCGGGGTTCTCGGCGATGTGCACCGGGCGGTCCGGCACGGGCAGAGCGCCGGTGACCTGCGGCGCGGGGTGAAGGCGGTCGTCCTGGAGCGGGTCGCCGGGCAGGTCGCCCTGACCGTGTTCGGCGCGGCGGTGCTGCTGACCCTGCCGTCGCCCGTCCGTGACGACGTCCGCACCTTCGCCGTACCGACGGCCCTGGCCGCGGCGGGCGCGCTCGCCGTGCTCCTCGCCGTACGGATGAACCGCGCGGCCTCCCGCCGCGGCGGCGCCCTGCGCAGGGGCCTCGGCGAGCTGCGGGAGGGGCTGCTGTCCCGTCAGGCCGGACCCGGTGTGGCCCTGTCCTCGGCGATCATCCTCGCCGGGCACGTCGCGATGTTCGTCGTTTCGGCCCGGGTCGCCGGCTCCGCCGCCTCCGTGGCGGTGCTGCTCCCGCTCGCCGTCCTCGCCCTGGTCGCCATGGGCCTGCCGCTGAACGTCGGCGGTTTCGGCCCCCGCGAGGGCGTCACCGCCTGGGCGTTCGGCGCCGCCGGGCTCGGCGCGAGCAGCGGAGTGGCCGTCGCCGTCGTGTACGGCGTGCTCAGCTTCGTGGCGAGCCTGCCCGGCGCCGTCGTCCTCGTCGCCCGCTGGTACGGCGGGCTGCGCGGCTACCCGCGTACGTCCTCGGAGCCGTCGGCGGACGTGAGCAGCGCGAAAATCGCGCCGAACGATTCCGTGAGGCTCGCCAGCAGTTCCTTCCCCTTTTCCGCCGAACCCAGGGAGGGACGGCCGATGACGCCCGACTCGGTGTAGGCGGACATTCCCACGGTGAGCAGATGACGACGGTCGTCCGCGGTGAAATCGGCGGACTCGTATCCAGGACGGACGAATTCGGGATGAGCGTGCAGCAGAATGGAGGTCTCGATTTCCCCTGCGTGCATGTCGGTGAGCAGCGAGGTGCGCACTCCCGCCGCCTCCCGCGCCGCCTCCCAGTCCTCGGCAGCCGGGAACAGTCCCATCGTCTCGCCGCGCGCGGAGGCTTCCTGTACGACGTTGCCCAGCACATAGTTGCCGCCATGCCCATTGACCACGACGAGCGCGTCGACACCGGAGCGGCGCAGCGACGCCGCGATGTCCCGGACCACCGCATGGAGGGTCACGGCGGAGATGCTGACGGTTCCCGGCCAGGCCGCGTGCTCGTGCGAGCAGGAGACCGTCACCGGAGGGAGGAGGTGCACCGGGTACGCGGCGGCGATCTCCCGCGCCACGGTACAGGCGATCAGCGTGTCGGTCGCCAGCGGAAGGAAGGGGCCATGCTGTTCGAAGCTGCCGACGGGAAGGACTGCGACCTGAGTTGAAACGCTCGCCCCCCGCATCCGTACGTCTTCCGTGGTGTCTGCCGGCACCACCCCGTATGCCGCCGAACGCGCGCCCGAACCACTCATCTTTTCCCGGCCTTTCGTCTCTGCTTAGGAATCAGATCATGACAGAAAACATCGGCATCCTCGGCAAGAAGTCCCCGCGGCGTTCGGGCGCGGAACGCGTTGTGAATACCCCGCTGCCCACCGTGTACGGGAAATTCCAGGCGATCGGCTACCTGGACCACGACCGCGGTGACGAGCAAGTCGCCCTGGTGTACGGGGAGATCGGTGCCGACAACGTTCTCGTCCGGCTGCACTCGGAGTGCCTGACCGGCGACGCGTTCGGTTCCCAGCACTGCGAGTGCGGCGACCAGCTGGCCGCGGCGCTGCGTGCGGTGGTCGCCGAAGGCAGTGGCGTCGTCGTGTACTTGAGGGGCCACGAGGGCCGTGGCATCGGTCTGCTGGCGAAGCTGCGCGCCATGGCCCTGCAGGCGGAGGGCCTGGACACGGTCGAGGCGAACCTGGCCCTCGGGCTCCCGGTCGACGCCCGTGACTACGGTGTCGCCGCGCAGATCCTGCAGGACCTCGGGGTGGGCTCGGTGCGGCTGATGTCGAACAACCCGCGCAAGCGCGAGGCGCTGGTGCGGCACGGCATCCAGGTCGCCGAGCAGGTGCCGCTGCTGATCGAACCCTGCGAGAGCAACATCACGTACCTGCGGACGAAGCGGGAGCGGCTGGACCACCACCTGCCCCATCTGGACGCGGTCGCCCACGGCTCCTGATTCGGCGGGCGGCCGTCCGGACAGGATCAGGGGGTGACCGACGACGACGTCCTCTTCCTCTCCGCGGCCGAGGTGACCCGGCTGCTCGGCGCGGACGCGGCGATCGCCTCGCAACGGGCGGCCTTCACCGCGCTCGGCACGGGCGAGGCCGACACGCCCGGCAAGATCATGCAGCCGAGCCGCTTCGACGACAGCGTGGTCTTCGCCTACGTCTCCCGGCTGTCCAAGGACACCGGGGCAGTGGCGAAGTTCGGCAGCGTCAACCCGGGCAACGCCGCCGCCGGGCTGCCCACCGTGCACGCGGTCGTCACCGCGCTCGACCCCGACACCGGGCGGCTCGCGGCCGTCCTGGACGGTACGGCGGTGACCACGCTGCGTACGGCCGCGGGCAGCGCCGTGGCCGTGGACGCCCTCGCCGTGCCCGGCCGCACGGAGCTGGCGCTGCTCGGCTCCGGCACCCAGGCCCTCGCCCACGCCCGCATGATCGCCCGGGTGCGGGAGGTGACGGCGGTACGGCTGTGGAGCCCGACCTTGAGCCGCCGCACCGCAGCCGCGGACGCCCTCGCGGCCGGACTCGGCGTTCCCGTCCGGGCGGTGGACAGCGCCGAGGAGGCCGTGACCGGCGCCGGGGTGGTCGCCGCCTGCACGCTCAGCAGGACCCCCGTGGTGCACGGCGCATGGCTGGCCCCGGGCTGCACGGTGGTCAGCGTGGGCTCCTTCGAGCCCACCCGCCACGAGGTGGACGCCGACGTCGTACGACGTGCCGCGGCCGTCGTCGTGGACGACGCCGGTACCGCGGCCGGGCACGCCGGGCCGGTCGTGGACGCCCTGCGCGACGGACTGCTCACCCCCGACGCCCTGATCCCGCTGGGCGAGGTGCTCACCGGCCGCCGCGGCGCCCGTACCGCACCACAGGACATCGTCTACTACAACAGCACCGGACTCGGCATCCAGGACGCCGCGGCGGCCTGGGCCGTGATCCGCGCCGCGAAGGAGACAGCCGAGTGAACCTTCAGGCCCGGGTGGTCATCGTCGGCGGCGGGGTGATGGGCACGAGCATCGCCTACCACCTGGCGCGCGCCGGAGTGCGTGACGTCGTCCTGGTCGAACGCGACGAACTGGCCGCCGGCTCCACCTCCAGGGCCGCGGGCGGCGTACGGGCGCAGTTCTCCGACGAGCTGAACATCCAGCTCGGCGCACGAAGCCTGGAGGCCTTCGGCCGGTTCGGGCAGGAGCTGGGACAGGACATCGGGCTCCACCGGGTCGGCTATCTGTTCCTGCTGTCCACGCCCGAGGAGGTCGCCTCCTTCGAGGCGGGGGTGCGGCTGCAGAACTCCCTCGGCGTGCCCAGCCGTATGCTCACCCCGCAGGAGGCCCGCCGGCTCTCCCCGCTGATCACCACCGACGGACTGCTGGCCGCCGCCTACTCCCCGGACGACGGCCACTGCACACCCGAGACCGTCGTCCACGGCTACGCGGCCGCCGCCCGCGCCCACGGCGCCCGCATCCTGCGCCACACCGAACTGACCGGCATCGAACTGCACGGCGACACCGTCACCGCCGTCAGCACCACCCTCGGCCGCATCGCCACCGACACGGTGATCTGCGCGGCCGGCGCCTGGTCCAGGGCGGTGGGCGCGATGGTGGGCGTGGACCTGCCGGTGCAGCCGCTGCGCCGCCAGATCGCGGTCACCGAACCCGTACCCGGACTGCCGCCGACGCTCCCCATGACCATCGACTTCACCACCAGCCTCTACTTCCACGCCGAGGGCCCCGGCCTGCTGCTCGGCATGTCCGACCCGGACGAGAAGCCCGGTTTCGCCACCGACACCCACGACCGCTGGATCCCCCGCCTGTACGAGGCGATGCAGCACCGCGCCCCCGCCCTGCTCGACCTGCGCCGCACCGGCACCTGGGCGGGCCTGTACGAGAACACCCCCGACCACAACGCCCTGATCGGCGAGGCGCCTTCGGTGTCCCGCTTCCTGTACGCGACCGGCTTCTCCGGCCACGGCTTTCTGCAGGGACCCGCCGTGGGCGAGATCGTCCGCGATCTGTACCTGGGCCGCGTACCCTTCCTCGACGTCCGCCCCCTGAGCGCCGGCCGGTTCGCGGCCGACGCCCCGCGCCCGGAGGCCAACCTGGTATGACCGAGCTGCACCTGTGGCTGCGCCACGAGGCCCGTACCACCGAGCGGCGCACGCCGGTCGTCCCCGCCGACGCCCGCCGCCTGACCCGGAGCGGGGTACGGCTGACCGTGGAGGACTCCCCGCAGCGGATCTTCCCCGTCGAGGAGTACGAGGCGGCCGGCTGCCGCCGCGCCCCGGCGGGCTCCTGGCCGACGGCACCGCGCGACGCCGTGATCCTCGGCCTGAAGGAACTCCCCGACGAGCCGTCGTCGTTGCCGCACCGCCACATCTTCTTCGGGCACGCCTACAAGCAGCAGCCGGGGGCGACGGAGCTGCTGCGCCGGTTCGCCGCCGGGGGAGGAGCGCTGCTGGACCTGGAGTACCTGGTGGACGACCAGGGCCGCAGGCTGGCCGCCTTCGGCTACTGGGCGGGCTACCTGGGCGCCGCGCTCGCCGTGCTCCAGCACCGGGGCCGCCTGGTGGCACCCCTGCACCCGACCACCAAGCAGCACCTGGACGCCACCCTCGAACCGACGCCCCAGGACGAGGACTTCACGGCGCTCGTCGTCGGCGCGCTGGGCCGCAGCGGCCGGGGCGCCGCGGCCGCCTTCGACACCGCAGGCGTCACCGCGACCCACTGGGACCTCGCCGAGACCCGCACCCTCGACCGCCCGGCCCTGCTCGGCCACGACGTGATGGTGAACTGCGTCCTCGCCACCACCCCCGTCCCGCCCTTCCTGCGCGAGGCGGACCTGGACGCCCCGACCCGCCGCCTGCGCACCCTGTGCGACGTCACCTGCGACGTCGGCTCCCCGCTGAACGTCCTGCCCGTGTACGACCGCACCACCGACTGGACGGACCCCGTGCGCCCTCTGCGCAAGGAGCCGCCCCTGTCCCTGATCGCCATCGACAACCTGCCCTCGCTCCTGCCCCGCGAGTCCAGCGCCGACTTCTCGGCGGCCCTCGTGCTGCAGCTGCTCGACTTCGGTGCCTCGGACGTGTGGCAGCGCTGCCTCGACCGCTTCCACCAGGCCTGCCGTGAGCTGGGCATCGTCGACCAAAGGGAGTTGCCCCATGACTGACCGAGTACCGGCGTCCGGCACCGTCCACTGGGTCGGTGCCGGCCTGTCCACGGGCAGCGGACTGGCCGCACTCTGCGACAGCGCCGAACGGGTACGGCTGTGGCACCGCACCGAGGAACGCGCCTCCGGCGCCCTGGCCACCCTGGGCCTGACCGGCCGAGCCGAGCCCCGCGCGTTCACGCTCCCCGCGCTCACCGCCGAACTGGCCCCCGGGGATGTCGTCGTATCGATGCTGCCCGCCCCGGAGCACGCCGCACTCCTGGCCGCGTGCGTAGCCGGGCGAGCCCACTTCTCCTGCTCCAGCTATGTCTCGCCCGAGGTCCTGGACCAGGTTCCGGCAGCGACGGCGGCCGGCCTGGTCGTCCTCACCGAGGCGGGCCTGGACCCGGGCATCGACCACCTCTTCGCGCACAGCCTCATCGGCAGGGCGCGCACGGAGATCGGCGCGGACACCCCGGCGGCCTACCGCCTCACCTCGTACTGCGGCGGCGTCCCCGCGGTCCCGAACGACTTCCGGTACCGCTTCAGCTGGGCACCCCTCGGCGTCCTCAACGCTCTCCGCTCACCGGCCCGTTACCTGGAGAACGGCACCGAGACCACGGCCACCCGCCCCTGGGAGGCGACCCGGCCCCACACCCTCTCCGGGGAGACCTTCGAGGCCTACCCCAACAGGGACAGCATCCCCTTCATCGCCCAGTACGGCCTCCCGCCCGCCTGGACCCCCAGCACCTTCGTACGGGGCACCCTGCGCCTGGACGGCTGGCTGAAGGCGTGGGAGCCGGTCTTCGAGGAGCTGAAGGCGGGGGACGACGAGACCATCGCAGCCCTGGCCCGAGAGCTGGCGGCGACCTACCCGACGACGGACGAGGACCGTGACCGCGTCGTCCTGTCGGTGTCCCTGGAGGTCGAGACCCCGGACCGCACCTGGACGGGCGGCTACCTCCTCGACCTCGTGGGCACCGCCGAGGAGTCGGCCATGGCCCGCTGCGTCTCCAGCCCGCTGGCCCTGGGCGTCCGCCACATCCTGGACGGCAGCCTTCCCGCGGGACTGAACCGGGCGGCGGAGACGGCGGAGCGGTCGGACGTATGGCTCGCCGAACTCGCCGAGGAGGGACTGGACTTCACTCTGCGACTCGGCCGGTAGAAGAGGATCCGCTCTCGCGCTGGTCGTCGATGCGGACCCGCAGGTCGTCCACGGCCGGGACGTCTGCGAGCGCAGCGCCCTGTCCGGCAGCAACCGGATGAGCGTGCCGGTCGTCCCGTCGGCCTGGAGGGGTTCCAGACCGGTCACCGGAAAGGAAGGCTCTCCGCGTCCGGAGAGTCGAAGAACCGCAGGTCCTTGGTGGCCATGACCGGCTTCTTCACGATCCGGCCGCGCTCATCGGCGCGCGTGTCGGTGCCTCGACCGTCATCGGCCACGGACACAGAGCCGTCGCGATGCAGTGAGCCGTTTTCAACCTGCCGCCGATGCCGACGTTCCCTGCTGATCTTCGGACGTTGGCGGACGAAGCCCTCGCTCGGATTGCCGCCGACGATGAGGTCCTCGCATGGTACTGACTGGGCTGGATGCGCTGATGCGCGCCGCTGGCTCGCCATGATCAATGGCCTCCGAACGGTGCTCAGCCCGTCCCCGGCGTCGATGAACGTACCCATGTTTGACTTGTGACACAGCCGGAACTTGCGCCGCTCTACAGTGGCCAGGTGCCTGAAAACCCGTGGTTCGAGATCGATGGCCCTGTTGGCGAGTTGGAGATCGACGAGGCTGAGCTCGCCTTCGCGGCACGGCTCCGAGCCCTCGCGGGTTGCTGGGACGTGCCCTTCGCGTCCAGCTGGGTGGGGAGGCCGGAAGACGACTCATCGCTCTTGGCGGTTGTCACGTTGGGGACGTCACAGCTCTCGCTGGCTGACTTCGGAGTCCACATCACCGGTTCGACGATGCGCGGCGACCGGCTGCACAATCAGTTGTACTTTCTGCCGGAGCGGCCGACTTCGTTTTCGATGGAGGTCACCGGCTCCCCTGAGGAGCTGGCCGAGCGGGCCGCCGAGTGGTTCGAGGCGATCCTTCGCAAGCCTGTTGTGCGGTACGAGTGGGAGCACAACGGCCAGATCTACGCTGAGCTATACCTGTTCGCGGATACCAGGGAGGGCATGGCTCAGGGGTACAACAGCACGCTTTCTCCACCTGGGCAGGAACAAGAACTCATAGCTGCTGGCCAAGTGGTCGGCCTGAACTGGATCCAGACTTCAGGTCTTGGCCGGCCCGATCGAATCGTCCCTGTCAGAGGGACAGTAGACGACGGGGTTAGCTCCAAACGTCGACGTATGAGCTTGCGAGGTCTGCTGGGAAGGCCCTGATCAAGAGGTTTGCCGAGGCCGGGGCAGCTGTTCCTGAGGTTGCGAACCGATGACGGGGTGGGCCGCTGCGCGTGCGGAAGGCATCCAGTGAGCCGTTTCAAACCTCAGAGTGACGCTGCCAGGTGAAGGGCGAGGATGGCCTTGACCAGGCCGGTGATGCGGTTGGTCGAGCACCGGAGCTTGCGCAGGAGCCGCCAGGAGTTGAGGGTGGCGACGGCCTGCTCGACCAGGGCCCGGATTCTGGCGTGGGAGCGGTTGACAGCTTGCTGGCCGACGGAGAGCGTCTCCCAACGGCCGCGGTAGGGAACGCGGACTGTGCCGCGGGCGCCTTGGTAGGCCTTGTCGGCCCAGCAGGTGATGCCTGCGTCTGCGAGGGTGCTGACGATGCCGTGCTCGCGGGCCGCACGGACGTCGTGGACGGCGCCGGGCAGGGCCGGCGAGACCCACAGTAGACGGCCGAATGGATCGGCGATGACCTGCACGTTCATCCCGTGCTTCTTATGCTTCCCGGAGTAGGACGGCCCGTCGGCGGCAATACGGTCGATCCCGACACCGAAACCGGCCGCGAGTTGGGCATAGGTGTGCCCGCACCGCAGATGGGCCAGCACCAGCAAAGCCTGCCGGCCCGTGGTGAGTCGGCGCCAGGGCGTGCCTCGCTCCAGACGCCGCGAGGCCAGCAGTCGGGCCAGGTGGCCAAGCGTCGCGCTGGACAGATCGATCCCCGATGGGTAGACAAGCACATGAAGCTCCGGGCAGACGGGTTGATCTTGGTCGACAACCCATCTACCAGGAGCTTCACCCCTTCCCCAACACCACCCCTGCAGCAACTGACCAGCATCTCAGCCAGGTTGGAAACAGCTCACGGTCCAACAGGCCGATTTCCCCGTAGCGGCGGTAGCGGTTGACCCACTTCGATGCACAGGCGCGCGAGATCCCCATCTCGACGGCGACGTGCACTATTGGACGAGTCCGGCAGTGCTCGACAAGTAGGCATCGACCTTCGACTGTCAGTGGAGCATTGGCGTGCCTCATGGGCAGTTTCCCGTGACGGTTTCGACATTGTCGGGGAAGCGATCTTCGGCGGTCATCACACCGGTTGGAGACTGACTGATGTGTGTGGTCATGGCCGCGGGCCGAACTCGGTGCTGTGGTCGATGGCCCACTGTGCGAAGGGGCGGGCTGGCCTACCGGTCAGGCACTCGACATCATCGGTGACAAGGCGTGATTCCGGTCGCCGCGTTGACGCCGTGATGAGGGCATTGACCAGCCGCTCGGGACGGCCGTCCGCGAGCATTCGTGCGCGCGCGATATCCACGGGGACCGGCTCGAAACGCAACTTTCGTCCGAGGGCGGCACCGAGGATTCCGACCTGGTCGGCCCTGCTGAGCGGCTCGGGCCCGGTCAGCAGGTAGGGGGTGCGATGCGAATCGTCCTGGCGTCGAAGGAGCACCTCCGCGGCTGCGGCCGCGACATCACCCTCGTCCACGACTGCTGTGCGCGCTATGTCCGGACCTTTGACCACGTCGCCTGCGCGCAGCTGTGCCGCCCAGCCCCGGGTGTTGGACGCCAGCGTGTCGCTGCGCAGCACGGTGGGATGCAGGCCGGCATCACGGAGCCGGCATTCCATGTCCGCGTGTACCTGCACAATCGGGTCGCTTTGGCGAAATGAGGCGTCATCGATCGCAGTCGAGGAGAGGTAGACGACGCGCGGTGCTGCTGCGGCGAGTTCTGCGATCAGAGGCTCGGCGGGGGCGGTGTCGAGCAGCGGCCATATGAGGAAGACGGTGTCGATGTCGTCGAGCGCCGCACGGACGGAGTCGGCGTCGGTCAGGTCACCGCGCACCGACTCGATGCCGGGTCGCGGGCCAACACGGCGACGATCGAGGCACCGCACAGCTGCTGCGCGCGCGTGCAGCCGGGCGAGGAGCTCAAGGCCGAGGTTGCCCGTCGCGCCGGTGACCAGGACCGATCGGGAACAAGCAGGAGTAGGCGGGGTGGGAGAACTGTCAGGCATGCTGGGGACGCTAAAGGTTCAGGTCGACATCAAGGCAAGGGCGGAATGGCGATAACGATCGGCGAGGCGGCCGCGCAGCTTGGCGTCGAGGCCCATGTCCTACGGCACTGGGAGCACGTCGGAGCACTCACGGTGCACCGGGACGCGAACGGTTACCGCCTCTACGACCACGACGTCCTGGAGCAGGCGCGAACCGTGCTGAAACTGCGACAAGTCGGGCTCTCGTTGCCAGAGGTCACCGCAGCGATGTCCCCGAAGAAGTCCGCAGCGCAGGAGGTCGTGCGCGCGAAGATCGCTGCGCTCGAAAGCGAGGTCCGCAGCAGACAGCAAGCGATCACCTTCCTCCGGCACACCGTCGAGTGTCGCCATCGGTACCTCGAGGAGTGCGCGGACTGCGCGACATTCGTCTGGGACCCTTGATCATCCGATGTGAGGAATTCGCGGTCGATGACCCTAGCCCTTGATCAGTAGCAAGTGACCGCCGACATCAACGTCTTGGCCCGCAACATCTGGTGCTCCACGCTCATCGCGCGGACCTCATCGTTCCGAACTCTCGGCCAGCGCTTGTTACGTATCCTGCAATCCATCGCCATGGCGGGTGGGGAATGAGCAAGTGCGCCGTTCTGCACCTCCAGGCAGCTACCGAGGTGCTCCTCAAGGCTCGGCTGGTGCTGGAGCGTTGGAGCCTGGTTTTCAAGGATCCAGGCAGTGCGAGCCTTGAGAAGTTCGAGACCGGCAAGTTCGAGACCGGCAAGTTCGAAAGCTGCACCGTCGGTGCCGCCATGGACAGGCTCGCCCATATCGCTCGGGTGCCGATTCCGCCGAGGGAACGCAAGGAAGTCATGGACCTGGCGGATGATCGAAATGCCTTGACGCACTACGGACATACCGCCAGCGCGTTCGCGGTCGAGGCCGGAACCGCGAGGGTTCTCAGCAGCCCCGAGGATGCCGGCGACGCCGTCGGCAACCGTCACTGACCCTCAAATACTCCTCAGAATCCCCGGCTTGTGATTGTTGTGCTCATGGCGGACGGATAGCGTCAGGGTCTTGATCGCCAACCGAAGAGAGACATCGTCATGAGCCGTCCGATCGTTCGGCGCGCTGTCCCGGCATGCGCCGCCGTTGCCGCATCGGTCCTGCTCCTTGCCTCCTGCAGTCAGGATTCCGATCGGCACGGCGCGGGGCGCTCCACGCCCTCTCCGCAAGCCACCGCCCACGCTCCGGCGCCAAGTGCGGCACGGGAGACGGCATTGCTGAGGCAGGCGACATCCGTCGTGACCAGCCTGTCCGGAGGTGTGCTCCTGGAGGGCGGATCGGAGCGTGTCGGAGACGGGATTCATACTCGCCCGGTACTGAACAAGGGGAAGACATACCGACTCGTCCTGACGTGTGTCGGTGAGGGCAGTGCACGCCTGACCGTCGCCCCTACGGCCTCGGGTTCCGGCGCAACTGTTCCTTGCGACCGGTCCGTGGTCCAGCAGCGGATCAATGGGAGCGGCCCAGTCCGAATCGATGTTGTCGGTGCAGAGCGGTCCACGGGCGCCCTTGCCTGGCGAATCATGTCGATGCCGATCCCGGCTCTTTGATCTTCTTGCCGGCGTTGATGCCCTGACTGGTCTCGGGCACGTTTGCCGAGGTCTTCACATTCTGTGCGTCCACCACGGCCGTGGTCGGCTCTGCGGTGCGACCGTGGGCCCGGCGGGTCTTGTCACGTAACGGGTCGTGAACCTGCTCGGGCGCGCCGTGATCTCCCACAGCTCATGCACGCGGGCAGCCGTTCCCGGGCCGGTCCGTCTGGCTCGCCAGGCCGTGAAGACCACTGCCAACTATCTGGATCAGATGGCCTCCAAGCGCAACGAGCGGGGCCCCCGAGCTGTTGATCGAGATGTCTGACGTCTCGACCACACTGCTCGGGGGCCTACAAGCGCCGCCGGTACGGGGTGAACGTGCAGGTGGTCACCGATTCGGGCGGCCGGTTGCTGTGGCTCTCACCGCGTTGCCCGGCCGAACTCAAGAGCTGAAGAAGCTCAGCGATGCCTTCGGCACGGTCGCGTGCCGAGGGCATCGGGTGTGGAGCGCGGTCCCCAGGCTCAGCCGGCGTGAACCAGGGTCTCCTCGCTGCCTAGGTGGGCGGCGCCTGTGTCCTGGTACATGGTGGTCTCGCCGTCGGACCAGCGGATGACGAGGTCGTCGGTCCGGTGGTTCCCCGTGAAGTCGCCGGTCGTCATGACCGTGTCGTGCTTCCAGAGCCCGTTGGGGTTCAGGATGCGCTGCTCGGTGCCGAGGCCGGACGTGGTCGTGCCGACGTAGTTGTCGAGCTCGCCGTCGGTCCAGCGCACCATGAGGTCCCACTTATGGTTGCCGGAGAACTCACCACTGGTGAGAAGGGTGGCGTCCCTCCACGTGTCGTTCTTGTCCTTGAGTTTGTGCTCCTGGCCGAAGGTGCCCGCGCTGACGTTGGTGTAGAGGGTCACTTCGCCGTCCACCCACCGCACGATCAGGTCGGTGACGTACTGGGAGGCATTGAAGCGGCCCGCCGCGATCTGGGTCGCGTTCTTCCACAGGTCGTTGGGCTTGATCATCTGGGTGCCTGCCCGGTCGAGGCCCTTGGTGCCGATGTCTCCGTAGAGTGTGACCTCGCCGTCCACCCAGCGGACCATCAGGTCGAAACGGTTCGACCCGGTGAAGTCGCCTGCGGTGATGGTCTTGGCGTTCGTCCAGGTGGAGTTCTTGGGCAGCAACTGCCGCTCGCCCGTGAAGTGGCCGCGACCGTCGCTGTTGTAGAGCGTGACCTCGCCGTCGGACCACACCACGACCATGTCGCTGTGGCCCTTGCCGTCGAAGTCGCCCGAGGCCATGAGGCCGGCGTGCTTCCAGGTTTCGCCGGAGCCCATGGTGTAGGGCAGCGATGGCTGATCGTAGGGACCGTAGTCGGGGTTGCGGCCCTGCTGGGCATCGGCGTAGAGGCGGAAGAAGCGGTCACCGTGCAGAGGGCTGTAGGTGATCTCGTTGTATCGCGGATCCGACCCGTCCACATCGGGGCCGCCCTGAAGAAACCCGCCCACGTTGCCGATGATCGTGCCGGTGTTGCCGGAGGAGTCGAGCTCGGAGAAGAACGGCCCGCCGGAAACTCCGCCCCACATCCCGGCGCAGAAGATCTGCATCTGGTAGTAGCCCGACAGTGCGGTCGTGTAGATGTCGGGGCAGCGGACCGCCTGGTCCGGCGGGTTGTGCGCGATCTTGGGGTAGCCGATGACGGTCACCTTGTTGGCGTAGTCGGGCGTACGGGCCAGGGTGTTGGCGCTCACGACGTCCTGGACGTTCTCACGGCCGTTCGGTTTCAGGCTCGCGAAGGCGTAGTCCAGGTCGGAAGTCTTGGCCTTGTCCCAGGTGGCCCTCTTGTCGCGGAACCACTTGTCGACCGCCCAGACCCCGTACGGCTGCGCGGCCGCAGTCTTGGTGTGGTCGTACATGGGTACGAACATGGAATTCGAGCCGACGCAGTGCCCCGCGGTGAGGATCAGGTTGTGCCCCCCGCTGCGCACCACGCTGGCCGTGCAGCGGTGCCCCTTCAGCCCCTTGTCCTTGCTGAAGATCGTGCCGACGGACTTGATGCCCTTGAAGTGCTGGGCGGTGATGCCGCCGGCGGAGGGCCGCTGGACCGCTGCCGTCAATCCGTCCGGCGGGGTGGTACGACCCGAGGGGTCGGTGGCCGAGTCCATGCGCTCGGGAGTCCAGAAGCGGATGGCGGCCTCGACCGTCCAGTCGTCATCGGCGGCCAGCACCGCCGCGTCCGAAGCCGAGGGCTCGGCGGACGGGCCGGCCGAGTCTGTGGGCGCCGGGCCGGCCGAGTCTGGGGGAGTCGGGCTGGTCGGAGGCTTCGGCACGGGTGTAGCGCTCTGCAAGGGCACCGAGATGGTCGGCGTGGGGGTGCCGGGGACAGGAGTCGCGGTATCGGCCTGGGCCGCAGCGGCGTTGCCCAGCAGCACCACGGCGCTCAGTACCACGACAGCCCCGAGACGTATTCGTCTGCAGAGCGATTCGGCTTTCTGCATTCAGGTTTCTCCAAGTGGCAGGCCGGACGGCACGAGGACCCGAAGAGCGGGCGCCCGCTACGGGACAGCAGGCGAGCCACTGCTACGGAGTCCGACGCGTGATCTTCCGCCGACGACCTGCTCCGCGCTCACCGCGCGCAACAGCAACCCCCGATGCGTTCCCCCGTGCCGCCGTACGGCGGCTTTCGATCGACCGTGGTCAGCGGTCGCAGCCGTCATGATCGCATGGCGGGCGGGCGAATACATACTGTTCATCCGGCTTTGTATCAGTGCAGTTGAGGTTCTCCCAGCAGCATGTCGAGGTCACACACCTGTGCCCGCCGGTGGTGCCCCTTCGCATCCGTCAGTTGCACGCGAGAGCCGTAGTCATGCGCCGTGGGGTGCGGGGGCCGTACGTCGACGCGAGGGTTGTATTCGGCCATGACCTCACAGGATCCGGACGGCGAGCCGATCGCGTCGTAGAAGACCGGGATCGCGATGCTGTGGCCCGGCTTCAACACCAGATGAACCGGCGTGGACTCCTTCGGCTTGGAGTCGGCCGACGGCCCCTTGCCGACGTACACACTGAGCTCCGGGTAGCCGTCGAAGGCGCAAGGCTTCGATCCCTTGTGCGCGGCGCTGAGTGTCGCCGTGGGCGTGTTGTGCGGCTTGCCCGGGAGAAGGGTCATCTTCCAGCTCAGCTGGGGCGTTCCGCATGCGGCGATCCGGGTTGCCGAGACGCTGTCGCTCTGGCCGCAGGCGGTGGCACTCAGCAGCATCACCAGGCCGACCGTGCAGACCGCCGCTGTCCGCCGTGACATGAGATCTCCCCCTGGGTGACACCACTCCCGCGGGGCCGAGTGCCGCCGCTCACGCCTCACCGGACAACTAGATGCAGGCAGGCGCGCCGAGGTTCCTCTTCGACCGGCGAGGTGATCAACTCCCTCGCGCGATCTCGTGCAGCCTCTCCAGGCACTCCTTCGTCCCAGCAGCAATCACTGGGTTCCGATGCTGTCGGCGTAGGGAGACGAGTCGTCGCCGGCACATGAGTGCGCATGCGAGGAAGGCGCCGCAAGGCCGCACCACCCCCCTCGTTAGGCTGACGGCCGGACTGATCGAGCGGTGAGGGGTACGGATGCTCGTCGCCCAGTGGATGCCGCGTAACGGGGAGCACACCGGGCCCATCTCGACCGGGCCTGCCGTGGTCCTCCTCGTGGTGGGCGGCATGGTCGTCGTGGCAGCGGGCGCGGCGGCCGCTCTCTCTCGGCGGCGACACGGTTCCGGGGGCCCGACCGGCCGGCTGTTCGGGCTCGGGGCGAGCATGTGCGCTCTGGGCGGGTTCGCGCTGCTCATTCGCCATTTTTAGCCGCTCTCGCAGTGGGACGAGGCGCCACCGGCGATCAGTCCACCAGCGCCTCGTGCACCATTCGCCGCAGCTCCGGGAACACCTTCAGCTTCTTCGTGCGTACCTGGGTCATGAACTGGACGGTCAGATCATGGGTCGGGTCGATCCAGAAGGCCGTGGTGGCCACGCCGGTCCAGCCGTAGGTGCCCAGGCCCTGAGGGGCGAGGGTGCGGGCCGGGTCGATGACGACGGAGACGTTGAAGCCGAAGCCGAGGCCGTCGTTGTTGCGTTCCTGGTGGCTGGGGGCGCCGAAGGTGCGCAGGTCGGTGTTGCCGGGGAGGTGGTTGCGGGTCATCAGGGCGACCGTCTCGGGGGAGAGGAGGCGGGTGCCGTCCAGTTCACCGCCCCGGCGGAGCATCTCCATGAAACGGTGGAAGTCCTGGGCCGTGGCGACCATGCCGCCGCTGCCGGACAGGAAGCGGGGCCGGCCGCGCAGTGGCAGTCCGGGGATCGGTGTGATGCCGCCGTCCTCGGTCTCGCCGTACATCTCGGCCAGTCGCTCGGCCTGTTCGGGGGTGATGTGGAAGCCGGCGTCGGTCATGCCGAGGGGGCGGAGGATGCGCTCGGCGACGTACTCGTCCAGGGGGTGTGAGGAGACCACCTCGATGATCCTGCCCAGCACGTTGGAGGCGACTGAATAGTTCCACTGCGTGCCCGGTTCGAACTGCAGGGGCAGGCGCGCGTACACGTTCATCGTCTCGGCCAGGTTCGCGCCGGGCGGTACGGACGACTCCAGGCCGGCCTCGCGGTAGAGGGCATCCACGGGGTGTTTGTAGTAGAAGCCGAAGGTCAGGCCTGCCGTGTGGGTGAGCAGATGCCGGATGAGGATCGGGCCGGAGGCGCGGCTTGTGCGCACTTCGGTTCCCGCACCGCTCTCGTACACCTGGGGGTCGGCGAATTCCGGCAGGTAGCGGTCGACCGGGTCGTCCAGGGACAGGCGGCCCTCCTCGACCAGTTGGAGCACCGCGACCGCCGTGACGGGCTTGGTCATGGAGTAGATGCGCCAGAGGGTGTCCGTCTCGACGGGCAGCCCGGCCGCGACGTTCCGGTGGCCGTACGTGGTGAGGTGGGCGACGCGGCCGCCGTGGGCCACGGCCAACAGGAAACCGGGCAGGCGGCCTTCGTCGACGTGCTGGGCGAAGCGCCGGTCGAGGCGGTCGAGGGCCTTCGGGTCCAGCCCGGCCTCGCCCGGGTCGACTTCCTGTCGCAACTGTGCCATCGCTCTCCTCAGGTCGCGTCGTACGCGCGTGCGGGCAGGCAGGTCCGCCGCGACGCACACCTCATCGTCGCGCAGGAATCCCGGAACGGACCTGTTCGTCAGGGGTGTGTGTGATCGACGCGACCCCGGGCCCCGGCAGTGCGCGGGCCGCCGGGACGGCGGCCGCGGCCACCGCGGCGAGCACGAGCAGCGCCGTCCGGGGGCCCGCGCCCATCAGCGCGGTGCCCGCGGCCACGCCGAGTACGGGCCCGATGTTGAGCGCGGTCTGCTGCAGGCCCCCTGCCACTCCGGCCACCGCCACCCGCGCCTGCCGTACGACCACGTGCGTGGCCGCCACCATCACCGTGCCGAACCCGGCTCCCAGCAGGGCGAAGGCGCAGCCCTGGGCGAATGCGCCGGTGGCCCCGGACAGGACCAGGACGCCGAGTGCGAGCAGCGCCATTGCTGTTGCCGTCGTTCGTCGTGCACCCAGCCTGCGCAGCAGTACCGGGCACAGGGGAGCGGACCCCACCATCAGCACCGCCAACGGCAGGCTGCGCAGGGCGCTTTGGAACGGATCGAGGCCGAGTCCGCGCTGCAGCACGTACGTCTCGACGAACAGGGTTCCGAAGAGGGAGGCCGACGCCGCGACCAGGAGGGCGAGGGCCGACCCGACCGCGGGTGAGCGGATCACGTCGGGGGGCAGCAGGGGGCCTGTGATGCGGCGTTCGTGCCGTACGAAGGCGGCCGCGGCGAACGCGGCTACCGCCAGACCGGCGGCGACGGCCGTCCCGGAGGCGGGCAGCGCGGTCAGCGTCCGGACGAGACAGGCCAGGGTCACGGCGAGGAGCAGTGCCCCCGGCAGGTCCGATGGGGTGTGGGGAGCCGGCGCGTGGTCGGGGTCGGGCAGGACCAGGGCCGCCAGGCCCAGGCCCACGGCCGGCAGCACACTCAGGAAGAACACCGCCTGCCAGCCCAGCCCGTTCACCAGCGCCCCGCCCAGCAACGGCCCCGCTGCCGCCGCCAGGCCGATCGCGCTGGTGCGTATCGCGAGCGGCATCGCCAGCCGGTCCGGCGGAAAGGCGGCCCGCAGCATGCCGAGCGTGGCGGGCTGCAGCAGTGCCCCGAACACACCCTGTGCCGCGCGGAGTCCGATCACCCAGCCGATCGTGGGCGCCAGCCCGACGCCCGCCGAGGCGGCGCCGAACCCCAGCATGCCGAGCGCGAACATCCGCCGCTGCCCGTAGCGGTCGCCGAGCCGGCCCGCGAACACCAGCAGGCTCGCCACTGCCACGAGGTACGCGGTGCTGGTCCACTGCACCTGCGCGTACGACGCGTGCAGCGCCCGCTGCAGCGAGGGTTGGGCGACCGTGAGGACCGTGCCGTCCAGGGCTACGAGCACGGCGCCCGCCACACTGCTCACCAGGGTCAGCCGGCGGTTCACCGCCCGCCCTCCGGGCCCAGGTGGGCGAGGAGGGCCGTGTCCAGCAGCGCGTTGAAGTCGGCTTCGCCCGTGGCGAGTCGGAGGCTGCCCCAGCCCCACAGCTGGGCGATGCCGTGCAGGTTCGCCCACAGGGCGCCCGCCGTGCGCCGGGCGTCCGACTCCGGGCGGACCCGGCCGACGAGGTCCGCGAGGACGGTGAACAGCGGCAGGCTCGTTTCGCGCAGCCCCAAGTGGCCGCTCTCCAACAGATCGTGACGGAACATCAACTCATACATGCCGGTGTTGTCCAGAGCGAAGTCCAGGTACACGCGGGCCAGTTCCCGTACCTGTGTGCGCGGGTCGCCGGTGCCGGCGAGTGCCGGCCGGACCCGCTCGCCCAGATCGGCGAACCCCCGTCGGGCGATGGCGGACAGCAGTTCCAGATGGGTGGGGAAGTAGCGGCGTGGTGCCCCGTGCGAGACCCCCGCGCGGCGGGCGATCTCCCGGAGCGTCAGCGCCTGGACACCCTCGACGGCGACCAGGTCCACGCCGACGTCGATGAGGCGGGTGCGCAGCCCCGTGTCGGATTCGGTCATAGACAGTGTCTACCAGGCGGTCGTAGACAGTGTCTACTCGCCTGTCCGGGTGAGGGAATGCCCGTACCCCCGGGCCAGTTGACCCTCATATGACTCAGGACCCGACGCAGGACGCCCTGCTCAAGCTGCTCTCCGAGACGCGAGGCGGCGTGCTGGTCACGCTCAAGAGCGACGGCCGGCCCCAGCTGTCCAACGTCAGCCACGCCTACTACCCCGACGAACGGGTCATCCGGATCTCGATCACCGACGACCGCGCCAAGACCCGCAACCTCCGCCGCGACCCCCGCGCCTCCTACCACGTCACCAGCCAGGACCGCTGGGCGTACACGGTCGCCGAGGGCACGGCCGAGCTGACGCCGGTGGCCGGGGACCCGTACGACGAGACCGTCGAGGAGCTGGTCCGGCTCTACCGGGACGTCGTCGGCGAACACCCGGACTGGGACGACTACCGGGCCGCCATGGTCCGCGACCGGCGGCTGGTGCTGCGGCTCCCCGTCGAGCGGGCGTACGGCATCCCGAAAGGCTAGGCCCGGCCTACGGCACCTCGGCGGTCCGCGCCTCGATCGCCCGCAGTACCGCCACCATGTCCTCGCCGCCGTACCCCCGCGTGACCGTCTCCTCGAACAGGCTGTGGCAGACGTCGAGCAGGGGCGAGGCCAGGTGAGCCCTGCGGGCCGCCTCGGCGATGAGCCGGTTGTTCTTCAGGACGTCCAGGGCGGCCGCCTGCACCGCGAAGTCCCGCTCGCGCAGCTTGGGCGCCTTCATCCGGGAGACCCCGCTGGCCATGGGGCCCGCGTCCAGGACGTCCAGGAACAGGCGCCGGTCCAGACCCTGCCGTTCGGCGAAGTGGAAGGCCTCGGTCAGCCCGGTCACCAGGGTGATCAGGAAGAGGTTCACGGACAGCTTCATCAGCAGCGCGCCCGGTGCCGCGCCGCACGCGAACGTCTCCCGGCACAGGGGCGCCAGCAGCGGTCGTACGACGTCCACGGCGCACTCCTCGCCGGCCAGCATCGCCACCAGTTGCCCCTGCTCCGCCGGCACCCGGGAGCCGGAGACGGGTGCCTCCACGTACCGGCCGCCGGCCGCACGGACGTCGGACTCCAGGGCGTGGGAGTACTCGGGGGACGTCGTGCCCATGTGGACGACCATGCGTCCGGCGACCCGCGCGGGGAGGGCTTGGGTGCCGCGGCCGAGGACGGTGTCGGTCGCCGCCTCGTCCGCGAGCATCAGCAGCACCACCTCGGCCCGCGCGAACACCTCGTCGGCGTCCGCGGCGACCTCGGCGCCGGCCGCGCGCAACGGCTCGGTGCGCTCCGGTGTCCGGTTCCACACCACGAGGGGTGTGCCGGAAGCCGCCAGGCGCAGCGCCATCGGCTGACCCATCACTCCGAGACCGATGAATCCGACGTTCACGGGGGCCGCCCTTCGCTCTGCCGGCCTACTATGACCGCTGTCATAGTAGCGAGAGTTATGACACCGGTCATAGAGTGAAGGCCGAGGGTGAAGGCGATCGGAGGTCGGCCATGGCGCAGGCGCCGCACGGGCCGCGCGAGCGGATGGTGTTCAGCGCGGCCCAGCTGATCCGGCGCGACGGGGTCGGCGCGACGGGCATGCGGGACGTCGCCACCCATGCCGGAGCACCGCGCGGTTCGCTCCAGCACTACTTCCCGGGCGGCAAGGAACAGCTGGTCAACGAGGCCGTGGCCTGGGCCGGGCGGTACGCAGGCAGACGCGTCGCCCGCTTCCTCGCGGGCCTGGCCGAGCCGACGCCGAGCAGCCTGTTCGCGGCGATGGCGGCCCAGTGGACGGGTGAGTACGAGACGGAGGGCTTCGCCGGGGGCTGCCCGGTCGCCGCCGCGACCGTGGACTGTGCCGCCGCGGGTACCACCACGCGCGAGGCGGCCGCCGCGGCCTTCGCGACCTGGCGCACCCCGGTCGCCGAGGCGCTGACCGGCATGGGTGTCCCCGCCGTCCGCGCCGACTCCCTCGCGACCCTGATGATCAGCACCCTGGAGGGCGCGATTCTGATGGCCCGGGCCGAGGAGGACGTACGCCCGCTGCGGGCCGTGGTCCGTGAACTCGGGCCGCTGCTCGACGCCGCGGTGGTCTCCTCCGGGTGACGCTCTGCGCGCAGGTGCTTGTTCCGCGCGGTCTCCCGGACTAGCCTCCGCGCGTGATCAATGGGGCACATGTGGTGATCTACAGCCGTGACGCCGAAGCCGACCGGGCCTTCCTGCGGGACGTCCTCGGATGGGCGCACGTCGACGCGGGCCACGGCTGGCTGATCTTCCAGGCACCGCCCGCGGAGGTGGCCTGCCATCCCACGGACGGAGACCCGTCGCACGAACTGATGCTGATGTGCGACGACCTCGACGCGACACGGGAGCAACTCGCCGAGAAGGGCGTGGAGTTCGCCCAGCCGGTCGAGGAGGCCCGGTGGGGCCGGCTCACCGCGCTCCGGCTGCCGGGCGGCGGCCGCCTCGGGCTGTACGAGCCGCGCCATCCGCGACCCTAGGGCCCCGGACGGCGCGGGGCGGACGGCGCGGGGCGGTCGGCCGGTGCCCGCGTTTCCGTCGTGTCGAGCGGCCGTGCGTGAGCCGATCGGCTCCGCGTCGGCCGGCGCCGGTCCGCGTCAGCCGGCGGCTCGCTCCGCGGTGAGGTAGGCGATCACCATGTCGCCCAGCATGGTCCGGTAGTGCCCGCGCTGCGCAGGGTCCACCAGGTCACGGCCGAACAGGGCGCCGAAGGTGTGCCGGTTGGCGACCCGGAAGAAGCAGAACGAGCTGATCATCGCGTGCAGGTCGACGGCGTCGACATCGGCCGTGAACACCCCGGACTCCTGCCCTGTGACCAGGATCCGGCGGATCACGTCCAGCGCCGGCGAACCCATCCGCCCGAGCTTCCGGGAGGCCGCGATGTGCTCGGCGCCGTGGATGTTCTCGATGCTGACCAGCCGGATGAAGTCCGGGTGCTGCTCGTGGTGGTCGAAGGTCAGCTCCGCCAGACGCCGGATCGCCGCGACCGGGTCCAGGTGCTCGACGTCCAGCCGCTGCTCGGCCTCGCGGATCACGCCGTACGCCCGCTCCAGCACGGCGGTGAACAACTGCTCCTTGCCGCCGAAGTAGTAGTAGATCATCCGCTTGGTGGTACGGGTGCGCGCAGCGATCTCGTCCACCCGGGCGCCGTCGTAGCCGGCCCGGGCGAACTCCTGCGTGGCCACGTCGAGGATCTCGGCCTTGGTGCGGACGGCGTCACGAGTCCGCCCGCCGGTGTGCACCGGTTCTTCGACGCTGGTCATCGGGTTCCTTCGGGCATGGGGCCAGTGGCGGTGATTGTAGAAGCAGGGCCCGGAGCAGGACCCGCCGGACAGCGGCTCGCCCCCGGTGAGAGCCCGCCAAGCAGCAGGTGTGCCCGCGGTGAGACCTCGGTGAGACCCGGCCCCGCCTCGGTCACCGGCCCGCAGGCCCGGCCGATACTCACCACAATCCGGGGCGTTCCCAGCGTCCCGGACCATGACATCCCCGGGATGCCTGGAAGGCCGTTCATGCCGAGCCCCGCCAGCAAGCCACTCCTAGTCCGCCACGCCCCGCCGCCCATACCCGACACGGCCGTACGCACCCGCGCCCCCCGCTACGAGCGCCCGGTGCTGGCCGCCGTCGCCGCGCTCTCGGCCGTGCTGTGTCTGTGGGGCCTCGGCAACAGTGCCTACCACTCCTTCTACGCCGCCGCCGTGCGCAGCATGACCGACAACCCGGTCGCCTTCTTCTACGGCTCCTTCGACCCGGCGAACTCCATCACCCTGGACAAGCTGCCCGGCTTCCTGTGGCCGCAGGCCCTCTCCGCGCTGGTGTTCGGCTTCCACCCATGGGCGCTGGTGCTGCCGCAGGCACTGGAGACCGTGGCCTGCGTGCTGCTGCTCCATGTCCTGGTGCGCCGCTGGGCCGGGGTGCCGGCCGGGCTGCTCGCCGCCGCTTTCCTCGCCCTGACCCCGGTGACCGTGGGCCTGGGCCGCTCGGTCACCGAGGACGCGCCGTTCGTGCTGCTCCTGCTGCTGGCCGCCGAGGCCACCTGGAGGGCCACCGCGCACGCCCGGCCGCGCACCCTGCTGCTCGCCGCGTTCTGGGTGGGGCTCGCCTTCCAGTGCAAGATGCTGGAGGCGTGGGCGGTGCTGCCCGCCCTGGCCGTGACGTACGCCGTCGCCGCCCCCACGACGCTCCGCCGCCGCGTCGGCCATCTCGCCCTGGCCGCGGCGGTCATGGTCGTGGTGTCGCTGTCGTGGATGCTGGTGGCCGCGTTCACCCCGTCCGGGGCCCGCCCGTACCTCGACGGCACCACCGACGACTCGCCGTTCGGGATGGTCGTCGGCTACAACTTCCTGACGCGCTTTCATGCCGTCGGCATCGACGCGGCCGGCACCGGCAGCATCGTCGCGAGCCGGGCGGCCCACGGCGGCCACCGGTTGCCGCCCGGCATGGGCGACGGCATCTGGAAGATGTTCGGCCCGGGCCTGGCCACCCAGACGGGCTGGCTGTACCCGCTCGCCGCGTTCGGCCTCGTCGGAGGGGTGCTGGCGGTGCGCAGGCGGGGCCTGCCGCGCACGGACCCGCTGCTCGCCGGGTTCCTGCTGTGGGGGGTGTGGCTGGCGACCTTCTTCCTGGTGTTCAGCTTCGGCAGCGTGACCGGCCACACCTACTACATGGGCGTGGTCGCGGTGGCCGTCTGCGCACTCGCCGCGGTCGGGGTCGTGCGGGCGCGGCGCAGTCGTGTGCTGCCCGTGGTGCTGCTGGCCGACGTCTTCTGGTGTGCGGCCCTGACGCTGTGGTACCCGCGTTTCTTCGCCTGGTCGGCGGCGTTCGCCGTGGCCCTTGGCCTGCTCGCGCTGCTCCTGGCCGGCGCGCGCCGTCGCCCGGCCGCACTCGCCGTCGGCGTCTGTGCCGTCCTGCTGATCCCCGCCGTGTGGTCGGCCTCCGCGCTGTCCCTGCGCTACAACCAGCCCGGCGGCTTCGGCCGGGTCGGCCCCACCAGCACCCGTACCGGCTCCGGGCAGGCCACGCTCGGCCCCGAGCGGCAGCGGATCCTCGCCTATCTGACCGCGCACCGCGACGGCGCCCGCTACCTGGCCGCCGTCCCCGGATGGCAGGACGCCGCGCCCTACGTCATCGCCGCCGACGCGCCCGTGCTGCCGATGGGCGGCTTCACCGGCCGGGTCCCGTACCCGGCACCGGCGGCCTTCCACCGCCTGATCGGCTCCGGGCGGCTGCGCTACGTCGTCCTGTCGCGCGCCGACCTGCTCCCCGGCGCCCGTACCGGACGCATCCCGGCCGGGACCCTGGTGCGCTGGACCACCGCTCACTGCCGGCTCGTCCCGCCCGCCGCCTACGACCCCGGTGACCGGACCCGGCTGCTGTACGACTGCGGCCCGGGTCACTCGGGGTGACCCGGGCCGCGGAAAGGGCCGCTATGCGCGTCGGTTCCACTCGGCGACGACCGGCCGCCCGTGCTCCGTGGAGAGCCGGCTGACGGTGCCGGTCGCCAGCTGGAACAGCCGGCCCTCTGCGGGCGGCAGACCCAGCCGGCGGGCGGTGAGCACCCGCAGGAAGTGGGCGTGCGCGACCAGGATCACGTCACCGGTGTCCGTGGCGAGCGCCTTCTCCACCCGGGCCAGCACCCGGTCGGCGCGCGCCCCGATCTGCTCGGGCGACTCGCCGGGGTGCCCTTCGGGGCCGGGCGGTACGCCGTCGGTCCACAGGTCCCAGTCGGGGCGGGTGCGATGGATGTCGACCGTGGTGACACCTTCGTAGCCGCCGTAGTCCCACTCGTGCAGATCCTGGTCGGGTACGGCCCCGGTCAGGCCCGCGAGTTCGGCTGTGCGTATCGCGCGGCCCAGCGGGCTGGTCAGCGCGAGGGCGTAGGTCCGTCCGGTGAGGAGCGGGGCGAGGGACTTGGCCTGTTCCTCGCCGTGCGTGGTGAGGGGCAGGTCGGTCCAGCTGGTGTGCTGTCCCGACACGCTCCACTCCGTCTCGCCGTGGCGGACCAGCAGGAGGTCCCCCACGGCCGCTCAGCCCTTGGTCTCTACGGCGTGGCCGCCGAACTGGTTGCGCAGCGCGGCGATCATCTTCATCTGCGGCGAGTCCTCCTGGCGGGAGGCGAACCGGGCGAACAGCGACGCGGTGATCGCGGGCAGCGGCACCGCGTTGTCGATGGCGGCCTCGACCGTCCAGCGGCCCTCGCCGGAGTCCTCCGCGTACCCGCGCAGCTTCTCCAGGTGCTCGTCCTCGTCCAGGGCGTTGACCGCGAGGTCGAGCAGCCAGGAACGGATGACGGTGCCCTCCTGCCAGGAGCGGAAGACCTCGCGGACGTTCTCCACCGAGTGGACCTTCTCCAGCAGCTCCCAGCCCTCGGCATAGGCCTGCATCATGGCGTACTCGATGCCGTTGTGGACCATCTTCGAGAAGTGCCCGGCACCGACCCGGCCGGCGTGGACGTAGCCGTAGGGGCCCTCCGGCTTGAGTGCCTCGAAAATGGGCTTCAGGCGCTCCACGTGCTCCTTGTCGCCGCCGACCATGAGCGCGTAGCCGTTCTGCAGGCCCCAGACGCCGCCGGAGACGCCCGCGTCGACGAAGCCGATGCCCTTGATGCCGAGTTCGGCTGCGTGCCTCTCGTCGTCCGTCCAGCGGGAGTTGCCGCCGTCCACGACCACGTCACCGGGGGAGAGCAGGTCCTTGAGTTCGTCGATGACCGTCTGGGTGGCGGTGCCGGCCGGGACCATCACCCAGATGATGCGCGGACCGTCGAGCTGCTGGACCAGTTCCTCGAGGCTCTTGACGTCGGAGACCTCCGGGTTGCGGTCGTAGCCGATGACGGTGTGGCCGGCGCGGCGGATACGCTCGCGCATGTTGCCGCCCATCTTGCCGAGACCGATGAGACCGAGCTGCATGATCAGTTCACTTCCTGAGATTGCGGTAGGCGGCGACGAGGGCCGTGGTGGACGGGTCGAGACCGGGCACGGCGGCGCCCTCGGTCAGGGCGGGCTCGATGCGCTTGGCGAGGACCTTGCCCAGTTCCACGCCCCACTGGTCGAAGGAGTCGATGTTCCAGACCGCGCCCTGGACGAACACCTTGTGCTCGTAGAGGGCGACCAGCTGGCCGAGCACGGACGGGGTCAGCTCGCGGGCGAGGACCGTGGTGGTGGGGTGGTTGCCGAGGAAGGTACGGTGTGCCACCTGCTCCTCGGACACGCCCTCCGCACGGACCTCCTCGGCCGTCTTGCCGAAGGCGAGGGCCTGGGTCTGGGCGAAGAAGTTGGCCATCAACAGGTCGTGCTGGGCCTTGAGTTCACCGCTCAGCTCGGCGACCGGCTCGGCGAAGCCGATGAAGTCCGCCGGGATCAGCTTGGTGCCCTGGTGGATCAACTGGTAGTAGGCGTGCTGCCCGTTGGTGCCGGGCGTGCCCCAGACCACCGGGCCGGTCTGCCACTCCACCGGATCGCCCGCCCGGTCCACCGACTTGCCGTTGGACTCCATGTCCAGCTGCTGGAGGTAGGCGGTGAACTTGGACAGGTAGTGGCTGTACGGCAGGACCGCGTGCGACTGGGCGTCGTGGAAGTTGCCGTACCAGATGCCCAACAGGCCCATCAGCAGCGGCGCGTTGGCCTCGGCGGGCGCGGTGCGGAAGTGGTCGTCGACGATCCTGAAGCCGTCGAGCATCTCCCGGAACCGGTCCGGGCCGATGGCGATCATCAGGGACAGGCCGATCGCGGAGTCGTACGAGTAGCGGCCGCCGACCCAGTCCCAGAACTCGAACATGTTGTCCGGGTCGATGCCGAAGCCGGTGACCTTCTCGGCGTTCGTGGACAGCGCCACGAAGTGCCTGGCGACCGCCTTCTCGTCGCCGAGGGCCTTCAGCAGCCAGGAGCGGGCCGAGGTGGCGTTGGTGATCGTCTCGATCGTGGTGAACGTCTTGGACGCGACGATGAACAGGGTCTCCGCCGGGTCCAGGTCCCGGACGGCCTCGTGCAGGTCGGCGCCGTCCACGTTGGACACGAACCGGAACGTCAACTCCCGCGCCGTGTACGCGCGCAGTGCCTCGTATGCCATCGCCGGACCCAGGTCGGAGCCGCCGATGCCGATGTTGACGACGTTGCGGATCCGCCTGCCGGTGTGTCCGGTCCACTCGCCCGAGCGGACCCGCTCGGCGAAGCCGGCCATCTTGTCCAGGACGGCGTGCACCTGCGGCACGACGTTCTCGCCGTCGACCTCGACCACCGCGTCACGCGGGGCGCGCAGCGCGGTGTGCAGGACGGCTCGGCGCTCGGTGATGTTGATCCTCTCGCCGTGGAACATGGCGTCCCGCAGCGCGAACACACCGGTGGCGGAGGCGAGTTCCTGGAGGAGGGCCAGGGTCTCGTCGGTGATCAGGTGCTTGCTGTAGTCGATGTGCAGATCGCCGACCCGCACGACGTACCGCTCGGCGCGGCCGGGATCCTTCGCGAACAGCTCACGCAGGTGCGGCTGCCCCTCGGCGCGGTGGTCGGCGAGGGCCATCCACTCCGGGCGGCGGTTGAGCTTGACGGAGTCTGACGGTGCGTCGGACATCTCAGGCGTTCTCCTTGGTGGCCTCGCCCTTGAGAGCGATGGCGTACATCTCGTCGGCGTCGAGGCGGCGCAGCTCCTCGGCGATGAGTTCGGAGGTGCCACGGACCTTCAGGGCGAGGGTGCGCGGCGGCTGGCCGGGCAGGGTCAGCTTCGCGATGGGCCCCTCGGGCCGGTCGATGACGATCTCGCCGTTCGCGGTGCCGAGGCGTACGGCCGTGACGACCGGGCCCGCGGTGACCACGCGGTCCACCCGGACGTGCAGGCGGGCCTCCAGCCAGCGGGCGAGGAGCTCGGCGCTGGGGTTGTCCGCCTCGGCCTCCACGGCCGCCGACGTCACCTTCGCGCGGGCCTGGTCCAGGGCGGCGGCCAGCATGGACCGCCACAGCGTGAGCCGGGTCCAGGCGAGGTCGGTGTCGCCGGGCGCGTAGTTGCCCGCCCGGGTCTCCAGGACCTCCATCGGCCGCTCGACCGCGTACAGGTCGGTGATCCGGCGCTGAGCGAGCGCGCCGAGCGGGTCCTTGGACGGGGTGTCCGGCGCGTCCACCGGCCACCACACGACCACCGGGGCGTCCGGCAGCAGCAGCGGCAGGACCACGGAGTCGGCGTGGTCGGACACGTCGCCGTAGGTCCGCAGCACGACGGTCTCGCCGGTGCCGGCCTCCGAGCCGACCCGGACCTCGGCGTCCAGACGCGAGGTGGTGCGGTCGCGCAGGGTGCGGGCATGCCGCTTGATGACGACCAGGGTGCGCGAGGGGTGCTCGTGCGAGGCCTCCTCGGCGGCCCGGATCGAGTCGTAGGCGTTCTCCTCGTCCGTGACGATGACCATCGTCAGGACCATGCCCACGGCGGGGGTGCCGATGGCGCGGCGGCCCTGCACCAGCGCCTTGTTGATCTTGCTTGCCGTGGTGTCGGTCAGGTCGATCTTCATGGCCTGCGCCAGCTCCGTCCGTCTCGTGCGAGCATCTCGTCCGCTTCCCTCGGTCCCCAGCTGCCCGACGCGTACTGCGCCGGCCTGCCGTGCGCCGCCCAGTACTCCTCGATCGGGTCGAGGATCTTCCAGGACTCTTCCACTTCCTGGTGACGGGGGAACAAATTGGCGTCACCGAGCAGTACGTCCAGGATGAGCCGCTCGTACGCCTCCGGGCTCGACTCGGTGAACGACTCGCCGTAGGCGAAGTCCATGGACACGTCCCGGATCTCCATCGAGGTGCCCGGCACCTTCGAGCCGAACCGGACGGTCATGCCCTCGTCGGGCTGGACGCGGATGACGATCGCGTTCTGGCCCAGTTCCTCGGTGGCGGTGGAGTCGAACGGGGAGTGCGGGGCCCGCTTGAAGACCACCGCGATCTCGGTGACCCGGCGGCCGAGCCGCTTGCCGGTGCGCAGGTAGAACGGGACGCCCGCCCAGCGGCGGTTGTCGATGCCCAGCTTGATCGCGGCGAAGGTGTCGGTCTTCGACTTGGGGTCGATGCCGTCCTCCTCCAGGTAGCCGACGACCTTCTCGCCGCCCTGCCAGCCGGTGGTGTACTGGCCGCGCACGGTGTGCTTGCCCAGTTCCTGTGGCAGCCGCACCGACTTGAGCACCTTCAGCTTCTCGGTGAGCAGCGCCTCCGCGTCGAACGCGATGGGCTCCTCCATGGCGGTGAGCGCCATCAGCTGCAGGAGGTGGTTCTGGATGACGTCACGGGCCGAGCCGATGCCGTCGTAGTAGCCCGCGCGGCCGCCGATGCCGATGTCCTCGGCCATGGTGATCTGCACGTGGTCGACGTAACTGCGGTTCCAGATCGGCTCGTACATCTGGTTGGCGAAGCGGAGCGCCAGGATGTTCTGGACGGTCTCCTTGCCCAGGTAGTGGTCGATCCGGAAGACCTGGTCGGGCTCGAACACGTCGTGCACGACCGCGTTCAGCTCCTGGGCCGACCTCAGGTCGTGGCCGAACGGCTTCTCGATGACCGCCCGGCGCCAGGCGCCCTGCGGGGGGTTGGCAAGGCCGTGCTTCTTCAGCTGCTGCACGACCTTGGGGAAGAACTTCGGCGGCACCGACAGGTAGAACGCGAAGTTGCCGCCGGTGCCGCGGGAGGCGTCCAGCTCCTCGACGGCCTGCTTCAGCTGCTTGAAGGCGGTGTCGTCGTCGAAGTCGCCGGGGATGAACCGCATGCCCTCGGCGAGCTGCTGCCACACCTCCTCGCGGAACGGGGTGCGGGAGTGCTCGCGCACCGCGTCATGGACGACCTGTGCGAAGTCCTGGTCCTCCCAGTCGCGGCGGGCGAAGCCGACGAGGGAGAAGCCGGGCGGCAGCAGGCCGCGGTTGGCCAGGTCGTACACGGCCGGCATCAGCTTCTTGCGGGACAGGTCGCCGGTCACACCGAAGATGACCAGACCGGAGGGGCCCGCGATACGGGGGAGCCGGCGGTCGCGGGTGTCCCGCAGCGGGTTGTCCCAGTCGGTGGCCGGGGCGTCCGGGACGCCGACCTGTGCGGCGGGCGTCTCGGGTTCCGGAGCCTTGGTCGTCATTACGCGTCAACTCCCTTGCTGTCCAGGGACTTGGTGACGGCGTCCAGCAGTTCCTGCCAGGCCGTCTCGAACTTGGCGACGCCCTCGTCCTCCAACTGCTGGACGACCTCGTCGTAGGAGATGCCGAGCCGCTCCACGGCGGCGAGGTCGGCGCGGGCCTGCGCGTAGCCGCCGGTCACCGTGTCACCGGTGATCTCGCCGTGGTCGGCGGTGGCCTTCAAGGTGGCCTCCGGCATCGTGTTCACGGTGCCGGGCGCGACCAGCTCGTCCACGTACAGCGTGTCCTTGTACGCGGGATCCTTCACGCCCGTGGAGGCCCACAGCGGCCGCTGCTCGTTCGCCCCGTCGGCGGCGAGCGCCGGCCAGCTCCCGGAGGCGAAGACCTCCTCGTACGCCTCGTAGGCGAGCCGCGCGTTGGCGAGCGCCGCCCGGCCCTTGAGGGCGTGGGCCTCGTCCGTGCCGAGGGCGGTCAGCCGCTTGTCGATCTCGCTGTCCACGCGGGAGACGAAGAAGGACGCCACCGAGTGGATCCGGGACAGGTCGAGGCCCCGCTCGCGGGCCTTCTCCAGGCCGGCCAGGTAGGCGGCCATGACCTCGCGGTAACGCTCCAGGGAGAAGATCAGCGTCACGTTGACGCTGATGCCGAGGCCGATGACCTCGGTGATGGCCGGAAGGCCCGCCTTCGTCGCCGGGATCTTGATCATCACGTTGGGACGGTCGACCAGCCAGGCCAGCTGCCGGGCCTCGGCGACCGTCGCCACGGTGCGGTGCGCGAGACGCGGGTCGACCTCGATGGAGACCCGGCCGTCGCGGCCACCGGTGGCGTCGTACACCGGACGCAGGATGTCGGCGGCCGCGCGCACGTCGGCGGTCGTCATCATCCGCACGGCTTCCTCGACCGTGACACCGCGTACGGCGAGGTCGGTCAGCTGCTCCTCGTAGCCCTCGCCGGAGCCGATGGCAGCCTGGAAGATCGAGGGGTTGGTGGTGACGCCGACGACGCCACCGCTCTTGACCAGCTCGGCCAGGCCGCCCGACGTGATCCGCTTGCGCGACAGGTCGTCCAGCCAGATCGACACGCCCTCGTCGGCGAGGCGCCCGAGGGCTCCCGGGGTCGCGATTGCTTCGGTCACAGTGATCATCTTTCTAGTCGCGTCGATATCAGGCGCGCGCGGCGGCCAGCGATGCACGGGCAGCGGCGGCGACGTTCTCGGGGGTGAAGCCGAACTCGGCGAACAGTGTGGTCGCGTCGGCGGAGGCACCGAAATGTTCGAGTGAGACAATCCGACCTGCGTCGCCCACGAACCGGTACCACGTCAGGCCGATACCGGCCTCGACGGCGACACGGGCCTTCACGGCCGGCGGCAGCACGCTCTCGCGGTAGGCGCGCGGCTGCTCCTCGAACCACTCCACGGACGGCATCGACACCACCCGCGTGCCGATCCCCTCGGCCTCCAGCTGCTCCCGCGCGGCGACGGCCAGGTGTACCTCGGAACCCGTCGCGATGATGATCACCTCCGGGGTCTCGGTCGAGGACTCACGCAGCACATACCCGCCCTTGGCGGCGTCCTCGTGGGGCGCGTACACCGGCACGCCCTGGCGGGTGAGCGCGAGCCCGTGCGGGGCCGGGGCGGTGGCGTGCCTCTTCAGGATCTCGGCCCAGACGACCGCGGTCTCGTTGGCGTCCGCCGGGCGGACGACGTTCAGGCCCGGGATGGCGCGCAGCGAGGCCAGGTGCTCGACCGGCTGGTGGGTGGGCCCGTCCTCGCCGAGGCCGATGGAGTCGTGCGTCCACACGTACGTCACCGGCAGCTGCATCAGCGCCGACATCCGGACGGCGTTGCGCATGTAGTCGGAGAAGACCAGGAAGGTGCCGCCGTAGACGCGGGTGTTGCCGTGCAGGGCGATGCCGTTCATCTCCGCGGCCATCGAGAACTCGCGGATGCCGAAGTGGATGGTTCGGCCGTACGGGTCCGCCTCGGGCAGCGGGTTGCCCTTCGGCAGGAAGGAGCTGGCCTTGTCGATGGTGGTGTTGTTCGAGCCGGCCAGGTCGGCGGAGCCGCCCCACAGCTCGGGGAGGACGGGGCCGAGCGCCTGCAGCACCTTGCCGGAGGCGGCACGGGTGGCGACGGACTTGCCCTCCTCGAACACCGGCAGGGTGTCCTCCCAGCCCTCGGGCAGCTCGCCCTTGCTGATCCGGTCGAACAGCCGGGCCCGCTCCGGGGCGGCCGTGCGCCACTCGGCGATCCGCTTGTCCCAGGCCGCGTGCGCCTCGGCGCCCCGGTCCAGGGCCCGGCGGGTGTGGTTCAGGACCTCGTCGGTGACCTCGAAGGACTGCTCCGGGTCGAAGCCGAGGACGCGCTTGGTGGCCGCGATCTCGTCCGCGCCGAGCGCGGAGCCGTGGGAGGCCTCGGTGTTCTGCGCGTTCGGCGCCGGCCAGGCGATGATCGTGCGCATCGCGATGATCGAGGGCCGTCCGGTCTCGTCCTGCGCGGCCTTCAGCGCCGCGTACAGGGCGGGCACGTCGACGTCGCCGTCGGCGGTGGGCTCGATGCGCCGGGTGTGCCAGCCGTAGGCCTCGTACCGCTTCAGCACGTCCTCGGAGAAGGCGGTCGCGGTGTCGCCCTCGATGGAGATGTGGTTGTCGTCGTAGAGGAAGACCAGGTTGCCGAGCTTCTGGTGGCCCGCCAGGGAGGAGGCCTCGGCGGAGACGCCCTCCTCCAGGTCGCCGTCGGAGACGATCGCCCAGACGGTGTGGTCGAAGGGGGAGGTGCCCTCCGGGGCCTCCGGGTCGAACAGTCCGCGCTCGTAGCGGGCGGCCATCGCCATGCCGACGGCGTTGGCGACGCCCTGGCCGAGCGGGCCGGTGGTGGTCTCGACACCGGCGGTGTGCCCGTACTCGGGGTGGCCGGGCGTCTTCGAGCCATGGGTGCGGAACGCCTTCAGGTCGTCCAGCTCCAGCTCGTACCCGGCGAGGAAGAGCTGGGTGTAGAGGGTCAGCGAGGTGTGGCCGGGGGACAGCACGAAGCGGTCACGGCCGGTCCACTCCGGGTCCGCCGGGTCGTGTCGCATCACCTTCTGAAAGATCGTGTACGCGGCCGGGGCCAGGCTCATCGCGGTGCCCGGGTGGCCGTTGCCGACCTGCTGCACGGCGTCTGCCGCGAGAAGCCGGGCCGTGTCCACGGCACGCCGGTCGAGGTCGGTCCACTCGAAGCCGTCGGATGTCTGCGTGCTCATCTTCAAGAAGTCCTCGTTCAGTGCGTGATCGCTGGCTGGACGCGTTCAAAACTAAAAGTCTGACTTTTTAGAAGGAAGGGAGCGGTGTGTCAGCCTGTGGTGAATCTGGGACATCGATCGGGCGACAGGGATGGCACGAGCAGGACATGGCGGACAGAACACACCAAGGCGACGGTGAGGGGATCAGGACCTTCCCCTTCCCCACCGAGCTGGCCGTCGGCGGCGTCGGCATGCAGGTCGGCCCCATGGGGACCGGTCACAGCTGGCATGCCGACGCCCCACTGCATCGCGTCCACCGCATCGACTTCCACGTCGTCATGCTCTTCACCGAGGGCCCCGTGCGGCACATGATCGACTTCGCCGAGCACGAGGCGTCGGCCGGCGATCTGCTGTGGATCCGCCCCGGACAGGTCCACCGGTTCTCCCGGACCAGCGAGTACCACGGCACCGTGCTGACCATGCAGCCCGGTTTCCTGCCCCGCGCCACCGTCGAGGCCACCGGCCTCTACCGCTACGACCTGCCCCCGCTGCTGCACCCCGACCCGGCACAACGTGCCGCGCTCCAGGCGTCCCTCGACCAGCTGCGCCGCGAGTACGAGGACACCGCGACGCTCCCGCTGAGCCTGCACACGGCGGTGCTCCGGCACACGCTGACCGCGTTCCTGCTGCGTCTGGCGCACCTCGCGGCCAGTGCCGCGGAGTCGTCCCGAGAGCAGGCGGACACCACCTTCACCCTGTTCCGGGACGCGGTCGAGCAGGGGTTCGCCACCAATCACAGCGTCAGCGCCTACGCCGACGCGCTCGGTTACTCCCGCCGCACCCTCGTGCGGGCGGTCCGCGCGGCCACCGGCGAGACGCCGAAGGGCTTCATCGACAAGCGGGTGGTCCTGGAGGCCAAGCGCCTGCTCGCCCACACGGACATGCCGATCGGCCGCGTCGGGGCGGCCGTGGGCTTCCCCGACGCGGCGAACTTCTCCAAGTTCTTCCATCTGCACGCCGGCGTCACACCGGCGGCGTTCCGGGCGGAGCTGCGGTAGAGCCTCCCTGTTGCCCGGGTTACTTGGACTCGACCCGTCCGAGCGGGCTCGGGCCCGACGCCAATGCGTCACATGCCGCCTGCCAGGCGGGATCCCCGGGGTTGAGCCGGCTGCGGAGGTAGGACCAGGTGAGTTGCTGGATCGCGGCCACGCGCTCGGGGCTCTCGTCCGTGGTCTCGGCGACGTCGTATCCGGAGACCCCGCCCAGGCCGTGTTCCGCGTCGAACAGGGTGAGCAGGGACTTGGGGCCCGGGGAGAGGAAGTACGGATCGGTGTGCCAGTCCGGGCCCCGGACCGTCAGATGGGCGGAGTCGTCCTTGTCGCCCGCGACCACGAGCGCGGGAGTCCGCATCCGGGAGAAGTCCGTGGTCGAGAAGAAAGGCCAGTTCCCGGCCACGAAATCGGTGAGGGCGTCGCCCCCTCGGCCGGGCGCGGCGAGCAGTACCCCCGCCTTGATCCGGGGCTCGGTCAGGTCCACTTCCTTCCCGTCGTCCGGATCGGTGAGCCGGGCGCCCAGCAGCAGGCTCGCGGTGTGCCCGCCCATCGAGTGCCCGGCCACGGCGACCTTGCCCCCGTCCAGGCGCCCGAGCAGCTGTGGGACGGCGGCCTCCACCTCGTCCAGCCGGTCGAGGATGCGCGTCATGTCCTCGGCTCGTGATCGCCAGAACAGCGGGGCTCCGGGGGTGCCGGGGTCCAGGGTCAGGGTCCGCGAGCTCAGGTGGGTGGGCTGGATCACGGCAAAGCCGTGCGCCGCCCAGAAGTTGACGAGGGGTGCGTAGCCGTTCAGTGAGGACAGGTGGTTCGAGTGGCCCTGGCCGTGCGAGAGGAGAATGACCGGCAGGTCGTTTCCGGTCACCGGTGCGGAGACGCGCACCTGGAGGTCCACGGCGCGGTCGGGGGTGGGCAGTACCACCGGACCGACCGAGAGGACGGGGGTGGGCGAGCTGGGGCCGCCGGTTGTGCGGGTCGATCGACTCACGATGTGTGTCCCTTCGAATGCCTGCGCCGCCGGTCTCGCTCGTCCGGCGGGAGAGGCGGTCGGGAGCGTCCGGTTTCAGCTACCCTGAAACCGGAACGTCGTTCCGATTAATATACGGAACGCTGTTCCGTTTAGGCAAGGATCATCGGGAGGAGAGCGTGGTGTCCGCTGCAGGCCAGTCCGGGGAGGTGCCCGCCCGAAGCAGGCGGGCCGACGCGCAGCGCAATCAGCAGACGCTGCTTGCCGCCGCCGCCGCGGTGTTCGTCACCTCCGGCGTCGATGCGCCGATCCGTGAGATCGCGGCCAGGGCGGGGGTCGGGGTGGGGACCATCTACCGGCACTTCCCGACGCGGGCCGATCTCGTCGTCGCCGTCTACCGCCACCAGGTCGAGGCCTGCGCCGAGGCCGGCCCGAGCCTGCTGGCCGGTGCCGACTCCCCGTTCGCGGCACTCCGTCAGTGGGTCGACCTCTTCGTCGACTTCCTGGTCACGAAGCACGGACTCGCCAACGCGATGCAGTCGGACAGCGGCGGCTTCGAGACGCTGCACACCTACTTCCTCGACCGACTGGTGCCCGTCTGCGGACAGTTGCTCGACGCCGCGGCCGCCGCGGGAGAGGTCGGGCCCGGTACGCACCCGTACGAACTGATGCGCGGCATCGGCAACCTCTGCATCGGCCGTGACGGCGACCCTCGCTACGACCCGCGCCGACTGGTCGAACTGCTCCTTCGGGGGCTGCGGCGACCGCAGTCGGTCTGACGGCGACGGTGGTCGGCCGGCCGGCGAGTACCGATCAGCCGGCCAGTACCGGCCGGCCGATGTCGGACGTCCAGCCGGGCCTGAAGCGTGCGGTGTACTCCGCGAAGTCGCTCCGCAGGTGGCGCGGATCGGAGGGCTTCAGCCGGATCTGCTGCCGGCTGTCCGCCCACCAGATCTCGAAATCGGCGACCGCGCCTTCGGTGGGCCAGAGCTCTTCCCGCTCCGGGAGCAGCAGGCCGTCCACGAAGCCTCCGACGGCCAGGCCGATGTCCACGAAGATCCCGATCGACCCCGGCCTGGGCACCTTCACGACGGTGCCCCGGAAGGCCTGCCCGAAGCGAAGGCTCCGCCGGATCCGCTCCCACTCCGCGTCCGTCACCACGCACCCATCCTCGCAGCCCCGCCACGCGCGCATCGGCCCGGTCCGGGAGCGCGTGAACCCGCTCCCGGACCGGGCCGGATGTGCCGGCCGCGCCGGTTGAGCCAAAGCACCGTAGTTGTCACCAGCGGAGAGGGATGAGCTGGCGATTCGGACCGGTCGAAGCAGTCTGGTTGTCACCGACAAGGCACTCGACTTGTCACATGCGCTCCTGTGAACAGCGTGCGCAAGGACGGACCTAGGACGGATCTAGGACAGCAGCTCCTAGCCTCGATCTTGCACAACGACCCCGTAACGAGCCGTCATGCATAAAGCGCGTCACGGGGGCTCGCACGCCTCTCGGCGGTACTGCTCGCATGGGAGACCACTCACCCAGCACGCATCCTCAGGGGGAACTACATGAATCTCGCCCGAAAGCTGGCAGCCGGAGCCATCGCGGCCGGCCTCACCACGGCCGGCGTCCTCGCTGCGACCCCGGCCAGCGCCACGGTCGTGAACTCCACGTGCAACCTGTCGTCCGTCGTCGACGTCGCCTACATCAAATCGAACGGCTCGACCGGCCACTACTGCTACGTCTGGGACGGTGGAAGCGCCAACCAAGGCTGGATGAACATCACGGGTTCCTGGAAGGTGTGCTCGGGCAGCTACACGGGATACGTGAAGGACGCCGCGGGACGCGAGTGGGACTTCTACCGAGGCGCGTGCACACCCACTTACGGGGCGAATCTGACCTTGATCGTCTTCAAGGGCAACTGAGTTGAACGGTCCCGGTGCCCGTGGCCACATTACTGAGAAGCTGACGCAGAACTGACAGGGCGTCACATAGGCGCGCGTTTGACGGATCGCGGTCCGCCGGGTGCGCGCCTTTCGCTTGCACTCTGGGTTGGTATGCGCGGCGAGCCTGCCGCCGCCGGAACAGATCCCGGTGACAACATGCCCGCCCCTGTGACAGCTATCGCGCTTCGGCTCACCGGTCCTGCTCGCGGGGCGGCGTCAGCACCCTTGTCAGTGGCCGAAGTCGAACCAGTTCACGTTCACGAAGTCGGACGGCTGGCCGCTGGTGAAGGTGAGATAGACGTCGTGCGTGCCGGTCACCGAGGTGATGTTCGCCGGGATCGTCCGCCAGTTCTGCCAGCCCCCGGTGTTGGACAGGGCGAAGCTGCCGATGGGGGCGTTGCTGCGGCTGTCGAGGCGCACCTCGACCAGGCCGCTCACCCCGGACCCGGCACCGCTCGCCACCCGCCCGTAGAACTGGGTGGCCCCGGTGGAGCCGAAGTTGACGCCCTTGTAGAGGGCCCAGTCGCCGTTCGCGAGCGAGCCGATGTCCTGGCCGCCGCCGGAGTCCGTGGTGGCCTCGGAACTCACGCCGGACTGGCTGTCGTACGACTCGGCCTGGATCGCCGTGTAGGCGTCCCGGTTGCCGGAGGGCGGGGGAGTGGTCCCGCCGCCCGTGGCCTGGAGAACCTGTACGTAGTCCACGGCCATCGGGTGGTTCGGCTCGGTGCCGCTGTCCGGGCCGCCGCCGAATGCGGCCGGGAACCCGCCGCCCATCGCCACGTTCAGGATGACGAAGAAGCCGTGGTCGGTGGCGTTGGCCCAGGTCGCCGCGTCGACCTGGTTGGCCTTGACCGTGTGGAAGTTGACGCCGTCGAGGTAGAAACGGATCTCCTCGGGGCTGGTCGAGCGGTCCCACTCCATCGCGTAGGTGTGGAAGCCCGCCTGACAGGTGCTGCCGGTGCAGGAGGTGGAGTTGCCGATGCCGGAGGTCTCGTTGCAGGGGCCGCCCGGGTTGGTGCCGCAGTGCATCGTGGCCCAGTCGGTGTTCAGGCCCTGGACGTTCTCCATGATGTCCAGTTCGCCGACGCTCGGCCAGTTCTGGTAGTTGCCGCGGTAGGGCGCGCCCAGCATCCAGAACGCCGGCCAGTAGCCCTTGGCGGCCGCGCCGGTGACATCGGGCATCTGGATACGGGCCTGCACGCGCAGTTTGCCGCCGGCCGGTGGCTGGAAGTCGGTACGGGTCGTCTCGATGCGCCCGGACGTCCAGTTGCCGGACGCGTCACGGCGCGGGGTGATGAGCAGGTTGCCGTTGCCGTCCAGCGAGACGTTGTTGGTGCTGGAGGTCATCGTCTCGACCTCGCCCGTGCCCCAGTTCGCCGCGCCGCCAGGGTATGAAGTCCCGGTGTCGTACTGCCAGTTGGAGGTGTTGACGCCGGAGCCGGCCGAGCCGTTGAAGTCGTCGAGGAAGACCTGCGTCCAGCCCGACGGGGGAGTCGGGGCCGAGGCGCTGGCGGGTGCGGTGGCCGCCGTCGCCACGGCGGCTGCCAGACCGAGCGTGGCGGCCACGGCGACGAGCGCGCGGCGGAACGCCCGGGGTCTGGGTATGCCGGAGGAATCGCTCATGAGGGGGGCCTCTCGGGTACGGAGGGGAGTGCGGGAGACCTGTGAGAGCGCTCCCATGATGGCTTGAGAGCGCTCTCAAGGTGCCGCCAATGTGCTCCCCGACCCTGCGGCCGTCAAGAGTTAAAGCAGAGAAACTCCTTTTGCCGCACGGGAGTTCACCCCATGAAGGCACCCAGACCGACTCAGACCGCGCTGCCCGCCTTCCAGTCGGCCCACGACAGGTTCCACCCGTTGAGTCCGTTGGCCGGGTCCACCGTCCTCTCCCCGGAGTTCTTCACGATCACGACGTCGCCGAGCATCGAACTCTCGTAGAACTCGTAGCCGGCCATGGAGCTGTCGCCCGCCCCCTTGGTGTCGTGCAGGCCGATGCAGCCGTGACTGGCGTTCTGGTGCCCGAACACCGCGGTGGACGCCCAGTAGTTGCCGTGCACGAAGGTGCCGGAGGTGGTGAGCCGCTGCGCGTGCGGCACGTCCGGGATGTCGTACTCGTCGCCGAGGCCGACCGTGGACGACTCCATCCGCGTCTGCTTGAACCGCTCGCTGATCACCATGATCCCGGACCAGGTGGTGTGGCCCGAGTCGCCACCGGTGACCGGGTAGGCGGCGGCGGTCTTCCCGTCCCGGCTGACCGTCATCGTCTTCGTCGCGAGGTCGACCGTGCTGATCTGCTCGCGGCCGATGTGGAAGGTGACGTCCTTGTGCTGGATGCCGTAGACGCCGTCCGCGCCCTCGACGTCCTTCAGCCGCAGACTGAGGGTGATCTTCGTGCCGGGGGTCCAGTAGGTCTCCGGGCGGAAGTCCAGCCGGGTGTCGCCGAACCAGTGTCCCACCACCTCGACGGCCGGTTCGGCGGTCACCGTGATCGCCCTCTGGACGGCGGCCCGGTCGGCGACGGCGTGCGTGAAGTCGACCGACACCGGCATGCCGACGCCCGAGGTGGAGCCCGCCTCGGGCGTGAAGCGGCCGACGAACGTGGCGCCGGGCGGCCTGGTGGTGAACGACGACACGGTCTCCTCGGCGGCGCCCGCCGCCTCGGCCGTCACCGTGTACTTCGTGCCCGAGTAGGGATTTCGGGCCGAAGTCCACTTGGTTCCGGCCGAGTTGAGAGTGCCCTCCAGGGTGGAGCCGTCGTTGCCGGTGACGTGGACGGAGGCCAGCGTGCCGTCGGTGACGGTGACCTCGACGGGGCTGGTGAAGTCCGCCTTCTTCGCGCCGGCCGCGGGCGTGACGGCGATGGTCGCCCTCTTCGTCGTCGCGGCCCGCGCGGACGCCGTGGCCCCCTTGCCGTCCGCGGCCGCCGAGGCACCCGCGGAGGAGCTGCAGCCCGCCAGGGCGGCGGCCGGCACCGCTCCGAGAGCGGCGAGGATCCCGCGCCGGGAGCACCCGCGCGACCGCTGTCCGGACCGGTTCGATATGTGCGAGACGCCCACGACACGCCTTCCTGAGTTGTCTGTCCGTGCGTGGGCATCCTGCGCCGGCTGTCTGGGCCGGCCCTTTGAATCCGCGGGGTGCTCCCTGAGATTCGGATGAAGACACGCCGAGACGGCTGGAAGTCGTGGTTGTGGGGGCCCCGACCCGATCGGAAGAGTGAAGAAAAAGTTTCACCGACCCGCCGGAGGTATCCGTGACCGACGTCCGTAAGCGGCACACCGTGGCCATTGTCGGAGCCGGCGCGGCAGGCGCCCTGACCGCCGTCCAGCTCTGCGAGACGGCGACCCGCCGCCGGACTCCCCTCGACGTCGTCCTGATCGACGCGGCCCCCGAGGCGGGCCGAGGCACCGCCTACGCCACCCGCGACCCACGCCACCGCCTGAACGTGCCCGCCGGCAACATGAGCGCCTACCCCGACGACCCGGGCCACTTCACCCGCTGGCTGTGCCGGCACGGCGAACCCGAGGTCACCGGCGCCGACTACGCCACCCGCTACCGCTACGGCGCCTACCTCGCCGACACCCTCGGCCAGGCGATCGTCCGCGCCCACGGCACGGTCGCCGTACGCCGGCTGCGCACCCGGGCGGAGGGCTGTACCGGCACCCCCGACGGCAGGGTGGAGCTGAGCCTCGCCGACGGGGGACACCTGACCGCCGACGCCGCCGTCCTTGCCACCGGCCCCGCCGCCGCGACCGCCGCATGGGCGCCGCCGGCGCTGCGCGCCTCGGCGCGCTTCGTCGGCGCGCCGTGGGCGCCGGGCGCGCTGGACGGGGCCCTGTCGGGCGCCCCGGACGGCGCCCGGGACGGCAGCGACGACGTGCTGCTCGTCGGCACCGGCCTGACCGCCGTCGACCTCGCGCTGACCCTCGACCGCCCCGGCCGCACCCTCCACGCCCTCTCCCGCAACGGCCTGCTGCCCCAGCCGCACGCGCTCGGCCCGGCCGCCGTGATGCCCGCGCCCCAGGAACTGCACGACACATCGCTGGGCCGGCTGCGCCGTGCCGTCTACCGGCACCTCAGCCGCTCGGTCCGCACCCACGGCGACTGGCGCCCCGGCCTCGACAGCCTCCGCCCCCACACCACGCGACTGTGGCGCAGCCTCACCCCCGAGGAGCGGGAGGACTTCCTCGCCCGCGAGGGCGCCCTGTGGAACACCCACCGCCACCGCATGGCCCCCGCCACCGCCGAGCACGTCTCCCGGGCCCGCACCGCGCGCCGCCTCCAGGTCCACGCGGGCACGGTCGTGCGGGTGGCGGGGTCCGACGGCGCAGCGCTCGCCGTCGAGCTCTCGGGCGGCCGCACGCTGCACGTGGGCTGGGTGGTCGACTGCACCGGCCCGGGGCGGGGCCTCGACGACCCGCTGTGGCGTGGGCTGTTCGCGTCCGGGGCGGCGGTTCCCGGCCCGCTCGGCATGGGCGCCGCGACCCGGGACGGCCGCCTCCTGGACGCACGGGGCGGTGCCGGGCTCCCGCTGTTCACGCTGGGCGCCCCACGCCGGGGCGAGCTGTGGGAGACCACCGCGATGCCCGAAATCCGTGTCCAGGCAGTCGAGCTGGCCCAGCAGCTGCTGGCCCCGCTCGCCCCGAGGCGCCGAACGACCCGCCGACCCGTCGACGGGCACGGCCTCGCCCTGACCACCCACGCCGAGGCGGCCGCCGCCTACCGCGGCGGGCTCGACCGGGTCCTCAAGGTCCGCTCGGGAGCTCCGCAGGGCTTCGCCCGCGCGGTGGCCCTCGACCCCGGCTTCGCCCTCGGCCACGCGGCCCTCGCCCTGCTGGGCCACGAGTGCGGGGCCGCCGTCGACGTACCCCGCGCCCTCGCCGACGCACAGCGCTGCGCACGCGAGCGGGCCGACACGCGCGAGCGGTCCTTCGTGGACGTGGTCACGCGCCGGATCACCGGCGACGACGGGGACGAGGCGCTGGTACGGCACCTGAGGACCTACCCCGCCGACGCGCTCGCGCTGGCCGCCGCCGTGCCCACCATCGCCTTCTCCGGGGTCAGCGATCTGCACGACGACGACGCGCTCGGTCTGCTCGAACTGACGTCGCCGGCGTACGACGGGCACTGGTTCCACACCTCGCTGCTCGCCTTCCTGCGCCAGGAGGAGGGCCGACTGTACGAGGCGGGCGAGCTGGCGCACCGGGCGCTGGCCGTCGAGCCCGCCTCCGGGCACGCCGTGCACGCCCTGGCGCACGTGCACTACGAGTCGGGCGCGCACGAGGCCGGACGTGACTGGCTGGACCGCTGGGTGTCGGGCCGGGGCCGGGGCGCGGTCCACCGGGCGCACTTCTCCTGGCACATCGCGCTGCACGAACTCGCCCTCGACGACCCGGCTGCGGTCCGCAGGCGCTGGTTCGCGCAGCTCGCACCCGGCCGGGTGACCGGAATGCGGGCCCTGGTCGACTCGGGATCACTGCTGTGGCGGGCGAGGCTGAGCGACAGCTGGCGGGGCGAACTGCCCACGGCCGACGTGCTGGAGTCGGTCGAGCTGGAGGTGCTGGAGCGGCCGGCGACCGCGTTCACCGCACTGCATGTCGCGGTCGCCCGCACCGCCGCCGGGGATCTGCCCGCCCTGCGCCGGCTGCGCGACCACGCGCTGGGGGCGGACCAGGTGCAACGCGAGGTCGTCGCGCCGCTGTGCGAGGCGCTGGCCGCGCTCGTCGAGGAACGCTTCGTGGAGGCGGCCCGTGGCCTGGACGCGCTGCTGCCCGTGCTGCGCAGCGTCGGCGGCAGCGCGGCCCAGCGGGAGGTCGTCGAGGAGACACTGCTGTACGCCCTCGTGGCAGCGGGCCGCAGCGACGCCGCCCGCCGCCTCCTGGACGCCCGCCTCGACCGCAAACCGGCCCCCCGGGACCGACGGTTGCTGGCCGGCCTGTCCGGCTGACCGGACGGCTGCCTCGCCTGGGGCCCCGACTCGATCACATGCCGAGAACCGGCCCCGGGCTTCCCCCCTGCCAGGGGAGCCCGGGGACAACGGCGGTCAGCGAGGTGCAGAGGAGGCCCTGGACCGGCCGAACGCCGCGAGGACGAACGTGACGCTGATGAGCAGGGACCAAGCGCCGAACTTGCCGACGTCGACGGGCTGCCAGCCGTGCAGCTGGTACGGGTAGCGCCACGCGCCCACATAGGTGGCGAGGTTCTCCGCCAGCCACAGGAAGAACCCGATCAGGGTGAAGGACAGCGCGAGCGGCATGCGGCGCCGTGTCCCGCGCACCGTGAAGTGCACGGTGGTGCCCGCGGTGACGGCCACGAGGAGGGCCGCCAGGGGCCAGCGGACGTCGGGCAGCCAGTGGTGGCTGAAGAAGTTGACGTAGACGGCGGCGGCCACCAGGGCCGTCGCCCGCGGCCGGTAGCGGACCACTTCCAGGTCGAACAGGTGCCAGGCTCGGCAGATGTAACTGCCGACGGCCGCGTAGAGGAAGCCCCCGTACAGCGGGACGCCCGCGAACTTCAGCACGGCCGGTTCCGGGTAGCTCCACGAGCCGAGCGAGACCTTCACCAGCTCGAAGGCGAGACCGATGACATGGCAGGCGGCGATGACGGCGACATCGCGTCCGCTCTCCCAGCCGCGCCGCCAGAACAGCAGCGTGAGAAGCACGCCATAGCAGGCGAGCAGGTCGTAGCGGGCCACCGGCAGCGGTGGCAGCAGGGTCGATGCCGCCACTCCGGACAGCAGGGCGATGGCGAAGGCGCAGGCCCGGGTCTGGGTCCAGGTGAAGTCGAGCAACTGGCTGATCGGGGACGCCGGGAAGCCGGCCGGATTTGTAGTGGGCATGGTGATCAGGAGGACGACATCCGGCCCGCCTGCGGTTGCCCGAGGAGCCGATCGGCCCTCCGGCCGCGCTAGTCAACGGCGCACAGCCCTGCCCCCGCCGGTTCGTCGTCCTTTAACTATCAGCGCTTACCTACGCCTCCGTAACCTCTCGGCCTACTCAGCTTCACGTAGCTCTTCACCCCACAGAAGGGACGCTGTGACGTGAACTCCCCAAGGCCTAGGAAGCCGTTGCCGAGAAGAGCCGCACTGCTCGCCGCCGCCGGCCTGCTCGGCGGACTGCTGGCGATGCCGGCGGTGACCGCGGCGGCCGGGACGCCGGAGGCGTGCTCCGCCGCCGACGCCGACCTCTACCGGCCCCCGGACAGCCCCACCGCCGCACCGGGCGCCGTCGTCGCCTGCCGCAAGGTCGACTCGCTGCCCATGGTGATCGGCGGCCCGCCGCTGAACGCCTGGAAGGTGCAGTACGGCTCCACCGACGGGCGGGGCCGGCCGGTCTCCGTCGTCGGCACCGTCGTCGTACCGCAGAAGCCGTGGACCGGACCGGGCGAGCGGCCGCTGGTCGCGTTCGTGCCGGGCACGCTCGGCATCGGACCGCAGTGCGCGTTCTCCAAGCAGCTCGCGGGCCAGTACCAGGACGCCTACGAGGGACCGAACATCGCGGCGCTGCTCAACGCCGGTTACGCCGTCGCCGCGACGGACGGCCAGGGCTACATGGACGGCCAGGTCCACCCCTACGCCTCCGGGATCGAGGCCGGTCACGCCACCCTGGACATGGCCCGCGCGGCCTCCCGGGTGCCGGGCGCCGGGGTGAGCCCCGATGCCAAGGTCGGGATCTGGGGCTACTCGGAGGGCGGCTCCGGCAGCCTGTGGGCGGCTCAGCTCGCCCGGTCGTACGCCCCCGGACTGCACGTCGTCGGCTCGGCCTCCGGCGGGATCCCCGCCGACCTCAAGCAGGTGGCGAGCAACCTCGACGGACAGTTCTTCGCCGGGTTCCTGATGGACGCGTTCATCGGTCTGTCCGTCACCCATCCCGACATGCCGTTCGACGGCCTTCTCAACGACAGCGGGCACAAGGCCGTCAAGGACGCCGAGTCGCTGTGCGCGGTCGGTACCGTGAGCCGCTTCCCGGGCGCGCGGATCGAGCAGTACACCAAGGACGGGCTGACGCTCGACCAGATCTACGCCCTGCACGGCTCCGACGGCGCCACCTGGGGCGACGCCGTCGCGGCCAACAAACTGGGCGCCGGGGTCGGCACCCCGGGCTCGGGCGCCCGCTACGAGATCGGCTTCCCGGTGCTGCAGTACCGCGGCCTGCTGGACGAGGTGATCCCGGCGCAGATGGCGAGTGAGACCCGCCGCGCCTACTGCGCCGCCGGGATCACCACCCAGTGGACGCCGTACGTCGGTGACCACCTCACCGGCGACGCCCAGGCGGTCGGCGATGTCGTGTCCTGGCTCGGCGACCGGTTCGCCGGAAAGGAGACGAAGGGCAACTGCTGATCCCCGCGGCGGAGTTCACCCGCCCGTGAACATCCCCGTGCCGCAGCCCCACGGCACGGGGACTTCGCCGATGACGGCGAGGGTTCGAGGTGTTCGCGGGACCGGCCCTGTCAGGAGATGGGCTCGCCGTCGTACTTGCCGCCGATGCAGGTCCACAGACCGGTACCGGAGTCGTACTTCACCTTTCCGCCGTTGCTCATGCACTTGTGCCCGTCGACACCGGATACGGCAGCCTGGGCAACAGGGCCCGTGGCGCCAAGAACAGCGAGTATCACGGCGGCGGCGAACCCGAGAAGTCGTGTACGCATGAGGAGCTCCTGTACGGGCGAGTGACAGGTCATGGCCAGGTTCGCCCCGCACGATGCGAGGCGCGCGCCCCATTACTCCAATCGGGTGATGGATATGCCCGCGTCATGACACGGGAGGCGCTCCAGAGGTGCACTCACCGGGTACGAGCAGCAGGCTGATGTCATGGCGAACACACCCGTGGTGACCGTCGGGCCACCGGATGACCTCGGCCTGCGGAAAGTCATGATCGACGGTAAGGCCGTAGACAGGGTGCAGTGCCCGAGGGAGCTGCAAAGACTTTTGCGCCGCGCCGGTCTGGCATCCGGGTACGACATCGACTGGCTCGGCGGTGACGGAACTGTCTGGCCGGATCGCCCGTGGCGGCGGCGAACGATCGGCGCCCTCATGGCAGCCGGCCTTATGGCGGCAGAATATCTGCTCCTCAGGATCGGCGTAGTGGATTCCACCAATTCACTGACCTATGCCGGACGAATCACAGGGGCGATTTTTATTTTCCTGGCCGTCGCGGAATTAACTGCCGCCATAACCACTCTCGACTATTGGCGCAAGCGGAAAATGAAATACTCGGGGGCGGTCATTCTGTTCGGTGTCCTGGTCGCCTTCAGTGTCGGCTTGTTGCTACTCGTTCTGCAGATCCACGGTCGGGTGATCGACATTCACCTTATGTATTGGATAGCCCTTGTGTCCTGGTCTGCATGGGCTCTGTGGATACTCGTCCGCGGTCAGGCATGGAAAGGAATTCGAAATCCAAGGCGGATTGCGATCGGGGCGATCGCATCCGCCCTCCTCGCGATCGCCAACTTGACGTATTCGCAAGTCTATGTCCCCTACACGACAGATCCGCTGGTGCAGAGTGGAGCCGAATTCGAGATGCCGAGCATGAACAGGGAGGGGACGGTGATGTATCTGCCGGTTCATCTCTACGTAAAGAATTCCGGCAAGATCTCCGTCTATATCCTCGGCAGTATCTTCTGGATTCAGGGCGGAAGTGAGAGTGTAAAGGAAAATTTGATCAACTCCGGCGAGTTCGTCACGCCAGTGGGGCGAGCGTTGAATCCAGGGGAAGAAGTTGCGCAGGATGTGGTCGCGGAAATCAAGAACCCTGAAAAGTCTACATATGATGCAGTCAAGGCCCAGACCGAGGTTTACGTGATCAGGAGGGACAGGGTGAGACTGGGCGCTAATTATGAGCGTTCGGGGGATTCTGTCCGGCGGCTCAAGGAGTTCCATACAGACAAAGATCCCAAGGGGCCTCCCGGTGAATATTTCAGATACCAATCCTCCATCTCGAACAGTGATGAGATTCTCAATCTGACTCGAGGTCGGCAACGCCTGACGCTGTGGCGGGTTGAGGATCGCGAGATGCCGACCCTTTATGTGGATGTGGCGTCACCGGGGAAAGATAAAGGCTACGACTCGAACGACATCCACGCGAACAGAGATGCCATTGATAGGTATGGGCTCGAAGATGTGCGTGGCTCAATGGCGCAGACACCCTTCGCGGAACTCCTGGGGAGGGCTGAGGTCGAGCGCCCCAGTCAGTGAGCCAACCGCACGTTCCGATGCCGCGTCATGGCTGGTCGGCGACCCGCAGGAGCAACGCGTGCAGCGTCTCGCGCTCCGCAGTGTCGAGCGGGGCCAGTAGGTCGTTCGTGACCCTCAGGCCCGCCTCGTCGGTGTCGCGCAGGAACCTGCGGCCATTCTCGGTCAGTACGACGATCCTGCTGCGCCGGTCGTCGGGGGAGGGGCGGCGCTCGGCGAAGCCCAGTTTCTCCAGGTCGTCGACCAGGCCCACGATCGCGCTCGGGTCGTAGCCGAGCCGGGTGCTCAGCGCGCGCTGGAGCGCGCCCTCGGAGGTGGCGAGGAAGCGCAGCACCGCGTAGTGCCGCAGCCGCAGCCCGGACTCCTGGAGGAAGGAGTTGAACATCTGACCGGAGCGCAGGCCGAGGCGGTACAGGAGATAGCCCGTGTCCGCGTGCAGCCCACGCATCCACGGCTCGTCCGCGTCGATCGGGCTCGGGTTCTTGGTGTGCCGACGGGTGATGGCGGGCCCCCTGGTCTCGGTCTTCTCGGCTGGGTGGACCCCAGCATGCCGTATGCGCAGGACGGCAACAACTATTGACGACAACAATTATTGCTCTTAGCTTCGATCTCGCGGACCAGTCCGTCCGCCTCCCGAGCCGTTCCCGTCCGAAAGGACCCGCACGTGCCCCCCATCGATCTCACCGGCAAGGCCGCCGTCGTCACCGGCAGCGGCCGGGGCCTCGGCCTCGCCTACGCCCAAGCCCTCGCCGCCCGTGGTGCCTCGGTGGTCGTCAACGACGTCGACGAGGCCGTGGCCGAACAGGCGGTGAAGTCCATCGCCGAGGCCGGCGGCACCGCCGTGGCCGAGGTGGTTCCGGTCGGCACCGCCGAAGCCGCCGACCGGCTGGTCGCCCGCGCGGTCGCGGCGTTCGGCCGGCTCGACGTCCTCGTCACCAACGCCGGCATCCTGCGCGACAAGGTGCTGTGGAAGATGACCGACGAGGACTTCGACGCCGTGGTCACCACCCATCTCAGGGGCACCTTCACCTGCGCCCGCGCCGCCGCCGTCCGCATGCGCGAGCAGGGCGAGGGCGGCACCCTGATCCTGGTCGGCTCCCCGGCCGGGCAGCGCGGCAACTTCGGGCAGACCAACTACGCCGCCGCCAAGGCAGGCATCGCCGCCATGGCCCGTACCTGGTCGATGGAGCTGGCCCGCGCGCAGATCACCGTCAACGCGATCGTGCCGGTCGCCGCGACCGCGATGACCGAGACGATCCCGGCCTTCGCCCCCTATGTCGAGGCGATGCGGGACGGCGAGCCACTGCCGGACTTCCTGCGCAAGGGCGAGGGCTTCGGCACCCCGGAGGACTGCGCGGCCCTCGTGCCTTTCCTCGCCTCCGAGGCGGCTCGCGGCATCACCGGCCAGGCCATCGGTATCGGCGGCGACAGGGTGGCGCTGTGGTCGCACCCGCAGGAGATCCGGACGGCCTGCACGGACGGCGGCTGGACCCCCGAGGCACTGGCCGGCGCCTGGCACACGTCGGTGGGCGCCGAACTCCAGACCGTCGGCATCCCCGCCCCGAAGGTTCCGGAGGCGTGATGGACATCGAGGACCTGGTCGCGATCGACGTCCACACCCACGCGGAGGTGTCCTCGAAGGGGCACTCCTCCCTCGACGACGATCTGCATGCCGCCTCCTCCGCCTACTTCAAGGTCGAGGGCACGCGGAAGCCCACCCTGGAGGAGACGGCCGCGTACTACCGAGAGCGGAGGATGGCCGCGGTGGTCTTCACGGTGGACGCCGAGTCCGCCACCGGCACCGCGCCCGTCCCGAACGAGGAGGTGGCGGAGGCGGCCGCGGCCAACGCGGACGTCCTGATCCCCTTCGCCTCCGTCGACCCCTTCCGCGGGAAGGCCGGCGTACGGCAGGCCCGGCGGCTGGTGGAGGAGTACGGGGTGAAGGGCTTCAAGTTCCATCCCGGCATCCAGGGCTTCTTCCCCAACGACCGCGATGTCGCGTACGCGTTGTACGAGGTGATCGAGGAGACCGGCGCCATCGCCCTGTTCCACACCGGCCAGACCGGAATCGGCGCGGGCGTGCCCGGCGGGGGCGGTATCCGCCTGAAGTACTCCAACCCCCTGCACGTGGACGACGTCGCCGCCGACTTCCCGCATCTGAAGATCATCCTGGCGCATCCCTCGTTCCCCTGGCAGGACGAGGCCCTGGCCGTCGCCACCCACAAGCCGGGCGTGCACATCGACCTGTCCGGCTGGTCGCCCAAGTACTTCCCGCCGCAGCTGGTGCAGTACGCCAACACGCTGCTGAAGGACAAGGTCCTGTTCGGCTCGGACTTCCCCGTCCTCACCCCGGACCGCTGGCTCGCCGACTTCGCCGGGCTGCCCGTCAAGGACGAGGTCAGGCCGAAGATCCTCAAGGAGAACGCCGCCCGCCTGCTCGGCCTGACGGATTCGTAGGGGGTGCCGGATGCGCAACGAGGGACTGGGGTCGTGGCCCGCACGCCGGGCCCGCAAGACCCCGCACCGCACCGCGCTGGTGCACGGTGACAAGTCGACCGACTACCGCACACTGCACACCCGCACCACCCGGCTGGCCCGGGCCCTGCGTGCCCGGGGCGTCCGCCGCGGCGATCGCGTCGCCTACCTCGGCCCCAACCACCCCGCCCATCTGGAGACCCTGTTCGCGGCCGGCCTGCTCGGCGCCGTCTTCGTCCCGCTCAACACCCGCCTCTCCGGCCCCGAACTCACCTACCAGCTGGCCGACTCCGGCGCCCGGATTCTCGTCCACGCACCCGCCCGCAGCGCACTGCCCGACGCCCCCGAGGTCCGGACGTACGTCGAAGTGGGCTCCGTGTACGAGGAGTTCCTGGCGTCGGCGGACGACGAGCCGGTCGACGAACCGGTCACTCCCGACGACATCTGCATCATCATGTACACCTCGGGGACGACCGGCCGGCCCAAGGGGGCGGTGCTCACCCATGGCAACCTCGCCTGGAACGCCATCAACGTCCTGGTGGACACCGACCTGACCGCCGACGAACGCGCCCTGGTCTCGGCCCCGCTGTTCCACACGGCCGGCCTGAACATGCTGACCCTGCCGGTCCTGCTGAAGGGCGGCACCTGCGTCCTGGTGGAGTCCTTCGACCCGCAGGCCACCTTCGACCTGGTCGAACAGCACCGGATCACCTTCATGTTCGGCGTGCCGACCATGTTCGACCAGATCGCCCGGCACCCTCGCTGGCCGGCCGCCGACCTGTCCTCGCTCAGGCTCCTCACCTGCGGCGGTTCACCGGTCCCGACGCCGCTCATCGCCGCCTACCAAAGACGCGGCCTCACCTTCCTGCAGGGCTACGGCATGACCGAGGCCGCGCCCGGCGCCCTGTTCCTGGACGCCGAACACGCGGTGAGCAAGGCCGGCTCGGCGGGCGTGCCGCATTTCTTCAGCGACGTCCGGGTCGTGCGGCCCGACCTCACTCCGGTGGACGTGGGCGAGAGCGGCGAGGTCGTCGTACGCGGGCCGCACGTCATGTCCGGCTACTGGGGACTGCCCGAGGAGTCGGCCGCCTCCTTCGCCGAGGGGTGGTTCCGCAGCGGGGACGTGGCCCGTGTCGACGCGGACGGCTACGTGTACATCGTCGACCGCGTGAAGGACATGATCATCTCGGGTGGGGAGAACGTCTATCCCGCCGAGATCGAGGACCTGCTGCTCGCCCACCCCGGCATCGCGGAGTGCGCGGTCATCGGTGTCCCGGACGACAGGTGGGGCGAGGTGCCCCGCGCGGTCGTCGTCCCCGAGGCGGGCGTGGACCTCGACCCGGACGAGGCGCTGGCCTCGCTGGCCGGCCGGCTCGCCAAGTACAAGATCCCCAAATCGCTGGTGGTCGCGGACGAACTCCCGCGCACCGCCTCCGGAAAGCTGCTCAAGTCCCGGGTGCGCGAGCACTTCGGTCACCGGCTCCCGCAAGGAAGAGGCACCTCATGAGCGTCACCGTCAACGGTCTGGACGAGCTGAAGAAGCTGGCCGGCAGCGACCTCGGCACCAGCGAGTGGATCGAAGTCACCCAGGAACGCATCGACACCTTCGCCGACGCCACTGGCGACCATCAGTGGATCCACGTGGACCGCGAACGCGCCGGGAAGGGCCCGTTCGGTGCCCCGATCGCCCACGGCTATCTCACCCTCTCCCTGTTCATCCCGCTCTTCACCGAGCTGCTGGACGTCCAGGGGGTGACCACGAAGGTCAACTACGGGCTGAACAAAGTGCGTTTCCCCGCCCCGGTGAAGGCGGGCTCGCGCATCCGGCTCGCCGCGCGGCTCGCCGCCGTCGAGGAGGTGCCGGGCGGGGTGCAGATCGCCGTCGACGGCACGGTGGAGATCGACGGCGGCGGGAAGCCCGCCGCCGTCCTGCAGAGTCTCTCCCGTTTCTACGCGTGAGCGCCTACTGCTGCCGGTACGCGTACACGGTCGTCGCGATCGCGCACACGCCCGGCGGGATCACCTCGGCCCGCAGCGTGCCGCTGCCCGGGTCGTAGTCGACGCCCTCCGCCTCGAACGTGCCGGTGCACACGCTCTTCTGCTCCAGCCCGAAGAGACTGGTCACCGTGCCGGTGACCGGCTTGCCGTCCAGCGGGTGCGGCAGGTCGACCCGGAGCAGCGGCCTGCTCTGCGGGAAGAGCGTGCCGGAGGCGTCGTCCGAGGCGCACGCGAGCCGGGTGGCGGTGACGAAGTCACAGCCCTGGATGTCCCGTACCGGCTTGTCCAGGCTGATCTGCCCGGCCTGCGCCAGCGAGCCGCCGGTGGCCGGCGTGGCCGGGTTGAGCAGGGGCGCCGGGAACACCTGGAGCCGGTTCTGGTCGCCCCACTCGCCCGACACCAGCCACTGGCCGTCGGGCGAGACGGTGGCGAAGGAGTTGTTCACCTTCTCGCCGGGATCCAGCCGGTGCACATAGTCGTACCGCCTCCCGGAGGGCGTGGTGACCGCGTACATCTTCGACGTGGCCGTGTCGGCGCCCTGGTAGGCGTCGAAGACGTAGCCGCGCGCGATGTCCGGGTCGCCCACGTGGTTCCAGCCCTTGATCCGCAGGTCCAGCGGGATGTCCAGCAGACCGCGGTGCAGCAGTGAACCGTCCGCCCGGCTCGCGAGCCCCTGACCGCCGCCGAGGGTGTCGGTGTACGACGTCCCGGTGTGCGTCCACTGGGGGCCCTCGGCGGCGGAGGCGCTCGGGGCGCCGAGGGCCAGCGTGCCCAATAAGGCGGTGAGGGTGAGGAGATGGCGTCTCATCAGACTCCTGCCACGTCGACGAAGATGGGGTTGGAATAGAACCACGTATCGGCCCACGGGTCACCGTTTCCGGGCTCGTGGGTGATCGGCCCGTGCGGGTCGATCGCCGCGCCGAGGTATCCCGCGCCGTGCCGGTTGCCGTCGCTGCCGCGCAGGCGCACGTAGAAGGACTCGTCGCCCGCGGTCAGCGGGATGCGCAGGGTGTACGTGCCGTTGCGACCGCTGACGTCCTTGCTCCGGACGACCTTGGTGTCGGGCGCCTGCCAGCTGTCGCGGTCGGCGAGGGGGCCGCGCACCGCGCCCCGGATCACGTCCACGTGCGCCAACTCGGGCAGGATGCCCTGCGGGTTGGCCCGGGAGGCGGTGGTCACCGTCACATACAGCGTGATCTTCTCACCCCTGCGGACGCGCAGCCGTCCGCCCAGCGTGACGCCCCGCCCGAAGTCGCAGTCCCGCTTCAGCCGCACGTCGAGCCCGTCGAGCAGCTGCCCGTGGTCCAGCCAGACGCGGCCCGCGCGCAGGCCCGCCATCACGGCACGGTAGCCGTAGCGGGTCACACCGACATGGGTGCGGCTGAACTCTCCCGGCCAGAAGTCGCTGCCGGGCTGCGGAGTGTCCGTGTCGACGGGGTCGGGCAGCCTGCCGGTGTTGTCGAAGTTCTGGCCGGGCTGCCAGTCGCCGTTCTTCCAGGTGTCGAAGACGGTCCGGTGGTTGTCGGAGTTGGTGGTGATCGAGAACAGCCGGCCCTCGGCCAGCATCGAGTCCCACAGGCCGCCGACCGTCGCGGTCGCCCAGTCGAAGCCGCCGTACGTGAGGTAGGCGTCCGCCGGGTAGCCGGCGAAGGAGTTGGCGGACGGCTTGTTCTCGTACTCGCCGCGGATCGACGTCGAGCCGCGCCGGCCGGGGATGGCAGCGCCCTGGGCGCCGGGCGCGCCCTCCATGCCGATCATGATCTCGGGGGCCGCGTCCCGCCAGTTGCGCATCTCGTGCGGGGAGTCGATGCCGAGGCGCAGCGGGTGGTTGGCGAGGACCAGGACGTCGTCGACGTAGCCGGTGCGGCGCTGCTCGGCCAGCCACTGGATGGCCTTGACGGCATGGGCCTCGTTGCGGGCGGTGTCGGCGCTGCCCGGGGCGCCGTCGGTGTAGCCGAGCAGCTTGCCGTCGTAGGCCAGCTCGAACCGGGTGAGCAGGTCGGCCTCGTGGGGGCCGGGGGCGGCGAAGACCGTGCAGTGCTCCGCGGCCGGGATGTACCACTCCAGTCCCTGGAAGATCAGCTGACGCGGGTTCTCGGCGCGGGCCTTGAGGATCTCCTGGTGTTCCAGCGCGGCGCCGTAGCGGGCGTGCCCGAAGTTGGCGTGCTCGTTGAACACCATCCAGTCCAGGCCGTACCGGGCGGCGGCCTGGGCCTGCTGCGAGAACGTGTACTTGGCGTCGTGGCTGTAGACGGAATGGACGTGGTGGTCGCCCACGAGGTAGGCGAGGTGCGGGTCGTCGCCGCCGAAGCCCTCCCTGCGGGAGGCGGCGAAGGCGGGCGTCGCGGCCGGGCCGAGGGCGAACGCGGCGCCGAACAGGCCGGCACGGCGCAGGAGTCCGCGTCTCGACACGCCCTGCGCGTCGAGGGATGCGGCGGACACGGACGGGTCGGCCCAGGCGGGCAGCTGCTGCTCGGTCATGATCGTCAAGGTCCTCCGCGAAGTCGTCAGTGGGTCATGAAGGAGGTGACGGGCAGCGCCCGTTCGACGATGCGGACATCGCCGAGGCGGCCATGCAGGATCTGGTCGATCCGGTCGGCGTACTCGTAGCCGCCGAGCAGCCAGGGCAGCCCGGCCGAGGCGATGCCGACGGCGGCGGCGTGCGGGTTGCGGGCCACGGGGCAGCCCTGGACGTACATCGTCGTGTGCCGTCCGTCGTTGACCACGGCCAGGTGCCACCACTTCTCGCGGGCGGTCTCGTCCCCCCAGTTGGTGGCGAGCTGCTGCTGGTTGAGCGGATGGACCGCCCACTGCGGGCCCGGCCCGTCGGAGATCGACAGCGTGGCGAGCGGCTCGTCGGGATCGTCCGTGACCGGACCGGCGGAGCCGTTGCGGCCGGTGCGGCTGACCAGGCCCGACCAGGCGTTGTGCCCGGGGTCCCAGTCCGCGGGCAGGCGGTAGAACACCTCGATCGTGTAACCGTTCCTGAAGGTGGCCGAGTTGAGCGGGGCGCCGTCGACCGTGCGCAGGTAGGCGCCCTTCAGCGGGGACTTGTACCCCTGGAACTCCAGGCTGCCGTGGCCGGGCTGGTCGGGGTGGTGGTCGGCGGACCAGCCGAGCGAGCCGCCGCCCACCGGGACCACGGTGAGGTCGTTGCCGCGGCCGGACAGGTCACGGACGGTTCCGGAGACAGGCGACTCGAAGTGCCAGTAGGCGAGCGTGCCCCGAATCAGCATCTCCGAGGCGGGCCGGGCCCGGCGGACCGGCACCGGGTCGAAGCCGGCGAACCGCTCGGCGAAGTCGATCTCGACCGAGAAGCGGTCCGCGTCGCCGCTCAGCTCGATCTCCTGCCGCTCCAGCTCGTTGAGTCCCTTTGCCGCCCGGCCCAGGATCCACGGGGAGACCGTCTCCACGTCGATCACGCCGCGGTCCAGGTCGAAGCGGTAGAGACGGATCATCGCGGCGCCGCCGAAGTAGCGGTTCTGGTAGTTCGTCAGATGCAGGTGCACCTCGTTGCCGGCCGCGTTCTTCCGGATCGCGCGGCCCGCGGGCCAGTAGTGGCCGTTCAGGGTCAGGAAGATCTGGTCGTGGTCCTCGATCAGCCGGTCCCACAGCTGCTGCCCGTAGCCCGACAGGGTGTCGTCCTCGGCGACCAGCTCGTGCGTGGTGAGGACGACCGGCGTCTTCGGGTGCCGGGCGAGGACCTCCTTCGCCCAGGCGTACCCCGCCGCCGACAGCCGCCAGTCCAGCGCCAGCACCATCCACTCCCGGCCGCCGGCCCGGAAGAGGTGGTAGGTGTTGTAGCCGTCGGGCGAGGCCCCGCCGAACGTCTCCGTGTCCTGGAAGCGCTGCGGCCCGAAGGCATCCAGGTACGGCGTCGCACCGCGCTGGTCGTCCGTCGAGGACCGGACGTCGTGGTTGCCGGCGAGGACGCTGTAGCCGACGCCCCGCCGGTCGAGGATCCCGAACGCCTCCCCGATCGCGGCGAATTCGTCCTCGGCGCCGTTCTGGGTGAGGTCGCCGAGGTGGGACAGGAAGACGATGTTCTCGTCCCGGCCGTGCTCCAGCAGATAGCGCAGGGAGGCCTCGACGGGCGCGGGGTTGATGCTCGGTCCGTCGAACAGGTACTGCGTGTCCGGCATCACCGCGAGCGTGAAGCGGCGGCTCTCCGGGTCGGGCCGCCGGTGGGAGGCCGGCCGGGGCGCCGCCTCGGCGGCGGCCGGCAGGGCGAGCCCGGCCGTGGCGGCGGCGCCGAGCAGCGCCGTGGCCCGGAGGAAGCCGCGTCGTCCGGCTCCGGCCTGCGCGGCCTCGTCCTGGGGGTGGTCATGCGAAGTACACACGTGTGCTCCGTGAGAGGTGACGGGGGAGAGGAGGCGTGGGGGAGTCAGAGAACGCGCAGGGTCCAGCTCCAGCGGTGGACCCCGGCGGGAACGAGGTAGGGGGCGGTGGTGTCGGGGCCGCAGGACGCGGTGCCGAGGCCCCGGTGCGCGGCGTCGAGGTGCACCACGCAGCCCGGGCGCGGCATCAGTTCGTCATGGTGGGCGGCGGACGTCAGATCCTCGGCGCGATAGCGCGTCACGGACACCTGCCGCGGCTCGTCCAGCTCGACCCCGAGTCCGGTGGCGTCCGCAGCCGACAGCGTGAACCGCCGCACCCCGTGCCGGCCGCCGCTCTCCTGCGGGCGCAGATACGGCGTGAACAACTCGTTCACCGGCAGCGCGTGATGGCCCACCGGTGCGCCCGCCGAGCGGTCCGGGTACGACTCCCAGGGACCCTGGCCGAACCACTCCAGCAGATCCAGCCCCGGCACCGTCTCGAACACCGAGCCGACCCGGGCCACATCGTCGAACTCGGCGGGCAGTTCCGCCGATTCGGCCACTCGGATGCCACCCTCGACCGGCGTGAACTCCTGCCGGTGCCGTACGACACCGGCCGTCCCCGCGTACTCGGCGAGCACCGTCACCGTCCCGCCCGCGCGGCGCACCGAGACGACCTTGCGGACCAGCGCGTCCAGACCCCAGGTGCGCCAGCGGCGGGCGGCGCCGCCCAGCTCGTCGTTGTCGGTGGGCGCCCGCCACAGGGACAGCACCGGCGCGGCCGTCAGCATGGGATGCGTCAGCAGCCCGTCGTCGTCCACCGCCACCGGCGGCCCGGCCACGGCCGGCCGCGACTGCGGTACGGCGGCCGCCCGCAGCCGTACCTGCGGTGCGCACACCTCCGTGCCGCGCGGCGCCCACGGCTCGTCCTCGGCCGTCGTCACCCGCAGGGTCAGCCACGCCTCGCCGCCGTCCCGGGGCAGCGCGAAGGGCAGCGGCACGGCAGCCGTCTCGCCCGGCCGGAGGTCGGGCAGCCGGGCCGGGGCGGTCAGGACGCGGCCGTCGGCCAGCGACAGTTCCCAGGTGGCCGCAAGCCAGTTCAGGCCGCGGAAGTGCTGATGGTTGGCGAGGACGATCCCCTCGTGCCGGTAGCACCGGATGCGGACCGGGGCCGCCAGCTCACGGTGCTCGTACATCACCGGCTTGGGCGTGCGGTCCGGGAAGACGACCCCGTCGGCGATGAAGGCACCGTCGTGGCGGGTCTCGCCGAAGTCGCCGCCGTACGCCCAGCGATGGCCGGGCGCCGCGACACCGTTGTCATGGAGCCCGGCGCCCGTGCGCCCGGCCGGTCTTCCGTCGCTCACGCGCTGCAGAATTCCGTGGTCCCAGAACTCCCAGATGAAGCCGCCCTGAAGACCCGGCGTTGACTCGATGGCCGCCCAGTGGTCCGCGAGCGTGCCGTTGCTGTTGCCCATCGCGTGCGAGTACTCGCACTGGATCAGCGGCTTGGTCTGCTCCCCGGACAGGGCGTGTGCGACACAGTCCTCGATCGGCGCGTACATCGGGCAGGCGATGTCGGAGGCCACGTCCGGATCCGCCCAGCCGCGCTTGGCGGCGCCCTCGTACTGCAGGGGCCGGGTCGGGTCGTGCCGCCGCACCCAGCCGGCCGCCGCGTCGTGGTTCGCGCCGTAGTCGGACTCGTTGCCCAGGGACCAGATGATGACCGACGGGTGGTTCTTGTCTCGCAGCACCATCCGCGAGACCCGGTCCACGAAGGCGTTCAGATAGCGCGGATCGTCGGCGATCTCGTGCGCGTGGTCGTGCGACTCGACGTCGGCCTCGTCGACGAGGTAGAGGCCCAGCTCGTCCGCGAGGTCGTACAGGGCCGGGTCGTTCGGGTAGTGCGAGGTGCGGACCGCGTTGAAGCCGAACCGCTTGAGCAGCACGAGATCCGCGCGCATGTCGTCGTACGACACCGTCCGCCCGGTCAGCGGGTGGAAGTCGTGCCGGTTCACGCCCCGGACGAACACGCGCTCGCCGTTGACCAGCAGGTCCCGCCCGACGACCTCGACGTCCCGGAAGCCGACGCGGTGGCGGGAGACGTCGGCGACCGTGCCGTCGGCGCGGTGCAGCCGGACGGTGAGGCCGTACAGCTCGGGGGTCTCGGCGGTCCAGGTGCGGACCTCGGGGACGACGGCACTGATGCGCGCCTCGCCCAGGAAGTCGGAGATCCGCTCGTCCTCGGCGTTGGCCCGGTCGAACTCCGCGTCCTGGGGGAGCGGCTGCCCGTCCAGCTCCGCGCCGACGAACCACCCTTCGGGCAGCGCGGCACCGCCTGCGTCCCGTACCCGGCAGTCCACCCGCAGTGCGCCGTCGAACCTCGCCCGGACGGTCACATCCGCGAGGTGCAGCGGATCCGTCGCGTACAGCAGCACCGACCGGGTGATCCCGCCGTGCCACCACTGGTCCTGGTCCTCGATGTGCGAGGCGTCCGACCACTTCACCACGGTCAGCCGTACGACGGACGGCTCCCCGGCGCGTACGACACCCGACAGGTCGAACTCGGCGGCCAGGTGGGAGTCCTTCGAGATGCCGACCGGATGCCCGTCCACATGCACCAGCAGCACGCTCTCGGCGGCGCCGACCTGGAGGACGACACGACGGCCCGACCAGTCGGCCGGGATGTCCACCGCCCGCTCGTGGACGCCGGTCGGATTGTCCGCGGGCGACCCTGGCGGGAATTCCGCGTACGGCATGAGGACGTTCGTGTACTGCGGAAGGTCGTCCGTGTCCTGCATGGTCCAGACGCCCGGCACGTACGCCGTCGACCACGTACCCCGCACCGCAGCCTCCGGCGCCGGCATCAACTGGAAGCGCCACTCACCGTCCAGGGACACCGCGTCCCGTCGACGGCCGACCGCGTGCATCGGCAGCCGCCCCCAGGAGGTCACCTCGGGCGCCTCCCAGGGACGCAGCCCCAGCAGCGGGTCCATCAGCGGATGGCCCCCTTGCCCAGGTCCCCGATGATCTGCCGGGCGCCGGCCGCGAAGACGATCAGCAGGGGGACGAGGGCCAGCAGCGCGCCCGTCATCACCATGCCGTAGTCCGTCGTGCCGTGGGTGCCGTTGAGCTGGGAGAGGGCCACCTGGAGTGTGACGTTGCCGGGGTCGGTGAGGGCGATCAGCGGCCAGGCGTAGTCGTTCCACTGGCCCATGAAGGTGAAGATGCCGAGGAAGGCCAGCCCGGGCCGGACCACCGGAAGGGCCACGTGCCAGTACTGGCGCAGGAAGTTCGCGCCGTCGATGCGGGAGGCGTCCAGCAGCTCGTCGTGGATGGCGCCGCGCATGTACTGCCGCATCCAGAAGATGCCGAACGCGTTGGCGGCCGCGGGGACGATCAGCGAGGTCATCGAGCCGATCCAGCCGAGCTTCGCCATGATCACGAACTGCGGGATGGCGGAGAGCTGCGCCGGCACCATGAAGATGAGCATCAGCAGCCCGAACAGCAGCCGCCGGCCCGGGAACTCGAACTTGGCGAACACGAACGCGGCGAGCGAGTCGAAGAAGAGCACCAGCGCGGTCACCGAACCCGCGACCAGCAGTGAGTTCAGCATCGAGCCGAAGAAGTCGACGCTGTCGAAGAGGTGGCGGACGTTCTGCAGGAAGTGCGAGCCGGGCAGCAGCTTCGGCGGGTAGGAGAAGATCTCGCTCGACGTGTGCGTCGACATGATCACGGCCCAGTAGAACGGGAAGGCCGACAGGAGCAGTCCGAGGACAAGGACGGCGTGCAGCGCGATCCCTCTGCCGCGGGTTCCCTTGATGGTTGCCATGGTGACCGGCCCGCCTATTCTTCGCCCCGGCGCCGCAGCAGGCGCCAGTTGACGATCGAGAAGAGGACGACGACGAGGAAGATCCCCCAGGCCACGGCGGCGCCGTAGCCGAAGTCGTTGTTGTCGAAGGTCTGCTGGAAGAAGTAGAGGACCATGGTCCGGCCGGCGTGGCCCGGGCCGCCGGAGAACGTCGAGTCGTTGGCCGTGGTCTGCAGCAGCACCTGCGGTTCGGAGAAGCTCTGCAACCCGGTGACCGTCGAGACGACCAGCACGAACAGCAGCACCGGCCGCATCATCGGCAGCGTGATCCGGAAGAAGGTCTGCACGGGACCGGCACCGTCCATCCGGGCCGCCTCGTACAGCTCGCCGGGGATCGTCTGCAGTCCCGCGAGGAAGATGATCGCGTTGTAGCCGGTCCACTGCCAGGTCATCAGGGTGGCGATGGCGACCTTGATGCCCCACGGTGTGTTCAGCCACGCCACCTGGTCCAGGCCGACCGCCTGCAACAGGGCGTTCACCAGGCCGAAGTTGGTGGAGAACACCGAGCCGAAGATGATCGCGACGGCGACGACCGAGGTGACGTTCGGCAGGAAGTAGGCGAACCGGTAGGCGTTCCTGAAGCGGACCGCCGAGTTGAGCAGCACGGCCGTCACCATCGCCAGGAAGATCATCGGGAAGGTGGCCAGCGCCCAGATGAGCACGGTGTTCCCGACCGAGCTCCAGAAGTCGCTGTCGCCCAGCAGGTACCGGTACTGGGACAGGCCCGCCCACTCCATGGAGCCGAGGCCGTCCCAGCGGTGGAAGGAGACGTAGAGCGAGAAGCCGACCGGGATCAGGCCGAAGCCGAGGAAGAGGAGGTAGAACGGGGAGATCGCGGCATACAGGTGCCAGTACCCCCGCAGCCTCATGCGGGGTTGCGGTGCGGCCGTCCGCTCCACGGTGACCCGGGGTTCGTCCAGTGCGGTGGTCATCAGTGGCTCACCCCCAGGTGCCGCGCGATCCGCCGGCACTTGCTCATGGCGTCGCTCCAGGCCTTCTTCGGGTCCTTGCCGAGGACGCCGACGTTCTTGATCTCGTCCTTGAGGGGCTGCCCGAGCGCGACGTCGTACGGGCTGTTGTGGGCGACCGCGATCCGCTGGGCGGCGGGTCCGAAGACGTCCATGGTCACCTGGCCGCCGAAGAAGGGGTCGGGATCGCGCAGTTGCCCGAGTCCGTAGGAGGCGGGCGTGGAGGGGAACAGACCCGCGTCGACGAAGCCCTGGGCCTGGTTGGCCGCGTTCAGGATCCACGTGATGATCCGGAAGGCCTGCTCGGGCTCGCGGCACGCCCTGGTGACGGAGAGGAACGAGCCGCCGCTGTTGGAGGGGCGCACCGGCATCTGGGCCACCCGCCAGCGGCCCTTGGTCCTCGGGACACCGCTCTTGAGGTCGTTGGTCGCCCAGGAGGCGTTGAGCTGGCTCGGCAGTCTGCCGTCCTGGATGGCGGAGAGCTGGTCCGGGGTGCCGTTGACGAGGTTCGAGACGATCCTGCGCTGCTTCGCCTCCACCGCCAGCGCCCAGGCCTTGCGGACATGGTCCTGGTCGCCGATGAAGTGGCGGTCCTTGTCCACGTAGCGCCTGCTGCCCTGCTGCACCACGTTCTCGAAGACGGCGTTGACGTCGGTGAGCAGATACGTACCCGGGATCCGCCTGCGCAGCTGCTCGCCCGCCGCGAAGAACCTGTCCCAGGTGTTCAACTCCCCGGAGACGTCCTCGGGTTCGTACGGCAGCCCGGCCTTCCGGAAGACCCCGTACTGGTAGTAGTGCGCGACCGGGCCGCAGTCGATCGGGAAGCCGATCATCGTGCCGTCGTCGGCCAGGCCCTGGTCCCACTTCCAGGACAGGTACCGGTCGCGGTACTTCTCGGCGCCGAGGGTGCGCAGGTCGACGAACTGGTCGGCATCGGGCAGATAGGACGCCATGTCCTCGCCCTTGAGTCCCGCGATGTCGGGGATGTGGGCGCGGCCGGCCATCGTGGTGATCAGCTTGGACCGGTAGTAGCCGCCGATCTTGACGGGGCGGAGGTCGACGGAGCCGGCGTAGCGTGCCTCGGCCCTCTTCAGGACCGTGTCGCCGAGGCCGCCGTCCCAGTACCACAGGACCATGTTCCGGCCGGTGGAGCCGGTCGGAACGGCACAGCCGGACGCCAGGCCGCCGAGCGCCGTGGCGGCCGCGGGGGCCAGGCCCGCGCGCAGCAGGCCTCTTCGTGAGAGCCGCACAGCTCCCACCGCCTTTCGGATCTGTTCGGGACTTCTAATGGGTGCGGGGGGTCAATACCGGTGCTGCGGTGCGGGGGGAGTGACCGGGGCGTGGCTCACGGGCGGGCCCGGGTCGGCGGGAAGGCGGTCGGCGAGGAAGCCGTACGTGCGCCTGAGTCCGGGGTCGGTCAGCGAGCGCCACCAGTGGTCGACGCCGTACCAGCCCGGTGCCGCCGGTGCCCCGCCGTGCCGCTGGACGGACAGGCCGGCGGCCAGGACGGCGAACCGCAGCCGTTCCTCCAGGGGCCAGCCCGCGAGCGTGGCGGCGACGAAGCCCGCGCCGAACACGTCACCGGCGCCCGTCGCGTCCACGACATCGATGTCAAGCGCCGGGACGTCCGCGTACTCGCCGGTGGTCTGGTCGACGGCGAGCGCCCCGTCGCCGCCGCGCGTCACGACCGCCACCGGGACCAGTTCGGCGAGCGTGCCGAGCGCGGCGACGGCGGTGTCGGTACGGGTGTAGGCCATCGCCTCGGCCTCGTTGGGGAGGAAGGCGTGGCACAGGGAGAGCTGGTCGAGGAGGTCACGGGACCACTGCCGGGTGGGGTCCCAGCCGACGTCGGCGTAGATGCGGGTGCCGTTCGCGGCGGCCTTTGCGAGCCATGCGCGGGGCTCCGCCTCGAGGTGCACGAGCGCGGTGCGTGCCTCGGGCGGGTCGCCCATCAGCACGTCCTGCGAGTAGGGCGGCTCGCTGCCGTGGGTGACCAGGGCCCGGTCGGCACCGTACGCCAGGGAGACGGTGACCGGAGTCGCCCAGCCGTCCGCCGTGCGGGAGAGGGAGAGGCCGACGCCCTCCTGGGCGCCGAGGATCTCCTGGCAATGGGTGCCGTAGAAGTCGTCTCCGAAGACGGTGGCGAGCGAGGTGCCGAGGCCGAACCGGGCGGCGGCCACCGCGAGGTTGGCTATGCCGCCCGGACCGCAGCCCATGCCCGACGTCCAGATCTCCTCGCCCGGCGTCGGCGGTCCGTCCAGACCCGTGAGGACGAGGTCGTAGAAGAGCAGCCCGGTCAGCAGCACATCGGGCCGGTCGTCATCCACGGTGACGTCCTCTCGTCGGAACTGCTCGTCAGAACTGTTCAATTTCGATCCACGGAATCGTGCGCTGCCGCGGGACATTGGTCAATACCCGAGCAGAAGTGAGCATGGATTTGATTGAAGATGACGAGTAGTGTTCATGCCGTGCTGGCGGAACGACGACACCAACTCATCCTGCGGGCCCTGCGCTCCGGCGGCCCCGCGGCCGTGACCGACCTCTCCGAACAGCTTGGCGTCAGCCCGGCCACGATCAGGCGCGACCTGGTCAAACTGGAGGAGGACGGCCTGCTCACCCGGGTCCACGGCGGCGCCGTCGCGGAGGAGGGCGACCAGCCCTTCGCCGAGGTCGCCGAGATGCGCGTGGCCGAGAAGGACGCCATAGCGGCGCGTGCGGCTGCGATGGTGGAGGACGGTCAGTCGGTGCTGCTCGACATCGGTACCACCGCCTACCGGCTCGCCCGCCAGCTGCACGGCCGCAGACTCACCGTGATCACCAGCAACCTGGTGGTCTACGAGGAGCTGGCCGACGACGAGGGCATCGAACTGGTGCTGCTCGGCGGCATGGTCCGCCGTGAGTACCGCTCCCTGGTCGGCTTCCTCACCGAGGACAACCTGCGCCAACTGCACGCCGACTGGCTCTTCCTCGGCACCAGCGGAGTGCGCCCCGGCGGGCAGGTGATGGACACGACGGTCGTCGAGGTGCCGGTCAAGCGCGCCATGATCAAGGCGGGTGACCGGGTGGTGCTGCTGGCCGACGCGGCGAAGTTCCCGGGCACGGGGATGGCGAAGGTCTGCGGTCCCGAGGACCTGGACGTGGTGGTGACGAACGCGCCGGTCGACCCGGTGACCCGCTCCGCACTGCAGGAGGCGGGCGTCGAAGTGGTCCTGGCGGGAAGGGTGCAGACGTGAAGCTGACGATTCTGGGCGGCGGCGGATTCCGGGTGCCGCTCGTGTACGGGGCGCTGCTGACGGACCGTGCCGAGGGGCGGGTCACCGAGGTCGTCCTGCACGACCTGGACGACAGCCGGCTGTACGCGGTCGCCCGGGTTCTGGAGGAACAGGCGTCGGCCGTCGCCGACGCCCCCCGCGTGACCGCCACCACCGACCTCGACGAGGCCCTGCGCGGCGCCGACTTCGTCTTCTCCGCGATCCGTGTCGGCGGCCTGGAGGGCAGGGCGAACGACGAGCGGGTGGCCCTCGCGGAGGGCGTCCTCGGCCAGGAGACGGTCGGTGCCGGCGGGATCGCCTACGGTCTGCGGACGGTGCCGGTCGCTGTCGACATCGCGCGGCGGGTGGCCCGGCTGGCGCCCGACGCCTGGGTCATCAACTTCACCAACCCGGCGGGGCTGGTCACCGAGGCCATGTCCCGGCACCTCGGCGACCGGGTCATCGGTATCTGTGACTCGCCGGTCGGCCTCGGCCGCCGTATCGCCCGGGTCCTCGGCGCCGACCCGAACGAGGCGTGGATCGACTACGTCGGCCTCAACCACCTCGGCTGGGTACGCGGCCTGCGCATCGCGGGCCGCGACGAACTCCCGCGCCTGCTCGCCGATCCCGGCCTGCTCGGCTCCTTCGAGGAGGGCAAGCTCTTCGGCACCGACTGGCTGCGGTCCCTCGGCGCGATCCCCAACGAGTACCTGCACTACTACTACTTCAACCGTGAGGCCGTACGCGCCTACCAGCAGGCCGAGCAGACCCGCGGCGCCTTCCTGCGCGACCAGCAGGCGCGGTTCTACGAGGAGGCCCGGCGCGCGGACGTCTCCGCCCTCGACGCCTGGGACCGCACCCGCGCCGAACGCGAGGCGACCTACATGGCCGAGGCCCGGGAGACGGCCGGTGCCGGTGAACGCGACGCCGACGACCTCTCCGGCGGCTACGAGAAGGTGGCCCTCGCCCTGATGCGGGCCATCGCCCGGGACGAGCGCACCACCCTGATCCTCAACGTCCGCAACCAGGGCACTCTGTCGGTCCTCGACCCGGACGCCGTCATCGAGGTGCCGTGCCTGGTCGACGCCAACGGGGCCCACCCGGTCGCCGTCGATCCGCTGCCCGGCCACGCCGCCGGTCTGGTGTGCGCGGTCAAGGCGGTCGAGCGCGAGGTGCTCGCCGCCGCCGAGTCAGGTTCGCGCGCCATGGCCGTGAAGGCCTTCGCGCTGCACCCGCTGGTCGACTCCGTGAACGTGGCCCGCAGGCTGGTCGAGGGCTACACCCAGGTCCATCCGGGCCTGGCGTATCTTGAGTAAGCGCTTTCCCTCCCCGCTTCCTGGAGACCTCCATGCATGATGAACGCCGCCGGATCGAGGAGCGCGTGGAGCGGCTCCACCACCAGCGCATCAGGCCCGCGATCTACGCGGCCACCGTTCCCCTCGAAGTGGAGTCCTGGCAGGCACCGGGAGAGCCGGTCTCCTTCGAGGAGGCCGCGGCCGCGCCGTACGAGCCCTTCGCGACGGACACCCCGTGGGGACCGCCCTGGGGCACGACCTGGTTCCGGATGCGCGGCCGAGTGCCCGCCGAGTTCACGGGCCGGCGCGTCGAGGCCGTCATCGACCTCGGCTTCGTGGGCGACTGGCCGGGCAACCAGGCCGAGGCGCTGGTCCACCTGGCGAACGGCACGCCGCTGAAGGCCGTCAACCCGCTCAACCAGTACGTGCCGATCGCCGATCCGGCGGCGGGCGGTGAGGTGGTGGACTACCTGGTGGAGGCGGCCTCGAACCCGGACATCCTCGCCAATGACTTCGCGGGCCCGACCCCGCTCGGCGATGTCCTCACGGCGGGCGACCGTCCCCTGTACACCTTCCGTCGCGCCGACATCGCCGTACTCGACGAGCAGGTCTGGCACCTCGACCTCGACATCCAGGTGCTGAGCGAACTGATGCTGCAGCTGGGCGAACAGGACCCGCGCCGGCACGAGATCATGCACGCACTCGACCGGGCCATGGACCTCCTCGACCTGGATGACGTGCCCGGCTCGGCCGGCGCCGTGCGCGAGGCGCTGAGGCCGGCCCTGTCCAAACCCGCGAACGCGAGTGCGCACCTCATCTCCGGAGTCGGCCACGCCCACATCGACTCGGCCTGGCTGTGGCCGATCCGCGAGACCAGGCGCAAGACGTCCCGCACCTTCTCCAACGTGACCGCCCTGGCCGACGAGTACGAGGAGTTCGTCTTCGCCTGCTCGCAGGCCCAGCAGTACGAGTGGGTGCGCGACAACTACCCGCAGGTGTGGGCCCGCATCCAGGAGTCCGTCAAGAAGGGCCAGTGGGCGCCGGTCGGCGGCATGTGGGTGGAGGCCGACGGCAACCTGCCCGGCGGCGAGGCCCTCGCCCGCCAGCTCGTCCACGGCAAGCGCTTCTTCATGGAGCACTTCGGCGTGGAGACCAAGGGTGTGTGGCTGCCCGACTCCTTCGGCTACACCGCCGCCTACCCGCAGCTGGCCAGGCTCGCCGGCAACGACTGGTTCCTGACCCAGAAGATCTCCTGGAACCAGACCAACAAGTTCCCCCACAACACCTTCTGGTGGGAAGGCATCGACGGCACTCGCATCTTCACCCACTTCCCGCCCGTCGACACCTACAACGCACGCTTCAGCGGCGAGGAGATGGCCCGCGCGGTCCGCAACTACAGCGAGAAGGGCGGCGCCACGCGCTCCCTGGCCCCCTTCGGCTGGGGCGACGGCGGTGGCGGCCCCACCCGCGAGATCATGGAGCGGGCCCGGCGGCTGAGGGACCTGGAGGGTTCCCCGAAGGTCGAGATCGAACACCCCGACGCGTTCTTCGCGAAGGCCCGCGCCGAGTACCCGGACGCCCCGGTCTGGGTCGGCGAGCTGTACCTGGAGCTGCACCGCGCCACCTACACCTCCCAGGCCCGCACCAAGCAGGGCAACCGGCGCAGCGAACACCGGCTGCGCGAAGCCGAGTTGTGGGCGACCACGGCCGCGCTGCACGCTCCGGGCCACACCTACCCGTACGAGAAGCTCGACCGCCTCTGGAAGACGGTCCTGCTGCACCAGTTCCACGACATCCTGCCCGGCTCGTCCATCGCCTGGGTGCACCGCGAGGCGGAGGCCGAGTACGCCCGCGTGGCGGGGGAGCTGGAGGAGCTGACCGCCGAGGCGGTGGCCGCGCTCGGCCCCGGCGTGACTCGTGTGTTCAACACCAGCCCCTACGACCGTGCCGAGGTGGTCCGCACGCCCGGGGGTGTGCCGGCGTACGTGCGCGTGCCCGCGAACGGCAGCGCACCGCTCGCGGGTGCGGAGCCCCCGCGGCCGGTCACGGTCGGCGGACGCGTCCTCGACAACGGTCTGGTCCGGGTGGCGGTGGCGGAAGACGGAACTCTGTCGTCCGTGTACGACCTGCGGGCGGACCGCGAGGTCCTCGCCGAGCCGGGCAACCTCCTGCGCCTCCACACCGACCTGCCCAACTACTGGGACGCCTGGGACATCGACAAGCACTACAAGAACCGGTACACCGACCTCCTGGACGCCGACTCCGTCACCGTGGTCGAGGACGGCCCGCTCGTCGGCGCGATCCGTGTCACGCGCTCCTTCGGCAAGGGCTCGAAGATCACCCAGACCCTCACCGTGCGCGCGGGCAGCCCGCGGATCGACATCGAGACGGACATCGACTGGCACGAGACCGAGAAGATCCTCAAGGCCGCCTTCCCGGTGGACGTCCGCGCCCCGCACTCCTCGGCAGAGATCCAGTTCGGCCACGTCCAGCGTCCCACCCACACCAACACCAGCTGGGAGGCGGCCCGTTTCGAGGTCTCCGGCCACCGCTGGGTGCACATCGCCGAGCCCGGCTACGGCGTTGCGGTCCTCAACGACTCGACGTACGGCCACGACGTCTCCCGCACGGTCCGCGAGGACGGGGGTACGACCACCACGGTTCGCCTGAGCCTGGTGCGCGCCCCGCGCGTCCCGGACCCGGGCGCCGACCAGGGCCGGCACCGCTTCACCTACTCCCTGCTGCCCGGCGCGGACATCGCGGACGCGGTCGCCGAGGGCTACGCGCTCAACCTCCCGCTGCGGGTGGCGGACGCGGCGGGCGCGCCGGAGCCGGTCGTCTCGGTGGCCGGCGAGGGCGTGACCGTCGAGGCGGTCAAGCTCGCCGACGACCGCTCCGGTGACGTCGTCGTAAGGCTCTACGAGTCCCGGGGCGGGCGGGCGAGCGGTGTGCTGCGCACCGGATTCCCGCTCGCCGACGCCCACGTCACCGACCTGCTGGAACGGCCCCTGGAGGAAGCCGTTGTGCGGGACGACGGCGGGGTCCGTGTCGCCCTGCGGCCCTTCCAGATCCTGACCCTGCGGCTGCGGCGCACCGAGGTGGGCTGACCCATGGCCGTGCAACCCTGGCTGGAGCTCTACCGGGGAGCGGGCCGCTTCTGACGGCGGTGCACCCACTTCGGTCCCGGGACATGTGCATCGGGGGGGGGGGGGGGGGGGGGGGGGGGGGGGGGGGGGGAAAAACACCCCCCCCCCCCCCCCCCCCCCCCAGAGGGGGGGGGTT